>NZ_ASPS01000053.1:0-461305 GCF_000517865.1 Paenibacillus sp. FSL R7-269
CCGCGCGCCGCTCCTCCACCAGCGGCGGCAGCTGCGCCAGCAGCGGCTCGCCGAAGGCCAGGACCGCGCGGCGGAACTGCGCCTTAATCTCTGCCGCAAGCGTGCGGCAGAAATTAAGCAGCGCCTCGCCTGAAGCCCCGGTTCCCGGCTTCACCTGATCCGCCAGCCACTGCTGGCTCACCACCGGGAAGGCCTGCTTCAGCATAGGCTCCGCTTCCTCCTGCCATAGCTCCAGGCCTTCCGCCCATTCGCGCACGAGCTCGAGAGTGTGCCACTCCAGCTGGGCAGTGATCTCTCTCTGCTGAAGGCTATGCCAGTGCAGCAGCCGCGCTCCCTGCTCCTTCTCCCGCTTCGCAGCGGTGAAGAGCAGGCCGCGCCGGAAGCCAGGCTGGAGGCTCTCGATGTATGCGCCCGCTGCATCCCGCAGATCGGCCGGCATCAGATTCGTGTTGCCGAGCAGAGCGTCCAGCCTGCTGCGCAGATCGACCCACGACTGTTCAGGCAATTTCTCCAGCGACGCTTCCTCCTGCATCGTTGCCAGGAGCTCTGCTTCCACAGCTTCAGCCGCTGCACCATCTGCCTCTTCGAGCAGCGCAGCCCGCTCCTCCTGCTGCTGCTCACGATAATCCGCAATTACAGCATCCGCCGTATGATGCATGGAACGGGACAAGCTATATTCAAGCAGTACCTGCCGCTGCTCCAGCAAACCGGAGATCAACGACAGCAGATCCTTCCACTGATTCAGCGGATGCCCCTCCACCTTAAGTGAAGTGAACAACAGCCCCGCAGAATGAACCCCCCATTCCCGGAAAGCGCTTTCCACTTGCCGCCGGTATTCCTCCAGCGGGATTTCCTGCTCCCTGTGCTTGTCGATCTGATTGATGATCAGGTAGAGCGGCTTTCCCCAGTCACTAAGGCTTTTAGCAAACGCCAGATTATTCTCCGACTGCACATGATTGTAATCCATCACATAGAACACGGCATCCGCCAGATGCAGCGCCGAGCGCGTCGCCGCCTGATGGCCCTCATCTGTCGAATCTACGCCGGGAGTGTCCATCAGCACACCGTGAGCCCCCAGCACCGGGACATCCTCCCACACCTCTATCGCTGAATATTCAGTCCCCTGGCGGCAGAAATCCTGAAGCCGGTCAGGCGTAGTCTTGATCACCCCAAGATTCCCTCCGGAACTTCCGTCCACCGGATGCAGCAGCACCTGCGGTGCTCCGCTGCGGATCGATACAATATTCGCACTGGTTGGAACCGGACCCGAAGGCAGCACAGGCTTACCACAGAGCTTGTTAATCATGCTTGACTTCCCTGCCGAGAAATGTCCGCAGAATGCCAGCGTCAGCTCATCTGCGTGCTCTTTAACCCTTAGATCTGCTACAATCTGCGCACTCTTCTGTTCTCCCCATTGCCTCATGCGCTCCTCCAGCAGCCTAAGCGCTGATGATCCCGCTGTAACCTGCTCCACTCTTTCCCGTTCTGCTCCCACGACATCCCCGCCTTCGCTGCGTTCTATAGCTTCTTTCATAATTATTACATTTGTATGATTTATTTCACTGCAAGAATAGAATAATTATATTTTATCATCAGATCGTCACAAATCAAATATCCACATTTACAAAATCACCTATAAACCTTCACGAAAAACTAGATTTCGCAGATGCCATATATCGCTTGACAGATAATACCATAATCATATACTATATCCATGACGGATATATCCATTATGGATATATCATTCGATCTCAATATTTTTGATAGGAGGAATGGTATGCCTAAGAATACCCCCTTGAAAACTGAGCAAATGTCCGATTCTGCTTACTACATCCTGCTCGCTTTACTCTTACCTAAGCATGGCTATGCAATTATGAAATACATCGAAGAGCTTACCGAAGGCGAGATCACCATGGGTCCTGCGACATTATATACACTCATCAAGAAGCTGCAGAAATCCGGTTACATCCTTTTACACGAAGACGACGATGAACGGCGCAAGACCTATCAGCTTACTCAAGCGGGAACGGCTATGGTAGAAGCTGAGATTGAACGACGGTTAAGAATGTCAAAACACGGGAGATTGGCACAGCTAAATGCGAAGGAGGAGCTACAATGAGGGGAAACAATAAGCAGATACGCTATATTATGTCTTGGGGCTTGGCTTTTGCCGAGCAAGAGGAAATGGATAAATTAAGCAGATTGTCGGAACAGGGCTGGATACTGGAGCGTTTTTCCCGCTTAGGGTCTGGTTACATTGTCCGTAGAGGAACAGCCCGAAGACGGATTTATTGTCTGGATATCCAGAATGTACTTCAGCAGGAGGTGCAGGAATACCATGAGCTTTTTGCCGACAGCGGCTGGGCGTATGTATGTTCTGCCGGAAATATGCATATATTTGCTGCGGAACCCGGCACAGTTCCCATTCATACTGACCGTTCTACTCTCTATGAGAAATACCGAACAATTACTCATACCAGTAAAATTATAGCTGGCACAGTCACCCTGCTGATGTTAATTACCTTTCTAATGAGATACCTGTCCATTCACGTATGGAATCTTGAGCTGCTTCATCATCTGACGAGTGTGTCTATGTTGCTGTGCGCCATGCTCTTTCTCCCTTCTATTATGGTCTATATCGCGTATACTCTGAGGCTTAGACATTACTTAGAATAGTCAGCCGCACTAGAGCTTCGTGAAACGCAAAGAGAGCCGGCCCAAAGGGCCGGCTCTCTAACTAACTCTAACCAAATTAAGCTGTTTCCAGCACTGGAAGCAGGATTTCAAAGACTTTGCCGTGCTGCAGGATGGTCAAACCACGGGATTTGTCTTTCATTACTACAACCTCTGGCTTCGCGGACATACGCTCCAGGTAGAACTCAGGCACATCGCCGGAATGGCTGATTGTGATACCTTCCACTTCCTGTTCTTCGTTCTCTTCCATCGGGCTGTCCACTACGCGGTCAAAAATATCGGAAAATGCTTCAAAATTATCGGTGTATACAGAAATGCACTTCATCTCTATCCCATCCTCTTCTTCTCTAATTCTTGGTTAGCTTTCGTATGATCCTTAGCTTTCCTGATTACAGCAGTTTTCATACGTTTCTTGCCCTCCCGGCATACATCCAGCAGCGGGCAGATCTGGCACCCGGGATTCTGAGCCTTACAGTGATATCGCCCGAAAAAGATCAGCCGGTGGTGCGTCAGCGTCCATTCGTCACGCGGCACCGCCTTCATCAGCTTCTTCTCCACTTCCAGCACGGAATCTTTCCAGCCCGCAAGTGCGAGCCGTTTGGCTACCCGTTCCACATGAGTATCCACGGCAATCGCTGGCACTCCGAACGCATTCGATACGACCACATTCGCAGTCTTGCGTCCGACACCAGGCAGAGTTACCAGCAAATCATGGGCCTGAGGCACCTCACCCCCGTACTGCTCAATCAGGATTGCGCAGAGGTTCTGAATATGCTTGGCCTTGTTGCGGAATAGACCAATCCGCCGGATATCCAGCTCCAGCTCTTCCAGCGGTACTGAGATATAGTCGATCGGAGCCTTGTACTTCTGAAACAGGTCCTCGGTCACCTTGTTCACTGTTGCATCCGTACATTGGGCTGAGAGCAGCACGGCTATGGTAAGCTCAAAAGCATTGCTGTGATTCAGCTCGCAATGTGCATCAGGGAACATGCCACCGATAGTGTCCAGGATGTGGCGGACCTCTGCAGCTTTCATAGCGTCCCCTCCACGGAGCAGGTATGACTGCAAGTCCTCTTGCAGCATATCTACTCAAGTCTGAAGAAATATAAGCAAAGATACATTATATCGTATACTTTCGTAGCGTTCAAGCGAACACCGTACTGCCCTTATATTTCAAAAAAAACGCCTTGATCCAGGGAAAATTCAAGGATCAAGACGGTGTTTCACACGGAAAATCACCAAAACGATTATTGTTTCACAATCTCTACAACCTTGTCGTTATTGAAATACATTATAATATTATCATTTTCTTTGAGAGATTGCACGGGTAAAGTCGTGTCACCTTGATGAATATATGCATTCAGGGCAAGTCCAAACTTATTATTCTCATTCAGCGTGGCACGTTTAGTGTATATTTCATTCGTCGCGCTCTCATAACGGGCGAACGTCCGGTTCAACTGACTGAACACGGAGATGATCACTACACCAGTCGCATCCTTACGCACCAATACCCGGTCTGCTGTGGTAAGACCGCTCAGAGCGTTCGTTGCAACACCATCCCGGAGGATTCTTACTCCGCTGCCCGCAGTATAAGGCTGGGAGGCTCCCGTATAATCCTTCACAGTGAATGTACCTGCTGCGGCATCCACTGCCGTTACCTGTCCGGCAACCTGTTTAACCGTCTGCAGGGACAGCGGTGTGGAACCGTCGAAGCTGAGATTCACGAAATCTCCGGCCTTCAGCTCAGTCAGTGCGATCTTCTGGCCTGCTTCGTTGGTAAGCGGCACATTCACCAGGTTTAACTCGCTGCTGTTGCTGCCACCCTCCAGCTTCACGGTCATCTTGTTAGTGCCCGCATTGATGGTAGCAATCTCGAACTGGGACGACCCATTCACACGCAGCACAGAGATGAGCTCCTGGTTGCTGGCAAGCACTGCCGTAACCGGCACATTGAGCGGAACATCGGTGATGACGGCGCCGCTTTTGCCAAACATTTCAATGGCCTGCGGATAAGACATCGTCAGCAATTGTCCGTTGCCCAGCTTGAACACAATCGTTTTGGTTGAAGTATTGATAGCCGTCAGGGTGCCGGAATATTTGGTTGTGAGTTCAACAGACATTGCACGCTCATTAATAGAGGTCACATCAATCTTGCGGTTCTCAACCAATCTGGGCCCCATGGTGGACAGTGAAGAGGTAAGCATTCCGCCGTACGACATCTTAGTTTTCTCATCCATTTTGACCACATGAGCCTTGCCGTTATTGTCCGTGAAGGTCAGATACTGGGTCTTGGTGTTATAATCCACAACGCTAGCAGCCACATATTGTTCAATCTGGCGACTGAGCACCTCAATCTTGGTCACCTGATCATTGCCGTTCAGCGTTAGCTGCACATTGTCTCCGGATGTTTTGTCAGCGATCAGGTCTGCGATTACCGGACTTACGGCGTTAGGAATCACAATAGCCGGTGTGGCAGCCAGCAGATTGACCTCACGGGTGCCATCGCTCTTCTGGTAGACAATCGTTGAATCTGTCAGCTCATAAATGAAGCCCTTCACTACGCGTTCAACACCAGAGGTTACTTCCACCGAACGGATCGTATTGTCCTTGATGGTATAAGAGACAGCAGCACCGGCATTCAGCTCTGCGGGCTGAATGATAGAGTTCGGGGAGCTGAACAGCGTAGTCCCATCTTCCCATTTGAAGGTTTCTACTGTGCCGTCGGCATTCTTAAATGTGATGCTCTTGGCTGCAGTGTCAACGCTTTGAACCGTGCCTTTAGCCGTCTTGTTCACAATACCGGAGGTGACCTGCACCTTCACAACCTTGCGGGAACCGGTGAAGGTTTCACGCAGCAGCGTAAGCTTGCTGCCGGCGGTGATGGAAGCGGGCTGAATAACCGCTCCGTTCACATCCAGGAAAGCCGTGTCTGAATCGTAGGGATACTGATCGTATCCGTTCGCGGAATCGACCCAGATGATACCCGGTGTATGCTTGGTGAACACACCTTCAGCCTGCTCAACCTGGACTGCCGGATCTGTGAGTTCTACATAAGCTGCGCTATAGGTAGCTCCAATTACAGTCACATTCGTATAGGGCTGGATCTCGTTCAATGAGATGCGATTCTCGGAGGTACTGGTGTAGTAGGCGGTATTGGCATTCAGAGTGAATTCCAGCGTACTGCCGTTAGTGTACAATCCCAGCTTGCTGTCCTTGAGTGAACTGACCGTTCCTTTGAACGTATTGTCGTATTCCAGGCTATTATGCGCTTCAGCACGGCTAAAGAAGGTAGCCAGCTGCGCACGGGTCACAGCGCCTTGCGGATCGAAGCGGTTGCCGGTTAACCCATTCGCCAGTCCCAGCTCCACCGCTGTATTAATGTAGCCGCGTTTGTTCGCGGACACTTTGGCATCATCGGCAAAGCCTGTCGGCCGGCTTGCAGCCGCTGACGCCGATGCACTCTGGCCAAGCGCGCGGATCAGCAGCTCCGCGACCCATTCACGGCTGGCCTTCCGCTCGCCCCACGAGCTTTTGAGGTTATCTGCAGCCATCTCCGTGGTCTTATCCAGCAGTCCGTGCTGGAAGGCCAGGATTACATATGGCTTATAATAGTTCGTAACCACAAAATCATTAGGCAGCGCAACTTCGGTACTGGTGTTCACATTTCCCTGCAGCTTCATGAAGCGCAGCGCCATCAGCACTGCTTCCTGCTGGGTCACAGAATCGCCAGGACGGAACAGGCCGTTATTGCCAACCACAATGCCCTGAGTTGCCAGCTTGTAGATATGCTTTTCGGCCCAGAAGCCCGTCTTGACATCACTGAAGATCCCTGAACCAGTTGCAGCCGTCTGCGGAGTTACAGCAGCAACGGCTGCTCCGGTTGAAGAATTATCGGCAAAGGCAGCCCCTGCCCCGCCAAGCACCATCGCACCGGCCAGAACGGCAGATACCGCTTTTACAGAATAAGATTGAACCGTACGCTTTAATCGTTTTGGACCGGACAATTCGATATTCCCCTCTCTATGGCTCATCTGGATTTCTATGTTGGTAATTTCGTCAGCCATCCGGCTTATTCCTGCCTAATGCCTACAATCCGTTGTTCTCGCGGGTAATTGGATGCACAAGATCCACATGCCCCATCAGGCTCTCTACCTGTTCTCCATCTACCAGCACATCGATATTCTTCACTTCATCGAACTGGAAGAACATCTGTGACAACGCGCCAATCGCCAGAGACTCGCCGCCTGCACCAAGCTGTGCCTCATCCGGCTTATGAATATCCATCACAATCTGTCCATTGGAGAATTCCAGTGATTTCAGTTCAATCTTGTTCCATAGAGGAATTTGGTCATCCTTATCGCTCTTCTGGAGTGTTTTGAAGGCTTCCGTATATTTCTCCTTGGCATCCTTGAAGCTGATAGAAACTTCAGCCGGAATTAAGTCGTTCTGTTGCAGGTCAGTATAATACGTCTTGATCTTAAGACTCTGCTTCTCAGGCACTGCCGGTGCCTCCGTAGCCGCTGGAGTCACAGTTGCTGCAGGCTCAGGCGTGCTTGTAGCTGCCGGTGTGGCAGTGGGAGTATCATTCCCGGCATTGTTTCCTTCAGCACCGCTGGATACCGAGGTTGAATCCTGACCGGACGCATCGGCCGGTGCAGCAGTAGGTTTATCGCCGCAGCCCGAAATTACGAGAAGCAGCATTGCAGCGATCCCTGCATATGTCAATTTCTTGTTCATTTGATTAACCCCCTCAGATGAATATGGGCAGGAGGGACTGCAAAGTCCTTTTGACCGCATTATAAGGTCTGCATACGACTCTGCGGCTCCTGCTGCCGCCCGTTGTTATTGAATCCCGAGATACTCTTTTATTCCGCTGACCATCGATGCGGCCACATTGTTCTGCAGTGCTTCAGTGAACAGCAGAGCCTCGTCTTTCTTATTGCTGAGATAGCCAACCTCCAGCAGTACCGCAGGCATCTTTGTCTCGCGTATCACATGGAAGTTGCCGTAACGAACTCCCCTGTTGCTAAGCCCGGTAGCCTGCACAAGATACTTGTGCATCACATTGGCCAGAGCCTTGCTCGCGTCCCGCTGATAGTAGGTCTCCGTTCCGCTGGAAGCCGCTGATCCGCTGCTGTTGGCATGGACGGATATGAACAAATCTGCACCGAGGTTATTGGCAATTGCCGCCCTTTCCTTCAGTTCAAGGAAGGTATCGTCGCTGCGCGTCAGCACCACGTCAATTTTGTTCTCCTGCTTTAGCAGCGCAGCCGCCTTCAGAATCACGGCCAGGTTGAAATTCTTCTCGTATTTGCCGGTAATGCCTACAGCCCCTGAATCCTTCGCGCCATGTCCGGCATCAAGTACAACCAGCTTGCGCCCGCTGTTGCCCGGCTGCGTTGAAGTATCGCCTGGAGCCTGTGCGTTCAAATCAATGACAATGAGCTTTGAGGAATCTCCCGATACCTCTACGCTATAATTTTTGGGAGTTTTAAGATCAATTACAAATCGGACAGTATAAGGATTAGTGCTATACAGCGAATAGCGGATACCGGAGACATCCGGATAATCCGTAACTGTCAGGTTCCCGTTCAGGTCAGGGTCAAGTATTTGTCCTGTTCCGAATATATCCGAGAACGTGGCATTCGGCAGATCAATGATGATGCGGTCCGGTCCGCTGATCTTGGAGATCTTCGGCTCGGCATTGCCGTCTATCGCAATCGTGAACCGGTTCTCATTGAAGCTGATCCCATTGATCATGCTCAGGCTGCTTGAGGGTTCTCCCGGCGGCACTACAACCGTCCCTCCGTCCCCATTACTTTGTCCCGGGTCAATGTTAGGCTCGGGAATGGGCGGGGTAATAAGATCTACAACCTTCTTCGTGTTATCCCATTTGACCGTAAGACCGAATTGCTCTCCAATGAACCGTATCGGTACGAGTGTCGTACCGTTCCGCAGGAGAGGGGCTGTTGACATAATTACCGTCTTACCGTCGACGGATGCCGCAGTCTGATCTACGATCAGCTGAATGGTCTTTCCTTGCTGTTCAATCTTGATGGTCTTGCTTGTCTGATTCCAATCCACCTTGTATCCAAGGTTCTCAGCGATCATTCTTAGCGGCACCATGATGGAGTTATTTACATTTTCCACCGGAACGTCTTGTCCTGCATTCAGTTCCTGGCCATCCAGGAAGATCTTGTTCTGGCCAGCAGCGGCTTGTCCATGCCCTGGCAGTACCACAACAAAGAGCAGCAGCAACAGCATAAAAGCAAATTTCTTCATTCTTCACCTCTAAGACTCTAGTATTCCGCCCCCAATCGGGCGTTCTTGATGGCATGCCAACTGACAACCTTCGACATAGTGTAGACGTTCGTAGAACTTAAAAGTTGCGAATAAATCCCAATCAATGTGGAAATGTCTGTGTAATCCCTGTTGCTAAAAGGTATGTAGTGCGGTTACAGACAACTTCGCTTATACAGCGTTACAAGCCAAGATATTCCTTAATTCCTGCTACAATCTCCCGCGCGAGGTTATCCTGCATCTGTTCGCTGTACAGGGCTGCTTCATCTCCCGGATTCGTCAGATACCCCGCCTCCAGCAGAATGGCAGGCATCCGGGTCTCCCGGGTCACATGCAGGCTTTTGGAACGGACTCCGTTGTCCTTAAGGCCGGTTCCCGCTACCAGATGCTTTTGCATAATCTCGGCAAGCGGCAGGCTCTCGCTGCGGCTGTAGTACGTCTCACTGCCATTCACTTTGCTACGGTTCGGATAGGATACGTCGAGTGAATTGGCATGAAGAGATACGAACAGCGTAGCATTCGCCGCTTGGGCAATATTCACACGATCCTGGAGGCCCAGGGTAATATCCGATGTACGGGTGTAGATGACATCAGCCCAGCCTTCCTGCGTCAGAATAGCTCCGGCTTTCAGGATGACCGCGAGATTAAAGGTCTTTTCCAGCTTGCCGGTAAGACTGACCGCACCCGATTGCTTGCCCCCATGTCCGGCATCAAGCGCAATAATCGGTCTTCCGGTGAATACCGGATTCACAGGCGCGCCCGTTTCACTGCCTGTTACATTCAGATCGATTGTGACTAGACCTGTACTCTCATCCGTACTTACTTGGTAATTCTGATAGCCTGTGGTCTGGATTACGAACCTGACCGTCGGCGGATTCGTACTGAACAACGCATAACGTATTTCAGATACAAGCGGGTAGCCGCTCACATCCAGCTTGCCCTGCGGACTTCCTCCCGTGGATACGCCCGGGAAGCTCCCGCTGAAATCAGGAGCAAATGCCGCTCCGGCAAAATCCACTACAATGCGGTCAGGTCCGGTAACTCTCGTAACTGTAGCCTTGGCTCCTCCCGCAGCGGCTACAATCAGCCGGTTCTCGCTGAATACCGCCCCTTTCACCACCGGTGATGTAGCTGGCGGAGTCGGAGTAACTATAACACTTCCGTCCAATTCCTCGAGAATCTCTGTGCCGCTCTGGGGCGGAGTGGTCGGTGCAGGAGACTCAACAGCCACTGGAGCGGCTCCGGTTGACACGGAGGGAGCTGCGGTGGCTGACGGCAGCGGATCTGAAGTGGCAGGGGCCATCTCTGTTACCCCTCCGCTCAAATACACCGTCTTATCCGTATTGTCCCAGCCGACGCTAAGACCGAACTGCTCGCTGACAAAGCGGACAGGCACCAGTACCGTCCCGCCGTTCTGCTTGGGTGCAGCATTAAGTGTCAGGTTAACACCATCAGCTTGAGCGGTGGTGCTGCCGACTGCAAGCTGTACAGACTTGCCGTCCTGCTGGAGAGTTACCTTGCGGCTGCTTTGTTCCCACAGCACTTTGAAGCCCAGATTCTCCACCACTACACGGATCGGAATCATAACGCTTCCATTCACATTCTCGAGGATTACCCCCTTAGGCAATGCAAGCTCCTTGCTGTCCATCACGATCTTACCGGGGTTTGTTCCGGCTGCCGCAGCTTTGTGGCCGGCGAATGACAGGAGGAGCAGTGGCAGCAGCAGTAGAAGCAACACCCGTTGTCCGACTTTCTTCATCCTTTCCTCTCCTTTGGTCCATTGATAGATTTGCAGATAAGATTAAGACGACACTAACCCCCAAAAGTTGCCTTCGCAGGCAATAATATCTTGATTATAGCAAAAAAACTTCTATTTCCGACACCCGGAAATAGAAGTTTTGTGTAAATATAAGAATAAATATGCTTCACCCGTTAACTTATCTTATCTCTTAGGCAAAAAGCTTAGCTGCATGTCGCTCTTCATAAGCGGCAATCTCATCGGCATGCTGAAGTGTCAAGCCGATATCATCCAGCCCCTGCAGCAAGAACTGCCGGCGGTGCTCATCCAGTTCAAAGGTGATAGCAAGACCATACTCATCACTCAGCTTATTGTTCTCCAGATCCACAGTAAGCGTGTAGCTCTCATGCTTGGCCGTGCGGCTGAACAGATCGTCTACCTGGGTCTCCGAGAGCTTGATCGGCAAAATGCCGTTCTTGAAGCAGTTATTATAGAAGATGTCGGCATAGGATGGTGCTATGACCACTCTGAACCCGTAATCCATGATGGCCCAAGGAGCATGCTCCCGGGAGGAGCCGCAGCCGAAATTCGCGCGGGAGATCAGTACAGAAGCTCCCTCATAACGCGGTTTGTTCATCTCAAATGCCGGATTGTCATTTCCCGCTTCATCAAAACGCCATTCGTAGAAGAGAAATTGGCCAAAGCCTGTGCGCTCGATCCGTTTCAGAAACTGCTTGGGAATAATCGCATCCGTATCTACATTAACCCGGTCTACCGGGGCTACAATTCCTGTTAACTTCTTGAATTCTTCCATTTGCTGTATCCTCCTGCTCTCTCAATTATGAGTTGACGGCTTCCGTCTTGTAGTTCCAGTCACGCACATCCGTGAAGTGTCCTTTGATGGCTGCCGCAGCCGCCATGGCAGGAGAGACCAGATGTGTGCGTCCGCCGCGTCCCTGGCGTCCTTCGAAGTTACGGTTGGAGGTAGAGGCGCAGCGCTGTCCCGGCTGCAGAACATCCGGATTCATCGCCAGGCACATACTGCATCCAGCTTCACGCCATTCAAATCCTGCTTCGGTGAATACTTTGTCCAGACCTTCCTTCTCGGCCTGCATCTTCACGCGCCCGGAGCCTGGCACCACGATCGCTGTAACCTTGTCAGATACCTTATGGCCTTTGGCTACTTCAGCCGCGGCCCGCAGATCCTCAATCCGGCCGTTAGTGCAGGAGCCGATGAAGACATAATCAATTCCAATCTCGGAGATCGGCGTACCCGGAGCCAGATCCATATATTCAAGCGCCTTCTCGGCGGCTTTGCGTTCATTCTCGGTAGTGAAATCAGCAGGATTCGGCACGGTGGAGTTGATATCCGTTCCCATACCAGGGCTGGTGCCCCAGGTAACCTGCGGGATAAGTGTTTCTACATCGAATTCCACCACAGTATCATACTGGGCACCTTCGTCACTAACAAGGCCCTTCCAGGTCTCAACGGCGGCATCATACGCTTCACCCTGCGGCACATATTGGCGTCCGCGCAGATAACTGAAGGTGGTCTCATCCGGTGCAATCAGGCCCGCTCTGGCTCCGCCTTCGATCGACATGTTGCAGACGGTCATACGCTCTTCCATCGACAGCTCACGGATCGCTTCGCCGGTATATTCGATAACATAGCCAGTCGCAAAGTCCGTTCCGTATTTGGCAATTACGCCGAGAATCATATCCTTGGCGGTCACTCCCGGATTACGGCTGCCGGTGAAGCGAACCTCCATGGTCTTTGCCTTGGACTGCTGCAGACACTGGGTGGCCAGCACATGCTCAACTTCGCTGGTGCCGATCCCGAAGGCCAGTGCACCGAAGGCTCCGTGTGTGGAGGTATGGCTGTCTCCGCAGACAATCGTCTTGCCGGGATGGGTCAGGCCAATCTCAGGACCCATGACGTGAACGACACCTTGGTCAATATCATTCAGGTCAAACAATCTTACGCCGAAATCACGGCAGTTCTGCGAAAGCGTATCAATCTGCTGCTTGGAGATCGGATCAGTAATATTGAAACGGTCCTTGGTAGGCACGTTATGATCCATTGTGGCAAAGGTAAGTCCCGGACGGCGGACCGGACGGCCGCTCAGGCGAAGTCCTTCAAACGCCTGCGGGGAAGTCACTTCATGAACCAGATGAAGATCGATATAAATAATGCTCGGCTTGCCTTCTTCCTGATGAATAACGTGATTGTCCCAAATCTTCTCAAACATTGTCTTATTGCCCATGAATTTCACCTCATATAGTAGAATCGTTCCTATGAAGAGAGCGTGGAGTCTCTCTTGAATGTTCTAAATATAACATCGGTGCGTTTATAATTCCAAGATATGATTTCTATAGCGCTGATAGGCTGTACCTATGAGACACAAGATTATAACAAAAGGCTCTTGCAGGATTTCACTTCCTAATATTCATACCCTCACTAACCTTCTGAAGGAACTTGTCCAGCACCAGAGACCTTTTCCGCCTGCTTAAGGGAAGCAAGGTTCCATCATCAAGACGAATTTCAATATCATCAACCGAAAAATTATATTGAATATTTACTATACAAGTTCTATGTATATCAACAAAACCCTGCTCGCTATATTGCGCTATTAAATCTATAAATTTAAATCCGTGCAATAAGTAGGTTCTCCTTTTGGTATGTAAATAGCTTTTCCTGTTTACACTTCCAAAAAACATTATATCATTCAAGGGAACTTTGATTAACGCTCTTTTATCGCCTGTGATGTTAACTTTAAAAACTTGAAGTTGCGGGTTATCATCTTTTATAGCATTTACCACACGATCTATTATTAAAAATAATCTTTCGTTCATGAGTCTTTTAGGTAAAAAACCGCTTATATCATACTGGAAGGTATTTAAAACCTCTTGTTCTGAAGAAGTAACAAATACCAGCTTGAATTTTTTATCGAAAAGGCGCAGTTTTCTCGCCACTTCTTTCCCATCCATTAGCGGCAAGTCTAACTCCAAAAAAATGATATTGTAATACGAATGATATTGCTCAAAATCATCAATTAGTTTTTTACCATTTGTATAAGTGTAGATGGTTGTATTGACTTTTAGCCTTTTGAATATTCTTTTTGCTTCAGATACAATGCTATTCAAAAATTTAATATCATCATCACAAAATGCAACATTTAGCATTCAACCACTACCCTTCATTATTTTTGTGGCATTAAATTTGGTTCGAGTCGAATCTATTTTTCTTCATCCATCTGCCATTCTTACCATATTTTCCTTATAATAATAGCATAAAATCAGAATCAACATTGGTCAAGATACTAGTCATAATTAAAGATTCTTAAGGAGGTTTTTTTAGATTGAAGAGTAAAATTTTGCTCATTGATGATGAACCAGGAATTATCTCTATTCTGAAGAATTACTTTGAGTCATCCGGTTATCAGGTATATTCAGCTCTTAGCGGAAATGAAGCGCTTGAAAGAGTCCATTGTCAGCCCGATATTATCCTGCTTGATATCAATATGCCAGACATCGATGGTATTACAGTTTGTCAGCGAATTCGCAAGTATATTTCCTGTCCAATCCTTTTTCTAACGGCTAGAGTTGAAAGTAAGGATAAAATTTTCGGTTTTCGCGCAGGAGCAGATGACTATATCCTCAAGCCCTTTGATATTGATGAATTGGGGGCAAGAGTAGAAGCCCATTTACGTCGCGAAAATCGTATGCATAAGCAATCTATAATCCGTTTTTTTGGAGATCTTACCGTAAATTATTCTAACAGGGAAGTTTCTGTCTCCAGTTTTGTTGTACCACTGTCAAAGAGAGAATTTGAAATTGTAGAACTGCTTTCCATGAATGCCGGGCAAGTTTTTGACCGCGAACACATTTATGAAGCCATTTGGGGAACTGACGGAGAAGGAAGCAGCGATACGATTATGGAACATATTCGTAAAGTTCGGGCGAAACTCGCGGTATTTACTCAGAAAAGCTACATTGATACGGTATGGGGGGTAGGCTATAAATGGAACGGATAAACCATATGAGTTTAAAAAAAGCATTCTTTTTTCTATCGGCCATATTTTTACTTATCGCTTTGCTCCTGAGCGTCATATCAATTTGGGGGATCAGCGAAATTTTCAGGCATTACGGGCCGTCTATTGAATTAAAGATGGATGGCAATGATGTCAGAGCCACACCAGTGCCCCCAGAACCTGCTTACCCGGCATGGTATCACATTTTTAGCATCCTGCAATTTGCGCTTCCCACTCTATATGTACTAACAGGATTATTTTTAGCTGATTGGCTTTTTTATCGGATTAAGCTTAAAATGCCCCTGGCCGCTCTGCAAAATGGAGCCCGGCAAATTATGCACAACAACCTGGACTTCTCGATTGCATCTTCTGCAAGTGATGAGCTTGGACAGCTCTGTGACGCATTTGAAACGATGCGATGTGAGCTTCTGAAAAACAACAGGGAACTGTGGCGGCAAACTGAGGAGCGAAAGAGGTTAAATGCTGCTTTTTCTCATGACTTGCGAAATCCCGTAACCGTAATCAAAGGCTCGGTAAAGCTGCTTAAAAAGGGAATAACAAGTGGAAAACAAACAAAAGAAGAGATCGGTGATACACTTTCATTACTTGAAGAGTATTCCGGCAGGATTGAAGCTTTTATAGAAACGATGAGCAGTGCCCAGAGATTAGAGGAAATGCAATGCAATTCAAAACAGGTTCAGTGGTCGGCTCTAATCCAAGAGCTTTCGGTAAGTCTGACGATATTACGTAAAGACAAGAAGCTTAATCTGCATGATAATAACGTCAACAAAAACGAGTGGATTTGGGTTGATCGGTCCATTGTTTATAATGTGGCAGAAAATCTCGTTTCGAATGCCGTCCGGTACGCCCGTAAGCAAATTAGTGTTGCTGTCACCTGCGATGATTCCAGTATGCTTCTTACTGTTCAGGATGATAGTGAAGGCTATTCTCAGAATATGTTAACCCGCGGTACAGAACCGTTTTTACGCGGAGATCATCCTTCTGGGGATTCAGGGCATTTTGGGATGGGACTGTACATTTGCCGGCTGCTCTGTGAAAAACACGGAGGCACCCTAGCCTTACAAAATACAGAGAATGGTGCAATGGCAACGGCTTCATTTAATATTTTGAAATCTTGAGCATTTTTTGAGATTTATATTCTACACTCTCCTTATTAATGGAAAAGGAGAGTTGTGTATGTATATTGAGGCAAAAGACCTTTCAAAACTTTATGGCAACGGCGAAAACAGTGTCATTGCCCTTAATCATGTTAATTTAGAAATTGCGCCTGGAGATTTCATTTCCTTTATGGGGCCTTCGGGTAGCGGGAAGAGCACATTGCTTCATCTGTTAAGCGGTCTGGACAAACCTTCATCCGGCAGTGTTATCTACGATGAGAAAGATATCTACCTCACCAGTGACAAGGAGCTTTCCGCTTTTCGTCGCCAGAAAATCGGATTTATTTTTCAACAATTCAACCTCTTACCTGTCCTGACCGCAAGGGAAAATATTATCATGCCTCTGCTGTTGGACAAACGCCAGGTGGATGAGGCTTATCTTAAAGACCTAACAGATATGCTTGGAATCAAAAGTCGAATGACCCACTTGCCCAGCGAACTCTCTGGTGGCCAGCAGCAACGTGTCGCCATTGCCCGAGCACTAATTACAAAACCTGACATTGTCTTTGCTGACGAACCCACGGGAAACTTGGATAGTAAAAGCGGCAACGAGGTTATGAGTTTACTCTATGATATTTGGCGTACGATGTGCAAAACCCTTGTGGTTATTACCCATGACAACCAGATCGCACGCATGGCGGAACGACAATTTGTTATTGTAGACGGCCTCCTTTCGGAGGTGGCGGCGAAATGAAATCCTATCGTTCTCTTGTATGGAAAGAGTTGAATAACCAAAAGATCACTTCCGTTTTAATTTTAATTGCGATTATTCTATCTACAATTATGACTACGGTTATCGGCCAATCCCTTGGTATATTAAGTGCTTTGCGTCAACAGCAGGCAGCAGCACTTAATGGCAACCGTTATGTTACTTTTCATCAACTTACACAAGAGCAAAAAGAGAAGCTTAACTTCGATAATAGATTGTCGTTCTCAGGTAGCTTTATGAATATCGGCACCTCAGTAATACCGAATACTAAACTTTCTATTTGGCTTCGTGAATATGAAGATGATACACTTTCAGTCTACCCATCCATAACACAACTTTCATCCGGACGCTTACCTCAGTCAACCCATGAAGTTGCCTTACCACAAGATGCATTAAATCTATTGAATTTTTCCGGCAAACTTGGAGACCACATTACATTGCCGATCCGTATCTCGCTTATACGGGACGATCAGGCTCCCTTTGAATATAAGACTACCTTCACTTTAACCGGCATTTTAAAAAGTAATTACTTAGGGTATGTATCCGGCGGTGTTAACGGTATTGCCGGTCAAGGAACAGCGGAACAGCTGCTGCCGAAAAAATACCAACTGTACTCCACAGATGTTCGTATGATAAACAAAAATCACTTCCAGAACACGGTTGATGATATCGCCGCTCAATTTGCTCTGCCTGAATATTGCATTCAGTACAACGACATCCTTCTAGCAGCAGTAGGTATTGATTACACCCATAAGAGCGATGACTCAGACAATGGTTCCGGTTTTCCCTTTATGGCCGTTGCAAGCGTTCTCGTTGGTACTCTTGTTCTTTTAGCCTCCGGTCTTGTAATTTATAACGTTTTGAAAATCTCTGTAACGAAACGCATCCGCGAATACGGTACATTACGCGCTCTTGGTGCGGAACGCAGTAAACTATATATATTAGTATCGCTACAGCTCACCCTACTCTGTGGAATAGGTGTTCCTGCAGGGATCACTATTGGCATATTGTTTGCCAAAGGAATTACCATCTCCGCAACCAGCCTCTTGTCTCCGGACCTGTTTCTAACAAGTTCATCGGAAGAATTAGCCGTGTTGATAGCCAAAAATAGTTCCGGGAAAATACTTCCTCTGCTCATCAGTACAGTAATTACATTATTGTTTGCCTATCTTGCAGCATTCCCTGCCGCAAGATATGCGGCAAAGGTTTCTCCGACGCTCGCAATGTCAGGTCCGTCAATACGGGTTGGACGAAAAAATCGAAAGGCTCGGCGTATACGTTCCTTCGAAGCCTTCTACGCAAGAATGAATATGAAGCGAAATAAAGGCAGAACGACAATTACTATTTTATCATTATTTATGAGTATAACGGTATTTATAGCATTACAGAGTTTTTCCACATTATTGGACACGAGCACTGCCGTACAAAAAATGCATATTGGTGATTACTCCATTACCCATAAGACAACTGGTTTTTCTCCAGAAGTGGTGAAGGAACTCAAATCCTTAGCAGATATAACTTCCGTTTCCACCTTGAAATATAGCCTGTATACACAGGATAGCAAGGGGCAGATGCCAATTTCCACATCTTTTTCACTACAGCCAGGCGAGGCGCTGCATATTATTGGTGTTGATGAAGATCGGTTAAAAATGATCGCACCGGCACTTACCCAACCGGAACTCCAGGATTTAAAAGCAGGAAAAGCCTGTATTATCAAAAATCCCATCGCCATAAATTATGGAGATACCCGATTAAGCAGTACCTTAATTTCCGTAGGCGATAATATATCTGTCAATAACTTGACGTTACAAGTTCTGCATGAAAGTAGTAATTCAATCACACTGGATAATGACGGATTTGTAAACGGGGTTCAAATCATTGTATATGATACGATCTACGATCAGATTACAGGAACAATCAATTATTCGGAGTTATATCCTGTCTTGTCACCCAACGCTGATAAGGAAAATGTTGAGAAAGTTATTACTCAAATAAGTGAACAAGCTGGAGGGGGCCAATGGCTTTCTTATCAAGATACAGATACACAGCTTGCAGAAAGCTATCAGCAGATCAAATGGTTAGCATGGGGATTGATTCTGTTTATCGGGCTTATAGGAATTCTAAATATAATTAATACCGTGTACACAAATATTCATACCCGTATTACTGAAATCGGGGTTCAGCGAGCGATAGGCATGAGCATTTCAAGCTTATACAAGACCTTCCTTTGGGAAGGCGCCTATTACGGACTTATCGCAGCTATCGCCGGTTCTATAGCAGGGTATTCATGTTCAATCTTTGTAAGTGCTGCTAAAACAGACACCATAGAGCTTATCCCCGTTCCATTTCTCCCCATTATGGGAGCTGCATTTATTTCTATTGTGGTTTGCTTAACCGCAACATGTATTCCACTCCGCAAAATCGCAGACATGAGTATTGTGGATTCCATAGAGACCGTTGAATAGCGGATGAACAAATTCAAAAATACATCAGCAGAAATACTCCTGATGTATTTTTTATTCGTCATTCATTTCTTTAGTATGTTCAATAAATTTGGTTAATGTGCTTATTGAACTAAAAACTCTATAATCAACACCATTATAATTAATGCTGACACCTGTAATCGCTTCTATTTCTTTTAAAATCTCAAAAAAATCATTTGGATACAATAAATCAATTAATTTAGTGCTCGCTAGTTGCTCTGCGGTAATATCTCTATCTCTTTTCTTAAAATATGAGAACAATATTTCTTTTATTTCGTTATTTAGTTTGCTTTGGCCTAGAACTTCAACCGAATCGAAATTAAATGTATTAGCACCAATAACATCGTTTGTTTTCCATAGTTTTCTTTCGGCAAATGTTTGCAATAATACTTCCAGTTCCTCGTATTTCAAATCAGGTTTCTTGATTAATATATTCAATACTATACCTGTAACAGTTGCGGTAGCCTTACTCGTTCCGCCAAACATTTTATATGAATCACTTATACTCTTTACTAAATTAGGCGTTTTATTAGCGATACATTGGATCACCTTGCTTTTATTGTACCAATAATCACTGTTCCCCTGAAGTATAGCACCATTTATACCGATTGCTCCATCGCACGCAGCTGGATAACCCAAATAACCTTGATTAGGTGCTGAAGATATTATGATCTTACCCTCACTCTTGAGTTTATGTATAATTGGTTGTAGCCTTGATCTGCTTTTTTTCTTAATTGTAGTTAAGCTAAGATTAATTGTCCGAATATTAAGTTTACGCGTATACTCCAAGGCTTCTATTAAGGTATCAAGTGAACTCTCCATATTTTGATTTAATGCTTTAATCGCAAAAATATTGGGCTGCGCTTCACACATTTGCGCTATTATATTCGCACATTGCGTACCATGACCATTATCGTCTTCGAAATCGCTATCTTCATCAGTCAAACCCATACCACCGATAACATTTCCAATGGAGTTCTCTTGAACTATTCCCGTATCAATAATGATTACATCAGGATTCATTTTTGATCTCCCTATAGTTGCATATAATAAGTATGGGTAGTGATTTTAATCACTACCCATTATATAAAAATAGACTAGGAATGCTGAAATGGTTTTTTTAAGTAAATTTACCTACTTGTTCACATTAAAATGCGCAAGTAATTTTACAGCTGAATGTAACAGAGCAACCTGCTGGGTTAGAGGCACTTTTTCCAGACCAATCGGCACAATCATCTTTACAACCTTGCCCTTTTACTTCTAATGCATTAATTTTGTCCGCAATTTTTTTAATCTTTAAACTCATAATAAGTCCTCCTTCTTCGCATTCCTAGCTACTTCTATCTCTAAACTGATTTTAAAAAACTATAATTGGCATTTTCAAAAGCACATATTGTTGCTGAAGGACACAATCCGTCATCAGTTAATAATTCATTGAGGTATCGGCATCTTACAGTAAGACAACTGCTATAATTATTGCACCCTTCACATTCAATCATGTTGCAGTCATTAATTCTTGAGATATCTGCTAAGTAATCATTATTAATTCCTCCTAGATGTACTGAACCGATTTTATATTTGGTATCTCCTACAACATAGGAACACGGATAAATCTCTCCGGTTGGGTCAATGTGAATACTGCTATAACCGCCAGAACACTTATTTTTCTTGAAAATATTATTTTCTAAGATTGGAATTTCCACATTTTTTTCATCTAACCTATTCCTTAAATAATATTCTTTCAACAAACCAAGCTGATCTAAATAAGCATCTATATGTTTCTCATCCCAACTCTTATCGAAATAGTCAGGGATACAGACAATCACTAAGAATCCCAATTCTATCAAATGTTTAATGCTTTCAAATAAATGAGAAACTGTTTGAGCACCAAATGTAACTCTAGCCCTAATATTCTTCCTTTTTTCCAATGTCATATTAACCTTATTTATAATTGCATCATAAGAACCTGTACCATTTGAGAATAGCCTTGTTTGATCGTGAACCTTTTTATCGCCATCAATACTTATTGAAAAATCATAATTCATATTTTCCGCCAAGAATTCAATCTTCTTTTTGTCAAGTAACACTGCATTTGTTGTAATGCCAAACATAACTTTTTTTTTATATGTGGCGAATAATAATTTCAGTCGTTCAGTAATGTATGTTATTAGGTCATAATTTAATAATGGCTCCCCTCCATGGAATTGTATAATTAATGGATCCTCTGACCAATTATCATTAGTACTATAGTTCTCTTGGATAAAATTAATTATTTGATCCGCAGTATTGCGATCCATATATATTTCCTTTTTGTCGTTTCCTTCATAACAATAGCTGCATCTCAGGTTGCATGCTTTAGTTACCCAAATTCCTATTAACATTGCTCAATCCTCCCATACAATCCTTTGGAAGTTACGTTTCAGTTCTGGACAAACACTTTCATAAAAACCATCATTGCTCTCTATAAGATCTAAGTAATGCAAGCAATTCCAGCAAAATAAATTAACATCACAATCTTTACACTTTTCATGTTTATCAGGCTGTAAATACTCCCAATTTTGATATCCATCATATCTTTTAAATTCACCACTCCCCAGAAAACTGCTTAAATCTTCTATTTCCAATATATTGCCTACATAATATTTATCTCTCTCCAATAAACCGCAAGGATATATCTGTCCTTTACTATTTATATAAATCTCTTTAAACAACCCCCCACAGAGACAAATATGAACATCATCAATGTCAAGATTCATCATTCTTATTTCTTCAATTTGAACTTCTTTTTCTTTAGGCTGCAATGAATCTTTATTATCTTTTCCTCTTCCAATTGGGCTAAAAGCCCTTGCAATGCCACGGGTTCCTAATTCTTTATTTAATTCCTCAAATTGATTGCGTAATACATAGTTCTCCTTAGTCAAGACCATTGATAATGAAATTTTATCGAAATGTTGATTTTTTAATAATTCAACCGAATGCAATACCTTGTTAAAAACTCCTTTTCCACGTATTGATGAGCATGTGTCTTCATTAACACCATCAATACTAAAATCTATTGCTGATACATGCGCCACTAGTTGTTTCACATTTTCACTATTAATTAATGTCCCATTCGTCATTACTCTGATTTCACCATCGTAAATATCATTCAGGTGAGATAGAATCTCAAAAAAATCCTTCCTAATTAAAGGTTCTCCACCCGTTAAGCAAATACTCTTGGGTTTTGATTTAACCACTTTATTCAAAACCGTTTTTAGAACATCCGTGTCCAACGGATCGCTCAAATTTGTTAAGTCAGAATCCACGCAGCAATGTTTGCATCTGAGATTACATCTGTTGGTAATTGCTATATCAACACTGAAATTTTTATCAAACAGTAACATCTCTTCCGTATCGGCCAGCAAATTTTCTTTGTACAAAAGTTGCAACAGCTCGAAGAAGTATTCCTTATCTTCCTGGTCTTCAAACGCTTCAATCAGTTCATTAGTCGTTGCGCTTTCCTGCATGGCAAGTTTAAGTATTTCATAACATTCCTGACTCATTTTCATCCATTTTCCATTCATTCGATTCCCTAAAATCACTTTGTTTCCATGAGTCAAAACTTTAGTAAACTGACCTAACATAATATTCCTGTTCATTTTCTTGTTCATTTTCTTGTTCCTCCGCTAGCATTATTTTTCTATCACATATATTTAAGATTTGCTCTCTATGTGTAATAATTAATGCTGTTTTTCCTTCTAGTTTTCTTCTAATCACATTGCAGATTACCTTTTCTGCTTCAATGTCCATAGCTGAAGTGGGTTCATCTAACAAGTAAATAGATTTATTCTGAAGGAAGAGGCGTATTAACGCTATCTTTTGTACTTGTCCACCCGAAAGATTTAATGAATTTTCTTTAATCATTGTATCGAGTCCATCAGGAAAATCATTTATTGCTAAGCAAAATTCCTTCATCGTCTCAATAATCTCATGATCACTATAGCGATTTTTAGTATCCAGAACATCCCTTAAAGAACCGCTTAATATAAATTCACTTTGTAATAAGCAACCGACTTGATGATGCAGATAATCCGTTTGGTAATCTCCAATAATCACTTCATCTATTAGAATTTCCCCTTTTTGAGGTACACAGAGCTTCGTAAAGAGTTTCATTAAGGTTGTCTTCCCGCATCCATTTTTGCCTACGATTCCTACTACTTCACCCGGTTGGACCTCCAATGATAACCCTTTCAATATTTGATTGGATTCTTCATAGCTAAAATCAATTCTATTCACACTAATCTTGCCTGATAGATCGAGGTCAGGGGTGTAATTTCCTTCTTGAATAACCTCTTTATTATCCAAAACTTCAAATATCCGTCTAAAAATAGGAATGTTTTTTTTGAAAGATATATACTCACTACCAATCGAATTTATTGGGCCAAACATTCTTTGCACATAAATGATTAAACTGAATAAAACACCTACTGTCATCGTCCCTGATAATACTCTTTGCGCCCCCATAAGCAACACCACAAAAATAATGATTACGCTATAACTTGAAACAATACTAAACAACACAGTAATCATTCTTAATTGTTTTATTGCTTTTTCTACTACAGAACGGTTCTTCTTGCAGTAACCACTATAAGCACGTTTTACTTCACCAGCCATTTCAATATGATTCACATTATTTAGTATTTCATTTGTATAGGATGAGAAATCTGCAATTTCTTCTCTTAATGGCACCACATATGCTTCAATTTTTTTACCGTATTTTTTTTGAATTAAAGCAAATGAAAAAGTAAGCAATATTAAAATGATTCCAATAGTTTTATCTATGTAGATTAAATATACGGAAATGCCTACTGCAATTAATGTATTGGATAAAATTCCGCTTATTGATTTTGTAAAAAGGCTTTCTATTGATGAGATGTCTTCTTCTAAAACTGTAAACATGTCTCCAACCTTATGCTTGCTCCAAAAAGCTATATTGGTATTCATTAATTTTTCAAAAACCATTTCTTTTATTTCAGAAACAAAGCGTTGTGAAAATTTATAGAAGCTAACTTGATATAAATATTGGAAAGCAACCATCGTACATCCTACAATCAGCATAGTAATAGTGTAATTGGCAATATCCCCAATGTTCCTATTGCTTATTCCTAAGTCAACTATTTTACTTATGTAACTTGGAAATATAATTGACGAAACACTATAAATTAAAACAAATATTATGCATTTTATTTGTTGAAGTGTAAAATCCAAATATCTGAGTCGACTAGAACCGTTTAAGTACTGTAAGCACTTTATCCAGTAATACATTTAGTTTTATCCCTTCGATTTGTGTATTATTTTACTTTTTTAGCAGTATTATCGTCTTTAAAACAATCATTTTCTTTCAATACATTCATAATAAACAGAAATGTAGAAATATGCCAGATTTCTCGACCGAATGGTGCCTTTTTCTCACCCAATGGTTGGTTATGCCAAATTTAAATCATTTCCCCAATATGACAGCTACTGCAACCCTTGTAAAAACCGATGTAATCAGGCCGATTTATAGGATATACTTATAAGAAAGCGGATTACTATTGATGGTACCTAACCTGTAAGGAGGTTTGAAATGGAACTGCGTCAACTGCAATATGTCCTGCAAATTGCGGCTGAGCGTAATTTTTCCCGGGCAGCAGACAAGCTGCATATCGCTCAGCCTTCACTCAGCCAGCAACTCTCCAAACTGGAAAAAGAACTGGGTGTCCTTCTTTTCCAGCGCAATACCAGTTCAGTAGAGCTGACTCATGCCGGTAAGAAATTCGTCGAGCAGGCTCAGACCATCATTGATGCCGTAGAACTGCTGCGCCAGGAGATGTCGGATATATCCCAGCTGCGCACCGGACGGGTTGTGGTTGGCAGCATGCCGATCACCGGTGCGCATCTGCTGCCGCATGTGCTGCCTGCCTTCAAACGCAAATACTCCGAGGTTGAAATCACGCTGCTGGAGGACTCCTCCATGAATCTTGAGAAGCTGACAGCCAGCGGCCAGACAGATCTCAGCCTGCTATCCCTGCCACTGGAGATTCCGACTCTAGCTTACGAGGTTCTTGGAGAGGAACGGATCGACCTGGCAGTCCCGCCTGAGCATCCGCTGGCGGCGCGGATGCTGCTGGGTACACGAACTTCGCTGACCGAGCTTAAGGATGAACCGTTCATCGTGCTCAAAGAAGGACAGGGCTTCCGCAAAATGACGGTGGAGCTATGCCGTGGAGCCGGATTTGAGCCGCGGATTGTCTTCGAGAGCAACAATATGGAGACCGTCCAATCGCTAGTAGCCACCGGAATGGGCGTAACGCTCGTGCCACATTTCATTGCACGGGCACCGCGGAGTGAATTCGTGCCTGTCTACCTGCCTTTGGCCGAACCGGTACCCAGCCGTACTCTGGTTGTCGCTTACCGGCGCGGACGCTATTTGTCCCGTGCTGCGGAAGCTTTCATTGAAACCTTCCAGGCAACGGTCGCCGGACTGGCAGGCGAATAAGCCGGCGGAAACAAATGCCCATCCAGCTCTTATCATGAGGCCGGATGGGCATTTGCTGTATTTTGGCAGAAGCAATTATTTATTTGCGCAAATTATACTGCGTGATCATACGGTTCTGGTCATCGGGCATACGGGCAGTACTCTCGTCAACCGGTCCTTCTGTGCGGGAATCTCCGGCTTTTTCCTCGACAAATTCTCGGATCGCTTTGTTTTGAAATTCGGCGGCTTCTTTGGAATTCTGATTCTGTTCCTGTCGGACATTAGTCTTCTTACTCAATTCAATCCACCTCCTGGTAACTGATTATAAATACTTTACCCGTTCCCCTGAAGGACAACCAGAAAATCCGCTCCCTGCCCCAGCAGAAAAATATTCGTCCGGAGCTCTTTGCAAACCCTGCTTCCCCATGGTATTCTAAATGACAAATAGTGAAACGTGCTGATGGGACCAGTAAGAATGGACGTATATTCGTGTGCAGAGAGTAAATTCCTGAAGGCTGGGAGAATTTACCGCGAAGGTCATTCTGAATCCTACCCCTGAGCGGCCTGCCCTGCAGGACGGATACTCCCGTTATGAGAATGAAGTCGGATGAACCCTCATCAATGAAGGTGGTACCGCGGAAGTTAATTCAAGCTTTCGTCCTTTGCTAAGTCTAAGGATGGGGGCTTTTTGTCATTTTCGGGCATTACAGGCATTTCAATTCGAGAGGAAAGTGAAAGACAATGACGTCAAGAATTGTGGTCAAAATCGGCAGCAGTTCGCTCACGGGTCCCGAAGGCGGCCTCAATCGTGAGGCAGTCACCTTCTTCGCCGCCGAGATTGCTGCACTCCGTAAGGACGGCTGTGAAGTGCTGCTGGTCACCTCAGGGGCGGTCGCAGCGGGATTCCGGGGCATCGGCTATGATTCCCGCCCAAGGCTGCTGCATGAGAAGCAGGCGGCAGCAGCAGTAGGACAGGTTATGCTGATGCAGGCTTATCAGGAGGCATTTGCAGGCCACAGCATTCCTACTGCTCAGATCCTCCTGACCCGTACGGACTTCTGCAGCCGCCGGGCCATGAACAACGCCATGATGACGGTTGAAGAATTACTCCGGCAAGGCGCAGTGCCCGTGTTCAACGAGAACGATACCGTATCGGTGGATGAGCTGAAGTTCGGTGATAACGATACCTTATCGGCGCTGGTTGCCAATCTTCTGAAGGCATCGCACCTGCTGATCCTGACCGACATGGATGGCGTCTACAGCGGCGATCCCCGCAAGCACCCGGATGCTGTGCGGTATGAGCACATTGAAGAGATTACGCCTGAGATCTATGCCATTGCAGGCGGTGCAGGCTCAAGCGTGGGCACCGGCGGCATGCGCTCCAAGATCGACGCGGCCAAGATTGCCACGCGGGGCGGCGTTCCTGTCTTCGTGGGCCAGGTTAAGAAGCCAGGGGATTTATTACAGGCCGCAGCCGGAACGGGCAAAGGCACTTATTTTGCCACCAGACTCGCTTCTCTGCCGGTCAAAAAGCAATGGCTGGGCTTCATGTCCACCCCGCTCGGATCACTGTATGTCGATGACGGTGCTGTTGAAGCGCTGCTTCACGGAGGCCATAGCCTGCTGCCAGTCGGGGTTAGACGTATTGAAGGAAGCTTTCATTCAGGGGATGTCGTTGAAGTACTCGGCCCGGATGGGCAGCTGCTTGGACGGGGTATCGTCAATTACGACGACACCCAGCTCCGCAGCATTCAGGGGCTTCCCAGCCGAGAGATTGTGCCCAAGCTCGGTGAAGTACACCGGCTGGAGGTTATCCACCGGGACGAATGGATCACGCTTCGTTAATCTTGCACAACCTACTGTATTTTCATCTGCCAACATAACTTTTAGGAGGAATTGCCATGAGTGAAGTGGTTAACAAGACAACACTGGCCAAAGCAACCACAGGGGTACTTGCAAGCTTGACTACCGCCCAGAAGAATGATGCTCTGCTGGTAATGGCTGCTGCCCTGCGTGCCGAAGCTGGTTACATTATTGCCGCCAACGCCGAAGACCTGGAACGCGGCCGCCTAAACGGGACACCGGAGTCGATGCTCGACCGGCTGGCCCTGGATGCGGAACGGATTGACAGTATAGCCGAAGGCTTGCAGCAGATTGCCGCACTGCCTGATCCGGTAGGGGACAATCTGGAGACGATCGAACGGCCAAACGGCCTGCACATCGAGAAGGTACGGGTTCCGCTTGGGGTGATTGGAATTATCTATGAAGCACGCCCCAACGTCACCGTTGACGCTGCCGGACTGTGCCTCAAGACCGGCAATGCTGTGGTGCTGCGCGGCGGCTCCTCCGCCCTCTCCTCCAACCGCGCCATCGCCGAGGTGCTTCACCGCGCACTTGCAGGTACCGCCCTTCCGCCGGATGCCTTGCAGCTGATCGAAGATCCTAACCGCTCCTCAGTGGATGAAATGCTGAAGCTGAACGGACTGCTGGATGTCATCATCCCGCGCGGAGGAAGCTCCCTAATTCAGAATGTGGTTCTAAATGCCACCGTACCGGTTATTGAAACAGGGGCAGGCATATGCCATACTTATCTGGATGCAAGTGCTAATCCGGAAATGGCCCGGCGCATTAGCGTGAATGCGAAGGCCCAGCGGCCTTCGGTCTGCAATTCAATGGAGACGCTGCTGGTTCACCGCGCTTACGCCGAAGAGCATCTCGCCGCACTCGCTGAAGCCTTCCGCGAGGCCCGTGTGGAGCTGCGCGGCTGCCAGGATACTGTTGCTCTTATCCCTTGGGCTGTGCCTGCCACGCCAGAGGACTTCGCTACAGAATACAACGATTATATTTTAAATATTCGTATCGTGGACACGCTAGAAGAGGCTCTCGGACATATCGCGGAGTTTGGCACCAAGCATTCCGAATGTATTGTGACAGAGGACTTGGCGAATGCTGCACGCTTCCTGCAGGAGATTGATGCTGCGGCTGTATATCACAATGCATCTACCCGGTTCACGGACGGCTTTGAATTCGGCTTCGGCGCCGAGATCGGCATCAGCACCCAGAAGCTCCATGCCCGCGGGCCTATGGGACTTCCTGCATTGACTTCAAGCAAATATATGATTCACGGCTCCGGCCAAATCAGGGGTTAACTCACTCAACTTATAGGGGGACTGCCAGCCATGTGCCAGCAACCAGCAATTCCGCTCATCAATCATAATATCGTTTTTTATGGCGCAGGCTCGATGGCTGAGGCCATTGTGCGGGGATTGATTGCCCGGAATGTAGTGGAATCGGGCCGAATTATTATGCTGAACCGCAGCAGCAGCGAGCGCCTGGCTGAACTCCGCAGCCGATACGGCGTGCTCGGCTATAATGCTCCTGAGTCCAAGCTCGAGGCTCTGCGGTCTGCGCCGGTCATCGTTCTAGCCATGAAGCCCAAAGACGCTGCCGAAGCGCTCCGTTCCCTGGGGCCGCTGCTGTCGCCGGATCAGCTCGTGATCTCCGTGATTGCCGGGTTGACCATCCGTACGATACAAGGCTTACTGGGTAATCCGCAGCCTGTGGTCCGCACCATGCCGAACACCTCTAGCTCCATCGGCCTCGGTGCTACCGGGATTGCCTTCTCTAAGGAAGTTGGAGAGGACAGCCGACGTACAGCGCTTAATATCTTCGAAGCGGTCGGAATGACTGCGGTTATTGACGAAGAACGGATGGAGACCTTAACCGGGATCTCCGGCAGCGGACCAGCCTACATCTACTACATGATGGAAGCGATGATTGCCGCCGGCATCCGCGGAGGGCTTCCGCTGGAGCAAAGCCGTGAGCTGACTGTCCAGACCGTGCTGGGCGCAGCACGAATGGTTCAGCAGACCGGTGAAGAGCCTGCCTCTCTGCGCAAGAAGGTCACCTCGCCGAATGGATCTACCCAGGCGGCGATTGAAGTGCTGGAGCGCGGCGATTTCTTCGAGACCGTTATTGCCGCCGTCAACCGGTGTGCGGAACGTTCCCGCGAGATGGGCTCGGCTCTGGAGCAGGAGCTGCACTAATTCTTGTCCTAGTTTTTGATATTCTTACTACAACACAACAGCCCGCAGTTCCTTCCACGTGAAGGGACTGCGGGCTGTGTGATGGGAGCGGCGAAATCAGGTGCATTTATACCTTTCATTTTGCTCATCCGGCCACTTTTGCTTGAATCAAGTGTATTTGTACCCTTCATCTACTCATTAAACAAACTTTTCCTAATTTCAGGGGCACTTCTGCTCTTCACCCCCGCTCCCCGCACACTTTCAGCTAACTCCCAATTCCAAGCAACAAATGAAAAAAAGTGCCCCTTAAGCCATATATATGACTTAAAGGACACCTTTACCAGCGGGGCCTTGCCCTGGACCGGCATATATCTACCTCGCTTCGCTCATCTGCCGCCGCTCCGGAATTTCTGGGAATAGGCTTTGACATCCTGGGCATTCTTCACCCGGTTGCGGGCCCATTCCAGCAGAATGCGGTCAATGTAACGGAAATGGACCTTTCCTGCAAAGACCGACTCCTTCAGGGCGAGCAGGATCAGTTCCTCGGGATAACGGTCTTCATCCACCCAGCCGGAAATAGTTTCACATTCCATGGGGGATAGCGGACGCCCGAATTCCTTCTCGAAAATGCTGAACAGACTGCGTCCGTCCTCCGACTCCTTGTCACCCGGCACAGCCGGGCGGCCATAGCCACCATCTGGTGCAGTAGCCCCGGAGTAATGAGCCACTGCCCGGGCCCCCGGCTCCCGCCCGCTCTGGCTGGGCTTCCCCTGGGCATTCTCCCGTGAGAGTTCTGCCAGATAAGCTCCCAGCTTCGCGTATAGGCCGGAGAAATTATAACGCTCATAATGGATGTCCCTCAGCTCGTCGTTATCTCCGTCGATGCTGATGAACCCTTCCTTCATCAGCTTCTGCAGTTCTCCGGCAATCACCGGAATACTGCGCCCGGTTACTGCCTGAAGCTCCTCCAGGGAAGGGAAGTCAATCCCCTCCACCTGTCTGAAGGAGAGCAGATGAATCAGCAGCATGGATTCACTGCCGGTCAGATTCAGCTTCCGGTAATATTTCAGGAGTGCATAAGGAATGACGGCCATTCCGTTCTCCAGGCCGAAGGCTACGCCCTCGCCCCAGGTATTCCAACCTTTTCCGTCCATACTTAAGCCCCCTTTCCCTATTCTTTAAGGGTAAAGACGGTACAGTGTACGAGGGAAGGCAATCGTCTCACGGACATGGTCCAGACCGCAGATCCAGGCTACTGTGCGCTCCAGCCCCAGACCGAAGCCGGAGTGCGGAACCGTGCCGTAGGTGCGCAGATCCATGTACCATTTGTAGGTGTCCATCGACAGGTTATGTTCCTTGAAGCGGGCTTCCAGCAGCGCCGGATCATCAATACGCTGTGATCCGCCGATGATCTCCCCGTAGCCTTCAGGAGCGATCATATCCGCACACAACACCACTTCCGGACGATCAGGATGCGGCTTCATATAGAAAGCCTTGAAGGAAGCCGGATAGTGGCTAATGAAGACCGGTCTGTCGCTCATCTCGGCAATCGCCGTCTCATGAGGAGCCCCGAAATCATCGCCCCAGGCAATTTCATAGCCCTTTTCATTCAGGAACTTAATCGCATCGTCATAGCTGATACGCGGAAATGGTGCTTTGATGTTCTCAAGCTTCGAGACATCGCGGCCCACCGCTTCCAGTTCAGCCCGGCAATTCGTAAGTACAGATTGTACCACGAAGCTGATGAAATCCTCCTGCACGCACAGGCTTTCTTCATGATCGGTGAAGGCCATTTCCGGCTCAATCATCCAGAACTCAATCAAGTGGCGGCGGGTCTTGGATTTCTCAGCCCGGAAGGTTGGTCCGAAGGAATAGACACGCCCCAGCGCCATAGCAGCAGCTTCCATGTACAGCTGTCCGCTTTGGGTAAGATAGGCGTCCTCTTCAAAGTACTTGGTGTGGAACAGGTTGGTCGTGCCTTCTGCTGACGTTGGTGTCAGAATCGGCGGGTCCACCTTCGTGAAGCCGCGCTCATTGAAGAACTGCTGAACCGCGCGGATAATCTCCGCACGAATCACCATTACCGCCCGCTGCTTGGAGGAACGCAGCCAGAGATGACGGTGATCCATCAGGAAATCGACGCCATGCTCCTTAGGTGTGATTGGATAATTCTCGGTAAGATGCAGAACTTCAATGCCCGTAACCGTCAGCTCGTAGCCTGACTGGCTGCGGGGCTCCTCACGGATGATTCCGGTCACATACAGCGAGCTTTCCTGGGTGAGGCTCTTGGCATCATCCCAGACCTGCTCAGGGACTTCTGATTTCACCACAACCCCCTGGATATAACCGGTACCGTCGCGAAGCTGCAGGAACTGAATTTTACCGCTGGAGCGCTTGTTGTTCACCCAACATCCGATGACAACAGTCTCTCCGACATGCTCATTCACGTTCTTGATTACACTTTTGTTAGCCATGCCTACTATCTCTCCTCTAATTTAGCCGTTAACACCTTGCACAATACGATAGGTATCGCGTGCGATCACCAGCTCTTCGTTCGTTGGAACCACAAGCACCTGTACCTTGGAATTGGCAGTAGAGATACGCCGCGGATCACCCGAACGGACCTTGTTGGCTTCTGCATCCAGCTCGATTCCGAGGAACGTAAGATTGTTCAGTACTTTTTCACGCAGCAGGGAAGCATTCTCGCCTACACCAGCGGTGAATACAATTACGTCTACCCCATTCATGGCAGCTGCATAAGAACCGATATATTTACGCAGACGATACTCGTACATTTCAAAAGCAAGCGTCGAATTAGGCTCGCCTTTCTCCGCACCGTCAATAATATCACGCATGTCACTGCTCACGCCAGAGATGGCCAGAAGTCCGCTGTGCTTGTTCAGCATGGAGTTCACTTCACCGACGGACAGCTCTTCCTTGTTCATCACATAAGGAACAATTGCCGGGTCAAGGTCGCCACTGCGCGTACCCATCATCAGGCCTTCCAGCGGAGTCATCCCCATCGAAGTGTCAACTGAAATTCCGCCGTCCACTGCAGTTACACTGGCACCGTTGCCGATGTGGCAGGTGATAATCTTAAGCTCGCCAAGCGGACGGTCCAGATAATCAGCAGCTGCTTTACTGACGAAATCATGGGAGGTTCCGTGCGCGCCATAACGGCGTACTTTGTATTTGTTGTAAAGCACTCTCGGAATGGCATACATATAAGCCTTCTCAGGCATCGTCTGGTGGAAGGCGGTATCGAACACAACGACCTGCGGCACACCGGGCATATTATTCTCGGATGCGGTAATCCCCATCATCGCAGCCGGGTTATGCAGCGGCGCAAGGTCGAACAGCTGGCGGATCTTGGTCTTCGCATCGGCATCGACCAGCGCGGAGGATTTGAAGAATTCCCCCCCGTGCACTACACGGTGGCCCACTGCATTAATCTCATCGGTGGATGCGATAACGCCATGCTCTTTGTCTGTCAAACAAGCAAGCACTTTACGGATTGCCGTATTGTGCTCCAGAATTTCGCTTACTTCGGTTACTTCCTGCTTGCCGGTCGGCTTGTGGTTCAGAATGGAGGAATCCATACCGATACGTTCTACCAGCCCTTTGGCGAGTACAGATTCATCTGTCATATTGTACAACTGGTATTTCAATGAGGAACTGCCGGAGTTAATTACTAAGATATTCATATACGGTCACCATCCTTGTCATACTTGAAGAAGCCTTCGCCCGATTTCGCACCCAGTTGTCCTGCACGCACCATCTTCTTGAGAATGGTCGAAGGACGGTACTTAAGCTCGCCGTATTCACGGAACATGTTCTCCAGTGCGGCAAGAACGGAATCCAGACCGAAGCGGTCTGCCATTTCAAGCGGCCCGTTCTGGAACTGGTAGCCGATGCGCATAGCATCATCAATATCTTCAGGGGAGGCAACCCCTTCCTGGAGCACATGCATAGCCTCGTTAATGAACAGGCAAATGAGGCGTGAAGATACAAATCCGGGGGATTCGTAGATCATAACGCCTTTTTTCTCAACAATCTCATCGACAAAGGCTTTGGTATCTTCAAATGTGCTGTCCGAGGTTTTCAGACCGCGCACGATTTCAACCAGATCCACCTTACCTACAGGGTGTATGAAGTGCATGCCGATAACGCGTTCTGGATACATTGTAGAGCTTGCAAGCTCAGTCAAGCTAAGCGTTGACGTGTTGCTGGCAAGAATAATGTGGCTCGGACACACCTGATCGAGCTGATTGAATACCTTTTGCTTGGCTTCCAGATCTTCAACGATGGTCTCAATGACCATATCGCATGAGCTCAGTTCAGCGAAGTGTGTAACCTTCTGGATACGGGCCAGGATCAGCTTCTTCTCCGCCTGGGTAATCGCCCATTTCTCCAGCTGCTTGTCGAGACTGGTCTCGATCATTTCGTAGGAGTAGTTCAACCGTTCTGCAGTTTTTTCCACCAGCATGACATCCAGGCCCTTGGCTGCCAGCATTTCGGCAATCCCTTGTCCCATTGTGCCTCCGCCGATGACACCGATCTTCTTAAAATTCATGTAAAAGTCTCCATCCTTTCAGGTATCTATACTTCTGTATTGTACCTTGTCTGTCGAAAAAAATAAGTAGCCCGACATATAATGATATCTTAGCATGTCTGAAAAGTAAAAAAAAATAACCGGCATAAAGAATTATGCCGGTAAAAGGACACTGTCACGAAATTGACAACGAAATTGCTCTCCGGAGAGAACTTCTTCCTTCATTAAAATGTCAAGAGAGTAATCAAATATATTTTTCTGTTTCTCCAGCAGGTCATTCGTGCGGATCATCAACTCGTCCAGTATTTTACTATTTTCCTTCATTAATTCTTCAGTGGTAACCATTTGCAGATTCGCAATGCCGAGCGAGGTGAGCCCTGACTTCATCATGGTCTCTACGATATTCAGCGCCTGATCGAAGTCTCCACGGGAACCGGTACTGCGTCCTCCGTAATACATCTCTTCGGCAGCCGCTCCGCCCAGGGCAATCATGATCTGGTTCTCCAGGTAATCCTTCGTGTACAGATACTGCTCGGTCTGCGGATTATGCCGGACATACCCTAGAGCCTGGCCGCGCGGGGTCAGTGTTACCTGACTAACGCTTCCGGGGCGCAGCAGCTCAGCCATAATAGCATGTCCAAGCTCATGGATCGCTACCCTCTTCTTCTCTTCATGGTTGGTCTCACGGTCGGTCTTCTCACCCATCATGACCTTGTCGATCGCCATCGACAGATGACGCTGCTCCACCAGGGTCAGATTCTCGCGCATCATGTAGATCGCGGCTTCATTCATCACGCTCTCCAGCTGCGCACCCGAGAAGCCGTAAGCTTCTTCGGCGATTTTATCCAGATTCACGGTGTCATGCAGCGGCTTGTTCTTGGCATGCAGGTCGAGAATCGACTTGCGGCCCTTCTTGTCAGGCATATCCACCTGAATATGGCGGTCAAAACGCCCCGGGCGCAGCAGCGCAGAATCAAGCATCTCCTTGCGGTTCGTTGCGGCTACCAGCAGAATGCGCGGGGTATCATTGTTATAAATCCCGTCCATCTCCGTCAGCAGCTGATTGAGGGTCTGATCGTATTCACGCTGCTGTCCGCCTTCGCGTTTCCCGCCGATAACGTCAATTTCATCGATGAAAATAATGGCACTTTGCTTATTCTCCTTGAGTGCGCGTGTACGGGCATCCTTGAACAAATCGCGCACGCGTCCGGCACCGACGCCGACATACATCTCGACGAATTCACTGCCTGAAGCAGCTACAAATACAGAATCGGTGTAATGCGCCGCAGCCTTGGCCATCAGCGTCTTCCCGGTTCCTGGAGGGCCGGTTAACAGAATTCCTTTGAGCGGACGAATCCCGAACTTGCTGATTTCTTCATGCCGGATCAGGAAGTCCAGCGCTTCACGCAGCTCCTGCTTGGCATTGTCCTGTCCGCCGATCTCTTCAAAGGTTAGCTTGGAGGGACCGTTCTTCTTACGCTTCTTATCTGCACCTGCATTGACCGTCAGACCGCCGCGGGCATGGGCAATGAACAGGAGCGCGGCAACCATGCCCATCGCTATAATTACAGGAAAGATATTAATTCCCACAAAAGCCATAAAAATCAGCATGACCGGAACAAATCCGGCTACAACCTCTTTCCAGTACTTAGGCATTGTTCCACACTCCCATCTTGGCTGCTGCACGCGGCAGAATGATGAATTTGCTCTCTGTGCCGTTGCTCAGGCTTACATAGACATTGTTGTCGTCAATCTCTGTGGTAGCTGTAACGCCGCTGTACTTACTGTCCTGCTCCTTCAGTCCGTCCAGCTTCGCTGGTATCAATGTATATTTCCGGCTCTCCATAGCTTCTGCTACAGAGAACATCGCTTTATCCCAATACTCATCCAGCAGTTCACTCGGCTTCTGTTCCACATCCAGCTTAAGGGTCCTGCCGTCAATAGCGGTGCTGCCTTCTCGTGATACATACTGCACCAGCTCACGTAATTTCGTGCCCGGCTGCAAATCCAGTTTCAAAGTGACCTCATTGCGTTTAATAGTAATATGGGAATCCTTCACACCCTGGTAGGATGATACCAGCTTCTGCAGCGGCTCCTGCACCGCGAATTGACGGTAAGAATACCAGCCACCAAACAATAATGCAGCAGACAGCAGAGACGTTAGCAGCACAGGCATAAGACGAAGTTTCAAGAAACGTCCTCCTCTCAATAATGACCAAGCTTAACTCTATAATAAAGACCAGCCAGCGTGTCTAGCGCCAATCCGAGACTGACATGCTCTTAAGCATGTCTTGATACAAGTAGTAGTATATCATAGGTGTATATACGATTTTACATAAAGTTGTGAATATATTTAAAATTTTTGATACTAATTTCTGGATGTTTCATGAACCATGAAAAAACGGCAGCTCAGATTTATATCCTGAAATGCCGCTGCTACTTTCATATTCCGGCGCACACTACATCCGGCTAACGCTCAATTTCAGCCATCATATATTCCGCAAAATCAGTTAATAGCTCCAGTTCATAGCCTTCGGCGCCAGCACCGCTATATTCCTTAAGACACCGTCTAAGCAGCCCGTGGAAGCGTTCCGGCAAATGCTGAAGTCCCCAATCCCCGCCTTCCTTCTTGGAAGAGACATGACCTTCCTGCACATAGTAGAGTACCCTGCATAGATTCAGTGTGTAATAGAGTGGAGCATTCCCAATATTCTGCGGCGCATCATCGACATCCCTGATAATGGAATCCAGATAGTACCTCTGGTCTACCGGCGCAAAGGCCTCGCGTATCGGCTCCCCGTACAAGATAAACCCGCGATGGTAGACTACTGCAAAATGTGCCGCCAGATCAGCATCCTCAAAGCCGCCGCACAGATAATTCTTATCGGTTCTATACCGCTCTAAATGAGCTTCTGAAAAGTGAAATTCAAATGGCGTAGGATACACAAAGTTATGCAGGTATGTCTTCAGGACGATAGACAGTTCAATTCCGCGCTTATTCGGCAGACTGTCATGAAAGGCTACGATACGACCGGCAAGGCTATGACTGACCTCTGCGGGGAGCTTGTCCTCTACTACAATGAGCAGATCAATATCGCTTGAATCCGGTTGAAAACAGCCCATGGCCAGGGAACCGTGCAGATAAATCCCCGACAGATTATCCCCCAGCTCTTCCTTAAACAAATCCACCGCCTGATCCAAATATGCTAAAACTTCCAATTTCTTCATCCTCCTTGAGAGACATATATGCAGGTTGGCGATAGCATTCGAGGAATACAATCAGTATATCAATTCAAGTATATTAATCGATGTATCTCAAACCATATATCTCCATTAAGCCACAGTTCCCCGTCTGCCACCAGTCCCAGAACAGTTCCAGATTATTTTCGACATGATGGATACAAAAAAACGGAAGAACAGATAATCTGTTCCCCCGCATGTTATTCTGCTGAGCGCTTAGCTTAACGGTTGGGCAAACTGTACCCCTCACCGATGGCGCTGCCATCCTTGAAGCGGTAGAAGTTGTAATAGAATCGCCCGTCTTTTTTGTAAAATAGCTGCCAGGCATATTCCCCGTTATATACACCGGGCAGCAGCCGTTCGATCTTCACGTCCGGTAACTGATCGGCTATGATTCCGCGCATTTTCTCTTCGGAAGTGCCTTTGCTCAGCTCTTCAGCATACAGGTCGTTGTCGCCTCCGGCAGGCTTGCCCTCCAAGGTGAAACGGACCCACACCATCAGATCGGTCCCGGCTTCATTTTTGCCGGTTAGCACCCAGTAGATCTCATTCTCATTCCAGACGGATTTCTGAGCCTTGGTTACCTCCGTTAGTCCGGCACGCGTCCGGGCCAGCTCCTTGGCCTCATTCCGCTCGTTCCACTGGTCCTTCATAATGTAGGCATAGAACTGGCTTAATCCGAACAGAAGGAGCAGCACCACGGTAAGCCCCAGCCAGATCCATTTTCTCCTCTTCTTCTTCACAACGCTGCTTCCTTTCCCGTTCTCCTGAATTACCGTTTAAGCAGGCTCTCGAACGTCTCCTGTGCTTTGCGGCGGATAGCTTCTTCATCCAGTGTCAGGCATTGTCCATGCTTCACAACCTGCTGGCCGTTCACCCATACATGCTCCACATCCTTGGCACTTGCCGAATAGACGGCATGGGAGAGCAGATCGGTATGCGGCAGCAAATGCGGCTGGTCAATATCAAGCGCGATGAAGTCGGCCTTCATTCCTGCTGCAAGCCGGCCTACCCCGCTTAGGAAAATAGACTGAGCCCCGTATTCCGTGGCCATCAGTAGCGCTTCAGGAGCCGGTACCGCTGTAGGATCACCGCTTACGCCCTTGTGGATCAGAGCCGCCAGCCTCATCTCTTCGAACATATCCAGATTGTTGTTGCTTGCCGCGCCGTCTGTACCCAGGGAGACCTTAACCCCGGCTCGCAGCAGCTCAGGAACACGTGCAACCCCGCTGGCCAGCTTCAGGTTACTGCCGGGGTTATGCGACACGCCAACGTTATAGCGGGCCAGAATCCCGATCTCTTCATCGTTCAGATGAACCCCGTGGGCAATGAGCGAAGGACGGGTGAACATCCCCAGCTTCTCCAGATGTGCGACCGGACGAAGGCCGTAGTCAGCCACGTTCTGCTCCACTTCATGGCGCGTCTCGGACATATGGGTATGCATCGGCAGGTCCAGATCATGGGCAGCCTGCACAAACTTCATGAAAAACTCTGGAGGACAGGTGTACGGAGCGTGCGGTGAGAGCATAGTTGTAATTCTGCCGTCAGCCTTGCCGTGCCAGTTACGGGCAAAAGCAACCGCCTCAGCGAGCTTTGCTTGCTGTACCTCTTCCGGGCACAGCCCAATTACGCCGCGCATCAGCACCGCACGAATACCGGACTGCTCCGTTACTTCCGCTACCCGGTCCATATGATCATACATATCGAGGAAGGTGGTTGTGCCGCCCTTCAGCATTTCCAGTACGGACAACGAGGTTCCCCAATATACATCATCACCAGTGAATTTCTCTTCCATCGGCCACATCTTCTCCTGCAGCCAAGTCTGAAGCACCATATCGTCGCCGTATCCGCGCAGCAGTGACATGGCCGTATGCCCATGGGTATTGACCAGACCCGGCATGAACAGCAGACGGCTGCCGTCTACGACCTGAGCGCCATCCTCCACTACCGGCTCAGCTTCACCTATGTAAGTAATCAGATCATTCTCCAGGGTCATATACCCGCTTAGAACCGGCTTGTCGCTGCCCGGAACCAGGAAGTGCCCGTTCTTGATTATCGTGATCTTACTGCTCATCTTCTGCCTCATCCTTTCCATCATGCAAATAATAGGCCAGGCTCTGCAGATCTGTGGTGAAATCTGCGGCATGAATCCGGATATTGGCAGGCGTCTTGAGAATAACCGGTGCGAAGTTCAGAATCGCCTCAATGCCGGAGTCCACAAGAATATCAGCTACATTCTGGGCTTCGCTGTCAGGTACGGTAATAATCCCGATGCGGATGCCCTGCGAGCGGATTGTGCTGCTTAACTCCTCCATCGGCTGCACAACCAGCGAGTTGATCTGCTGGCCCACCTTCGGCGGGTAGGCATCGAAGATCGCAGTAATCTTCATCGTATCCTTCAAGTAAGCGTTGTAGTTAGACAAGGCATGACCGAGATTACCGGCTCCAACCAGTGCAACATTAATTTGCTGGTCAAGCTTCAGGATATGGCGAATCTTCTCAATTAGATAGGATACATCGTAGCCGATACCCTTCCTGCCAAAATCACCGAAGTAAGCCAAATCCTTACGGATCTGGGCGGGATTCAGATCAAGCTTCTGGCCCAGCTCCTGAGAAGAGACTGTGGAGATTTCACGTTTTTGGAGATCGTTCAGGAAACGCAGGTACACTGGGAGCCTGCGCACGACGGCCTCCGATATTTTATCCGATTTCATGTATTCTCCTCCTTAATAGTTGTGTTATACCCGTTCAATTATAGCAACCGTGCCCCCCGCCTGCCGGATCGGCAAGACAGGGCGGGAACGGATCTTCAGGTTAATCATGACTTATTAATAATAGCAATAGCAGATGAATTAGGAAACCCCGCCGTCTTCCAGCCATTCGGCAATTCTCGGGACCATCTGCTCGGTGAGCATATGCTCCATCTTGGGACCGGGGAGTGAATACAGGAAGTACTTTCCGTAATGCGATTCAATTACTCTAGTATCGTACACAATTACGATGCCCCGGTCCTGCGCCGTGCGGACCAGCCGCCCGAAGCCCTGCTTGAAGCGGATGACTGCCTGCGGCACGGACAGCTTCATGAACGGGTTCTTCTTCTGTGCCTGAAGCAGCTCCGACTTCGCTTCTGCCAGCGGGTGATTCGGCGGCTGGAACGGCAGTCTGACAATCGCCAGGCAGGTCAATGCTTCTCCCGGAATATCTACCCCTTCCCAGAAACTGCTGGTACCGAGCAGGACCGAAGCCGGGCTGTCCTGGAAGCGGCGGATCAGCTTGCTCCGGCTGCCGCCCTCCACACCTTGTCCGAGCACCGCGATATCCTGGGAGGCAAGCGCCTCCTTCAGCGGGTCATAGACCTGGCGCAGCATCTTGTAGGAGGTGAACAGCACCAGCATTCGCCCTCGTGTAGTTACAGCAGTCTCGGCGAGGGAATGAACAAGCGTGTCCACAAAACGGGCATCCCCTATACTTCCCTTGACGCTCGGGAAGTCGCGGGGAATGACCAGCAGAGCCTGCTCCCGGTATTTAAACGGCGACGGAAGCAGCGCTGTCATCAGACGCCCCTGCTCCGCAGCTTCACCAAGGCCCAGGTTATCGATCATGAACTGGAAGGACTTATCCACGGATAAGGTGGCCGAGGTCAGGACAATACTCTTCTTCTTGTCGAAGAACAGCTCCCTGAGCTGGGTACTGACATCTACAGGAACGGCATACATTTGCAGCGACTTGCCTTTATAATTACCGCTTCCCTCCAGCCAATACACGATATTCTCATCGTTCAGGCCCATGAAGAAGCGGATCTGCTCTCTAATGGATGCCAGATCCTTAAATAACCCGCCGATATCGGTCACAAGACTGTCCGAGGAGGATTGGCTGTCCGTGTCACGCATCTCACTGAGCATCTTGTCACCCTTGCGGATGATATCGCTCAGACTGAGGTTCAGCGTATTCTCAAGGGCCGCCAACTCCTCCCAATCCTTCGGCTTCTTGCCCGGCTGCAGGCGGGCCACCAGCTGGCCTGCTTCACCGGCTCCGGCATCGCTGCGCTCGGGCAGCAGGCTGAAGAGCCGGTCGCTGAGCGCATCCCAAGATTCCTTCACCGTCAGCAGATCGGGATAGATCCGGTCGATCACGCCGCTCCATTCGGAAGCCTGCTCACTGCCCGAAGACTGCAGACTCTGGCGGAGGGCAGGCAGCTGCCCGCTCCGGCTATCCTTATAGAGGCGGGTGAGGGTATGGGCGAATGTGAAATATTTCATCTGCATGCCAAGATGCTTGCCGGCAATATCTTCCAGATGATGGGCTTCATCAATCACAAGATGATCGTAAGCCGGAAGTAGCTGATGCCCGGCTTTGACATCTGCGAACAGCTTGGAGTGATTGGTGACCACCACATCAGAGATCCCGGCTTCATGCTTGGCCCGGTGGTAATAGCATTTGCGGAACCAGGGACAAGCCCGTCCCAGGCAGGAGTCGGTATCACTGGCTACAGTCTCCCAGAAATCGCCGCCCCGTCCGCTTAAGTTAAGCTCCTCATCATCGCCGGTCGTCGTCTGGGTCAGCCAGACAAGCATTTGCGCAGCGGTGAGCGCTTCTTCTCTTGGACTCGTAAAGTCCTTTTTATTCATTCTATGTTCGAACTTGCGCAGACACAAATAGTGCCCTCTTCCCTTAAAGATGGAGGCCTTGAACGGGAACGGCACAACGCTGGTTAAGAGTGGGATATCCCGCTCACGCAACTGGTCCTGAAGGTTAATGGTATGAGTGCTGACCATCACCTTTTGATCACTTTTCACACTATGGTAGATGGCCGGAAGCAGGTAACCCAGCGACTTGCCGGTGCCGGTTCCCGCTTCAATCAGCAGATGCTTGTCCTGCTCAAGCGCTGTAATGACCTCATGGATCATCAGCTCCTGGGCCTCACGGCTCTCATACTGTGGAAGAACAGCCTTCAGCCGCTTCGTTACCTCATCCATATACTCTTCAAAGGTAATATTCTCCAGCGGATTGACGTTTCCTTCCTCCCGGGGCGTTGCCAACTCTGCCCAATCCCCCACAGCCAGCGCAAGCTGGCGGTAGAAGCTCAGCTCTCCTTCCGGCTGAAAGGTCTCCATCTCCCGCTCCCGCAGCAGACCGTCGAAATACCAGGCCAAATCACTGTCTTCGTCTGCGAACAGCTCATTCAGCCGCTGAATAGTCAACAGCGGCAGACTGTGCAGCTCTTCCAGACATTTAAGCAGCACAATAGCCGTGGCAAGCGCATCACTGTCAGCCTGATGGGGACGGTCATGCGTAATGCCGAAGTGGCTGCTTACCGCGCCTAGCTGATAGGTGCTCAGCGAGGGAAAGCATATTTTGAGAAAATCGATGGTATCCAGAATCCGCCCCTGAAACGGCAGGTAGCCGCAGCGGTCCAGCGCATTCTGCAAAAAATGAAAATCAAACGCTACATTGTGTCCGACGAGGACGACATCATCCAGCAGCGGCACCAGCTCCATCATCATCTCATCAAGCTCTGGCGCATCCTGTACATCACTGTCTGTAATTCCGGTCAGGCCCGTAATAAAAGGAGGAATGGGTGCTCCGGGCTTGACGTAGGAACCATACACCCGGGAGATCGTCCCGTCTTCTTCTATAATGGCAAGGCCAACCTGGATGATTTCTCCCACAGATTGGGTTCCCGTAGTTTCAAAATCAAGCACGGCAAATTTCATTATAAGTTCTATTCCCTTTCACTTGAGACTCTTTATCAGCATAACAGAAGTTACGAAAAAAGGCGATGCACACCCCAGAAAGTGGTGGGGCGCATCGCCTAAAGGAACCGGGAAAAAGTTATAAAAGCGAAACCAGCTGATGGCCAAACTCCAGCTTCCCGCCCCGTCTGCGGCATACCTCCAGATTCACATTCGGCTCCGGCAGATCCGGGTCATGCAGCAGCGACAGGCTAAACAGCTCACTGGCTTCATTAAAGCGTTCCTGGGAAGCACGGATACAGCCCAGCGCATTATAGATCATCGCCTTCAGCTTCACCTCACGGATCAGGCCCAGCATGTGATCCAGATGTCCCCAGGCAATCTCGCCTTCACCTTCCTGCAGATAAGCCATGGCCAGATACAGGCGGGCAGCGAGGCTATCCGGATATTGTGCCGTAACCTCCCTGAACTGTTCAATGCACTTGCGGTACATCAGCAGCTTGTAATAGCCCTGGCCCCTGACAAAAGCATCCATCCCAAGCTCGGGCGCTTCCTCTTCCGGCAACTCCTCTGGCGGACCCTGGAAATCGGCCTGTTCCCGGAACTCGCTCAGCTTCTCGGCGAAGAGCAGCCACTCATCCATTACATTATCACTGATTCGGTGGAGCATATTATACTTGGATAAAAGATCGCTTCGGCGGGCACCCTCCGCAGTAGGATAGTCGGTTTTGATCTCCTGGAGCATCTTGTTCATCTCAGCAAATAAATGTTGAAACACCGGACATCCCACCCTTACTGATAATGAAGTCAGCTTAAGCTTGCCTTCCTTCATTTTTAGCAAGTACAGGTGTCTTCATCCCTGCCATTGATTACATGGCTCAAAGCGCGGACTTCAGGCAATTGTAGCGTGAATCTCATGATCCGCCAGCTTCACCGGCTTGTTGCCTTCATCAACGAACACCACCGTCGGCTTATGCGCTGCCAGCTCTTCTGAGGACACCACAGCGTAGGAAATAATAATCACGGTATCGCCGGGCTGTACCAGACGAGCTGCTGCCCCGTTCAGACAAATGACGCCGCTGCCGCGCGGACCTGGAATGACATAAGTCTCCAGACGGGAACCATTATTATTATCCACGATCTGCACCTTCTCGTTCTCCAGCAGGTCTGCGGCTTCCATCAGATCCTCATCAATGGTAATGCTGCCCACATAATTGAGATTGGCTTCGGTGACCGTTGCCCGGTGGATCTTGGATTTCATCATATGTCTAAACAAGAGCGTGCGCCTCCTTAGGAATAAATACATTATTATCAATCAGACGGGTTCTGCCGAACTTCACAGCCAGAGCCATTATAACCTCTCCGCCCGCTTCCGTCAGCCTGCTGGCGCCTTCCAGCTTTTCCAGATCAGGGAAGGTTAGAATCTCCGCATAATCAATGACCGCAAACGGCGATTCAGAAATGACCGAGACCAGCAGACCGCGTGCTTCATCTACCGTACGGATGCCGCCCTCTTCCATAGCCTGGCGCACTTCGCGCAGGGAACGCGATAATACCAGCGCCTGTCTGCGCTCCTCGCTGCTCAGATAGACATTACGGGAGCTGAGCGCCAGCCCGTCTTCCTCGCGCACAATAGGACAGGCGATGATGTCCACGTTCATGTTAAGATCAGACACCATCCGGCGGAGAACAGCTACCTGCTGGGCATCCTTCAGTCCGAAAAAGGCGTAATCCGGCTGCACGATATGGAACAGCTTGCTGACCACAGTAGTTACCCCGTCAAAATGTCCCGGACGCGAAGCGCCGCAGAGCTGTGTGGTAAGCGCGGAGACCGATACGCCTGTACGGATCGGCTGCGGATACATCTCTTCAACACTAGGGATGAACACCAGGTCCGCACCTTCACGTTCAGCCAGCTCCAGATCCCGCTGTTCATCCCGTGGATAGGAAGCGAAGTCCTCATTCGGGCCAAACTGCAGCGGATTGACAAAAATACTCATCACCACCGTGCCGCTCTTCTCCCCTGCCTTACGCAGCAGACTGGCATGTCCTTCGTGCAAATATCCCATGGTGGGTACAAAACCAACAGGGCCATGGCCCCCCTGACGCATATATTCAAGCGCTTCGCGCAGTTCAGCAATCGTTCGGATGACTCTCATGTTATTTCGCTCCTTTGCCGGCATTGCCGTATAAAGATTCCAGAACCGTCTCGTCCGCGCTGAACACATGCTCTTCCGCAGGGAACGAGCGGTCCTTCACTTCCTGAACATAGCTGGTGATGCCTTCACGGATCAGGGAGCCTACATCGGCGTAGGTTTTGACGAATTTTTTCTCCCGGTAAGGGGAGGCATACCGCAGGACATCATGGAAAACCAGAACCTGTCCGTCACAGTAACGCCCGGCACCAATGCCTATGGTCGGTATGCTGACCGCCCGGGAGATCGCCTCAGCCACCTCTTCTGTCACCAGCTCCAGCACAATGCCGAAGGCCCCTGCGGCTTCCAGCGCCTTCGCTTCGTCCATCAGCCGCTGTGCATCCTTGGCATCCTTACCCTGAATCCGGTAGCCGCCGATCATATTGACCGACTGCGGGGTCAGGCCGATATGGCCGAGCACCGGAACTCCGGCAGCGACAACAGCGGATACTGCGGAGCAGATTTCGAGGCCGCCTTCCATTTTGACCGCATGGGCCTGGCCTTCCTGCATCAGTCTGCGCACACCGCGCAAGGTCTCATCCACGCTTCCGTGGTAGGTCATGAACGGCATATCTGCCACTATAAAAGTATTAGGCGCCCCGCGCTTCACCGACCGGGTATGGTAGACCATATCCTCTATGGTAACCGGCAGCGTGGTATCATAACCAAGCACGACGTTCCCCAAAGAATCACCGACCAGAATCAGATCAATGCCGGCTTCTTCCGCCAACTGGGCTGAAGGGTAGTCATAAGCGGTCAGCATGCTCAGGGGCACACCGTCCGTTTTCATTTTTTTCATCTTGATAATATTCAGTGCGTGTTTGTCTGCCATGTTGCTCTCATTCCCCTTTTCCATAAAATACGCGTTCTCCGCGCAAACAAAAAAACCTTTTAGCATGGTCCGCTAAAAAGGTCCGAAGGGCAAAAAAGAGTCACTCGCGATCGTCCCTTCTGTCTCGGTCCTTACGGCTCAGAGCAGAATCCAACGTAACCGTTACATCCAGTTATGAAGGTACATCCGGTAAACAATGTCCTGTTCAAAGATACAACTTACGTGAGTACAGCTCGCCATGCGATGCCGCCTCATGAGCACAGTATACCAAAAAAACACAAAAATAAACACCTCAAGTGGAAACGGCTTAGCCGTTCTTTTAAAGGACGGTACCGTTTCGGCGAGAAATAGAAGGCTGCATTCGCAGCTAAAAACAGAGATTCAGGGGTTCGTGTAATGAAACCCTTTCACCCCAAAAAATCTAACGGACTGAAGAGACCTTATTCCCACGATAACGCCCCTTTTGCAGCGTAACGGACTCAGGAGATCTTATCATCTTTGTGCGAGACGTTTTGGAGCTGAATTGCAGGGGATAAGGTCCTTGCGGTCCGTTAACCGCCCAAGTGACTACTTTCTTTATGCATAAGAGCACCTCAGTCCGTTATGCTAAGCCAAACGCCCTAAAGAACAACCCCCGCTTGGAAAAGATGTGATGTGAATTGAAGGAGAACTGTTTCTGCTCCACTAATTTAAATCTGATGAGGTACTAGTTAAATCTGATGCTCTTCTAAATCATTTCAATTTCGCCGGACAGTACGCTCACTACCTCACCGGATTCGTTACGCAGCAGCAGCCCGCCGTTGTCGTTCAGTCCGACAGCAGTGGCCTCGGTGCGGCCCTGGGGAGTGTTCAAGCTTACCTGACGGCCCAGTGTTACCGACATCGACTCCCACAGCTCCTTCACGGGCTGGAAGCCTTGCTCCAGATAGACATGATATAAATATTCGAGTTCCGCAAGCACAGCTTCCGCAAGCCTCGTGCGGTCTACAGGAATGCCGCCGCCTTCGATCAGCAGCGATGTACCAATCCCGCGCAGCTCCTCCGGGTAATCTTCTCCGGTCAGATTGGCAGCGATGCCGATACCTGCGATACAGTAATGCAGCCCGCCTTCCCGAAGTGAGGATTCCAGCAGAATTCCGCAGATTTTGCGGCCGCCGGCCAGCAGGTCATTCGGCCACTTGATGCCGGCAGGCACCCCGGTAACCTCACGGATCGCTGTGCAGACAGCCACTCCGGCCAGCAGCGTCAGCTGCGGAGTCACGGCCAGCGGCAGATCCGGACGCAGCACCAGGCTCATCCAGATTCCTTTGCCGTGAGGGGAATGCCATTTGCGGCCCATCCGCCCGCGCCCGCCGGTCTGCGCTTCGGCCATGACTGTTGTTCCTTCCGGGGCGCCGCCCTCGGCAAGTTTTTTGGCTTCCTCCTGTGTCGAACCGACTGTATCCAGCCGCTGAATTCCCTTGGACCAGCCGGGAACGAACGCCTCCCGCTTCAACACGCCGGAACGCTGCGCATGACCGCTATTCATCGCTATCCATCCTTTGCGCTGCTTGCAGCAGTAATTGGGTGTCATTAGCAAGGTCGCCTGCCGCGACAGCCAGAAGAAGCTGGTGCAGCAATACGCCCAGCCAAGGGCCGGGACGCTTCTCCAGCGCCGCTGTCACCTCATGGCCGCTCACCGCCAGCTCAGCGAGCGTGCGGACCTTTATCTCTGCGGTCCAGGACCGCAGGAGGCTGGTGGTGACAGGGGGGATGGAGCTTGCCATTGTAGGCGCTTCAGGGACGGCTGCCGATGTGGCAGGTGCGGCAGCGTATGCAACAGGCACATCCTCCGCTGTGGAGGGTTCGACTGTGGCAGGGACGTCATCCGACGTGGCGGGTGCGTCAGCGAGAAAGTCATGGACATCTGCCGACGTGCCTCGCGCAATTGCGGCTGTGGCCGGGCTGCGCGCCCCTGCGCCAACAGCGGGCGCGGCGTCAGCCCCCGCCGCCTCAAGCAGCGTCAGCCACCCTTCGGCGGCTGACTGGCCATGGCCCAGCACGGCGGCGATCCACCGCCGCCGCAGCAACTCCCCGGCGCCGGAAGCCTCCGGACGCGCCGAGGACAACGCCGCGTCCCAAGCTTCGCGGACGCGGAGCACGGCGACGACGCCAGTGCGCGTCGCCCCCGGGAACGTCCATGCCCGCAGGAGCTCATCGGCGGAAGCCGCCGATGATCCCAGGGCATGCAGCAGGAGCGCCCAGCGCAGGCGGGCGCTCTCCAGGTTCCCGAGACCGGCAAGGCAGGCGGCGGCAGCCGCCAGGTCACGGCCGGTCCAAGGGAACGGCGCTTTGCCGCGCGGCAGCAGGCCGCTGCGCAGCAGGAGCCCCAGCCCGCGCTGCGGGTGCGGGCCTTCCAAGATGCGCTCCACCTCGGCGCGCACCCGCTCCACAGCAATATGCGCCAGCTTGTCACGCTGGCGCAGCAGACCGCGCCAGGTATTCTTCGCGATCGCGAAATCCAGCACAGAAGCAAAACGTACGCAGCGCAGCATCCGCAGCGCATCCTCCTCGAAGCGTTCCTCCGCTTCGCCTACACAACGGATCACGCGGAGCTTGAGATCACGCTCCCCCCCGAAAGGGTCAATCTGCCTGCCGTCGAGACCGCAGCAGATAGCGTTGATCGTGAAGTCACGGCGGCGGAGATCTTCCCGCACATCCCTGACGAATACAACATGCTCCGGACGGCGGTGATCGGCATAGCCGCTCTCCGTCCGGTAGGTCGTAACCTCTAAGCTGTAACCCTCCTGCAGCACAGTGATCGTGCCATGCGCCAGTCCGGTAGGAACACAGCGCGGAAACAGGGCCATCACCTCCTCCGGCAGTGCGGAGGTAGTGATGTCTATATCATGCACCGGACGCCCCAGCAGCTCATCGCGCAGGCAGCCGCCGACGAAATAAGCTTCATGGCCGCCTGCCGCTAGGCCTGCAACAACAGTCCCGGCGGCTTCAGCCATGCCGGGTGGTGCCATTCTCCATTCCATATCGTACTCCTTACCCCAGGATCGGGTCTAATCCGGATACCTTGCGCCCGAGCACACGGTAATAAATATCTTCATATTGATTGGTGATCATATCTCTGCTGAAATCATTGCAGGACCGCTCCAGGCAGGCACGCCGGAAGCTCTCAGCCATCGCCTCATCCGAGAGAAGCCGGACGGCATATTCTGCCATCGATTCCGTATCGCCGACCGGTGCAAGGAATCCGGTCTTGCCATGCTGAATCAGCTCCGGAATTCCCCCGGCCTGCGAGCCAATGGTCGGAACGCCGCAAGCCATCGCTTCCAGAGCGACCAGCCCGAAGCTCTCCTTCTCAGAAGGCAGCAGAAGCAGGTCCGCCAGGGAGATCACCTGGGCAATCTCATCCTGCTTACCCAGGAAGCGGACATGATCGTCGAGACCCATCTCGCTGATCTTGGCTTGAATCTTAGGCAGGTCAGGGCCTTCGCCAACCAGCAGCAGCTTGGAAGGCACCTGCCGGTTCACCTTGGCGAACACATCCACCACATCACTTACCCGCTTGACCGGGCGGAAATTGCTGATATGCATAAGAATCTTCTCATCCGGGGCTGCGAAGTCGCCGCGCAGATCCGTTACATCCCGGGGATAATAGACACGCTTATCCACGAAATTATAAGTCAGATCAATTTCACGCGTGATATCAAGCGCCTTGCGGGTCTCCTTGATCAGATCACGGGAGACTGCGGTTACCGCATCACTCTCGTTAATGCCCAGCCGGATCAGATCCTTCAGGGATTCATCCTGGCCCAGCACTGTAATATCCGTGCCGTGCAGCGTGGTAACCACTTTGATATCATTGCCAAGGATCTGCTTGGCCAGATAAGCACATACCGCATGCGGGACCGCATAATGGACATGAAACAGATCCAGATTCTGCATTTTGGCTACCTGCGCCATCTTGGTTGCCAGCGCCAGATCGTATGGCGGATAGCGGAAAACATAATAATCGTTAACCTCTACCTCATGGTAAAAGATGTTTTTCTGAAATGTTCCCAGCCGAAACGGGATGCTGTGGGTAATAAAGTGAACCTCATGGCCTTTTTCAGCCAATAGCTTGCCCAGTTCAGTTGCCACCACACCCGAGCCGCCAAGAGAAGGATAACAAGTGATGCCTATCTTTAGCCGCTCCATAGCTCCGCCCCTTCATTTAACTTAGCTCTATTACTTCAAGTAACGATATGAATTAATTATAGTTATTTTCCGGGCTTTGTCGAGTTGCGCCTTATCCGCGTGCAGCGCTGAACAGATCTACAGTATACGGAACCTTACCAGCGAACCCTTCGGCATAAGGAATGAGCCTGCGCTGGCCGAGCAGCATATCTCTTGAACGGACGCGCTCGATATACCCTTCCGTCAATGGCGTTGCAACGGCATCTTCACCCGGAGCGAGTCCGAACTGGGAACGGTAGCAGGACAATGCCTGCTCCTTCAGCGGATACTGCGCAGTCACATCGACAATCAGATCCGTCCGCCCGAGATCATTAATGAAGTAGAAATATAATTGTGGCTCCGCAATCGCAGGCTTGTCCGGCATATATCTGCGCAGCTTGGCATTAAATACCGCTTCCTCCACCAGCTTACTGCAGGCAATATGATCGGGATGGCGGTCTTCCCAGTAAGGAGCAAATACGATGGACGGAGCATAACGGCGGATTTCCGCTGTTACAGCCGCCAAATGGCCCTCTGTCATATACAGGCCACGGTCAGGCAGCCCCAGATTCGTTCGCACCGCCGCGCCCAGCACTACGGCAGCCTGCTGTGCCTCCTGTTCCCGAAGCTCCACCGTTCCGTTCGAAGACATCTCTGCCCGGGTCAGATCGCACATTCCCACCTTGAAGCCGGAGGCAGTATGCTTGGCAATCGTACCTGCCATGCCGATCTCGGCATCATCCGCATGCGCACCGAATACCAGGATGTCAAGCTTCATGACTCGTCCACACCCGGCTTATATTTATGTACCAGCTCACGCCAGCCGAAATCTCCCCGGTCAATAGCCTTCACCAGGATTTCTGCTGTAGCAATATTCGTGGCAACTGGAATCCCGTACACATCACACAGCCGGAGCAGCGCCGTAATATCCGGTTCATGCGGCTGGGCCATCAGCGGATCCCGCAGGAAAATAATCAAATCCAGCTCATCCGTAGCGACCATCGAGCCGATCTGCTGGTCGCCGCCAAGCGGCCCGGACATGTACCGGTGAATGGAGAGCTTGGTCACTTCCATGATGCGCTGGCCCGTAGTTCCGGTGGAGAATAATTTATGCCCTTCGAAGACATGCTCATAAGCGGTTACGAAATTAACTATTTCATCTTTTTTGCGGTCATGTGCGATAAAAGCAATTTTCAACATTCTGTTTCTCTCCCCGTCTATTCTATAAAATGCTCAAAACCATAAATCATGCCGGTATAGCCCATCACCTTTTGAATCCCGAGCTTGACTCCAGGCATATAACCCGCACGCTCATAAGAGTCATGACGGATCTTCAGCGACTGTCCGAACCCGCCAAACACAACCTCCTCCTGGGCAAAAACACCCGGAAGACGCACACTGTGAATACGGAAGCCGTTATAATACCCGCCGCGCGAGCCTTCAATAATCTCTTCTTCCTCCGGATGTCCCTGGCGGAGCTCCTGCCGCGCCTCAGAGATCATCTCTGCCGTCTTAATCGCTGTTCCTGAAGGAGCATCCAGCTTCTGGTCTCCGTGATATTCGATAATTTCGAGATGAGGGAAATACTTGGCGGCCTGGGCAGCGAATTTCATCAGCAGGATCGCACCGATGGAGAAGTTAGGCGCAATTAATCCGCCGATTCCCTGCTCCTGGCATTGCTTGTCCAGCCCGGCGATCTGCTCCGGCGTGAAGCCGGTGGTACCGATAACCGGACGGACGCCGTACTTGACCGCCAGTGCAGTATTGCTATATGCCGACTGTGGAATGGTAAAATCTACCATCACATCAGCCTCTGTATCTGCAAGCGCAGTCTCCAGATCCGAAGTCACAAGTACACCGCAATCCTCAAGGCCAACCAGCCGTCCCGCATCTCTGCCATGTGCAGAGCGGTCAACCGCTGCTGCCAGCTCGAGTTCATCATCCTGCAATACCAGCTTCACAACCTCTTTGCCCATTCTGCCTCCGGCTCCGGAAACAACAATCCTGATCTTGTCACTCAAATGAATTCTCCCCGCTTTCCCTGGCTCTGTTATTATTGTATATAGTGTTGCAGCGATTTCTGCAGATCCTTCATCAGCAGACGCAGTCCGCTGTCATCCGGGTGCAGCGACATGACTTCTTTCAATACTGCAATCGCCTGCAGATGTTCATTCATCCGGCTGTGCGCAATCGCCAGCCATACATAAGCATCCCCGTAGAGAGGGTCAAGCGATACAGCTTCCTTCAGCAGTGTAATCGGATGGTACGGATTCACACTGTCCGCTGCTTCATCCTCCAGCAGCCGCTTCGCTTCCTGTACAAGCTTAAGGGCCTGCAGATGCTGAAGATGCAGCTGATAGTCCGGTTTGGTCCCATCCAGCCTGCGTGCGGCTATAGCATGTTCAAGTGCTTTATCCAGCATGCCACTGCGGGCATAGGTAATAGAGCAGCGGTATCTGACTTCTGCATCATCAGGACTAGCAGCAATGGCCGCCTCGAACAAGATGATGGCCTCAGCAAAGTCACTGCGCAGTATCGAGCGGTAGGCCGCTTTTACATAATCATTATGATCCATATCCTCACCATCCTTACGGCTAAATCCCGTTCGTTTGGTACAGCATATGTAGCATAGGCCTAATCGGTGTTTTTGGGTGTCCAGCGCCCGGCATCACGCGTATTGAATTTATGCATAACCTTATTATGTGCCTCAGTTAAATCTATACCGAGTGAATTGGCGAAGCAAACGGTAATGAAGAGAATGTCGCCCAGCTCCAGCTCAATCGAATTATCAGCTTCATCCGCTTTTTTCGGCTTCTCGCCGAATTGATGGTTCACTTCGCGCGCCAGCTCTCCGACTTCCTCGGACATCCGGGCCAGCATCGACAGCGGACTGAAGTAGCCTTCTTTAAACTGTGAGATATAGGCATCCACCTCACGCTGAATGTCACCAAGACTTTTATCCATAAATTTCCCTTTCACCCCCGTGTATTCTTGCCTTCTGTTTGCCCCTATGTTATCGTAAAGACGTTTTGAAGACAAATCTTTTTTGCAATGACGCCTGGAGCTTACGTGCTCTCCGGGGGGATCATTACATATAAATTGCCCATTTAGAGGCGTAGGCGAGGGATGTTATGAGTTCAACCGTTAAAATCAGCACAGTCAGCAAAACAGTGGCCCCCATCATGCTGGGCACGGCCATCTACGCATTCGGACTACTGTATTTCATTATTCCCAACCAGCTGATGGAGGGCGGAGTTACCGGGATTACCATCCTGCTCAATTACGCCTTTAACATCCCGATCTTCTTAACCACACTGCTGCTGAACCTCCCGCTCTTTCTGCTCGGCTGGAGGGTGCTCGGGGCGAATCAGATCGTCTATACGGGACTAGGCATCGGCGCCCTGTCTTTTTTCCTCTGGTTATTTGAGCGGATGATCAAGGCAGGGTGGATTGTGACGTTCAGTACCGAGCATGATTTTATTCTTGCTTCATTATATGCAGGGGTTACCCTGGGTCTGGGTCTGGGGATTGTCTTCCGCTTCGGGGGCACCACCGGGGGTGTAGATATTGTTGCACGGATACTCGGACGCAAGTTCGGCTGGAGTATGGGTCAGATTATTCTGGCCGTAGATATCATCATTATCGGGGCTTCCCTGCTCTACATTCCCCGCGAAAAAATACTATACACTCTCGTGGCAGTCTTCATCGCCTCACGCGTAATTGATTTCATTCAGGAGGGGGCCTACGCCGCCAAAGCCTTCACCATTATCAGCGACGAGGCTCCGCAGATTGCCGAGCTGATCACCGCAGAGCTGGAACGCGGCGTGACGCTGATCCCGGCAATCGGCGCCTATTCTAAGCAGGCCAAGCACATGGTCTACTGTGTGGTCTCCAGACAGGAGATCCGCCGGCTCAGCCTGCTGGTGAAGTCGGTGGACCCTAAAGCCTTCGTAATAATCAGTGACGTTCATGATGTTCATGGCGAAGGCTTCCGGGAGACCTGATCTACACACACATAAGGGCGGCCCCCCGCAAGCAGGCAATAGCTGCTAGTGGAGTCCGCCCTCTTTTGTATCCTCTGTTACCTCAGCTTAACGCTACACGGTCTTCAAATCCCGCTTTTGGCCGCGGTACTTACGATAAGCCGTATACACCAGCACCGTAAAGATGAACGCGCCTGCCAGCAGAGCCCAGCCCCCGTATTGCTGCGGAGCCAGCGGCAGCGACAGAACCGGCTCGTTCCGCTCCTTGCCGAACATTACTCTTGCTGCATCCTGCCCATAGGATACAATCTCGAGCAGGCGGGCCCGTTCCACTGGCTGCTCCGAACCTGCCACCCCTCCTGCGTAAGACAGCCAGGAATCAAAGGCGTTCACCGCTTCAGCAGGCCGGGAGATGATGACCGCAGGCCGGATATTCGCATACCGGCTCTGAAGTCTTGCCAGCGCCGCTGTCCAGCGCTTCATGTCATTCGCGGCGGCGCTTTGCTCCATATCGTTCAGATCCTCACGGACCAGCTTATAATACTGCAGCCACATGGGCTGGCGGGGATGATTCAGGCTGTTAGCGGCAAGCCGCAGCTTCGCCGCAGCCGCTTCCCATCTCTCCGGGGACGGCTGGGCCGCAGCCAGTGCCGACTTCATATCCAGGATCACAGATGATAGAGCATTGCCCCCCTCTACTGAGGTCATCCCTTCAAAGGATGAAGAGATGAAGATCTGTGAAATCTCCTCTGCTTCCTGGCGGGCCTTCAGCACATCGCCTTCAAGCACATAGCCGTACAGAGCTTCCGCCGACTGCTCCAGCCGCTGCGCTGCGCTTCTGGCCGTAAGCGCAGCGGGATCACTGGGTACACTTGCGGCTGCTTCTATGTAAGCTGTACTTCCCTGGTCTGCAGCGGCATCCCCTGCTTCAGCCTGAACGCGGCCTCCGCTAATACCGGCGAGCAGCCAGCACAGCAGGATTCCTGACATTATGAATACTTTTCTGCGCGGCATAAGACATCCCTCCCACCTTAATGTATGGCGGAAGGACAAGAGTTAGAACGGAGGCTCAGCGCTTCACGGCAGTTCTGTGCGGAAGTGCCGGACGCCTTGTCCGGCCGCAGAACAGCCAGGCAGCGGCCGTACTGAACAGCGTAAGCCCCATGGTGGAGTACTGAACAACGATAAGATCATCATCAAGCACTGAGGGCAGCCATGGATACACGCCTTGTGAATAATCCACTATATCATTAGCGAACGTCCACGCAAGCGCCACTGGCAGCATCCTCCGGAAGGTGAAGAACCGGGCATAGATCAGGGCTTCCACAGCCATTCCGGTATGGGAGATCATCAGCATCCAGTCCTTCCAGGTGATGGAATCCCCCTGATAACCACCGGCCACAATGATACTGACCGCCCATATCCCGTACTTCACCGATGTTAACACAGCCAACGCTTCAATCAGCTCACGCACCAGCGTTCCTGTAAGCCCTCTTGGCGGATAGAGCAACAGCAGCAGTGCAGCTGTGAAGAACAGACTAGCCGTAGGGCTGTCGGGAACGAACGGCAGCAGCCAGAGCGGTTCAGTCTGCGCTGTGAACGTGAGCTGATTGCCATACCACATATATCCGTAGACCGTCCCCAGCAGATTCACGATAAACAGCAGCCATATTATTCTTCGGTCCCTAAATAACTTCTCAAACCAATGACCCGGCATACGAACAACTTCCCCCCGACTGTAGCAGCTTCATTTCATTACAAGACTGATTTCATTACAACACTCATGACATAACAAAAACCTGAGCGCATATACGATCAGGTCCTGCGTTACTGTTATTTTACTGTCCGCTTTTTTGTTTGGCAAGCCAGCCGGCCAGCTCATCGATATCCTGCTCGGTCAGTCCTGCCCCCATAGCTGTCTCAACCATTGGCGGCATCTGGCCCTTACCTTCTTTTATAATAGCAAGGATCGCCGCCTGATCATGCTTATCGCCTACACCGCGAAGTGAGGGACCATTCGCTCCCTTTAGCTCTGCCGCATGACAGGAGATGCAGGTAGCCTTCTTATAGAGCTCCATGGCCGGATCATCCTTGTCCACAATGGCAATAGCTTTCGGTTTGACGGCACTTGTGGTTGGCAAGCCCGCGGCCTTGTTCTCGGCGGCCTTCTCTTCGCGCTGAACATCCTCTGGAATCTGACCGGTTTCAGCCATCTCATGCTTGTATTCTGTCCAGGCTGTGTTGGTTAAATAGACGATTGCAGCGAGGGACAGGAACATCAGCGAGGATGCAATCGGTCTGCGGTAGAACCGCCGCTCCGGGCCGGTATCCAGGAAAGGAGCCAATAGCAGGGCCCCGAAGGCCACGCCTGTCACGCCCAGCGTTCCGAGCACGATATAATCACCTGAAGCATAAGGAAGCTTCAAATACTGATAGAGGAACAGGAAATACCAGTCGGGAATCGGAATAACCGATGCTGCCGGATTGGCAGGGAACCCGAGCGGAGCCGGCTCCGAGATGGTCAGAACCAGAATTCCCACTAGCACCACTACGCCAACCATCCATTCCTTGAGCAGAAAGTTAGGGATAAAGGCTTCCGATTTGCCCGGATACGCCGTATAATCCGGCGGGGTAATGAATCCGTTTCCTCTGCGGACCCGGGAATCCCCGACGAATACCACCTTCTCTTTGGAGTCGTCTCCGTGTGCCATGACCGTGCCTCCTATACGTTATTTTATAGCGGACCGGATATGCCTTGTCTGCGGATCATAATGAAGTGCCCGACAAGCAGTATAAGCAGAACCGCCGGGAGGAAGAATACATGTAAGGCGAAGAACCGGGTCAGCGTCTCGGCGCCGGCAATATTGCCGCCCTGCATCAGCTCCTTGAGCACCGGCCCCATGAACGGAACCGAATTGGCGATCTCCAGCGTAACCTTGGTGGCGAAGTACGCCTTATTGTCCCACGGAAGCAGGTAACCGGTCAGTCCCAGTCCCAGCATGACGAAGAAAATCAGCATCCCCACTACCCAGTTCATCTCGCGCGGAGCCTTATACGAACCGGTGAAGAACACACGCATCGTATGAAGGAACATCATGACAATGACGAGGCTCGCGCCCCAGTGGTGCATGCCGCGGACGATTTTACCGAAGGCGACCTTGGTCTGCAGATATTCCACACTGGCGTAGGCATTAATGATATCCGGGACATAATACATGGTCAGAAACATTCCAGAGAGTATCTGTATTACAGTGATGAAGAACGTTAGTCCGCCGAAGCAGTATACAAAGGCTGAAAAGTGGTGTGCGGGATTGACATGCTCGGGGACCTCGTGGTCGGCAACATCTCTCCAGATCGGTGTAATATCCAGACGTTCGTCAATCCAGTTATATACGTTTTTGAACACGCCGTTCACGCCTCCTTCGCCGAAACAGTATTAGGGACGATTTCACCGAGATATACCCAGCCTCCGTCAATCTTGGTGGTGTATTGGTCCAGCGGCTTGGCAGCCACCGCCAGTTGCCGGCCCTGCTTCGTATAGCGGGCGCCATGGCAAGGGCAATGATATTCATCTGGAAACGCCTTGTCATTATTCCAGCCTACCGTGCAGCCCAGATGCTTGCAGATGGGTGAAAGCGCATAAATATCTCCGTTCGCGTCTTTACGAATCCACGCCGTAAGCATCGCTGTACTGGCATACCATCCGTCCTGCTGCGGAAGCTCGAAAGTGAACTCCTGGGGCTCCTCTGTAATTTTGGACGCTTCCGCTACCTTGATGAATTCTCCCTCGCCTTTTTTCTGCAGAATCGGATCTACAGCAAACCGGACCATCGGCAAAAGAACTCCGGCACCCATAAAGGCGGTAGCCCCTCCTAGCGTATAGGTCAAAAACTGTCTGCGTGACATCTCGTTTCGGCTGGGCGGTTCTTGCGGAAGTGACTCTTCTTCTTCATTAAGGCTGCTCATACTGTATGTAACCCCCTTTTCAAAATGTGAGAAGGCACCTGCAGAGTTGTTGCATAGGTATTTTAGGAAAAATCCGTTTTCAATGAAAAATATCACAGTTCATATAAGTTCATCCTAATCATAGCTTAGGGTCCAAAACCCGTCAAGAATATTGTCTAAATTGTGACAGGCGTTTCCGGTGCTTTTTTAGTAAATTGTTGATTTTCCGTCACATTTAACTCATTTCCCATTCTGCCATAAGGCCTGGATTTCACTACGTACATAAGCGCTTACCGAGGCTCTGGAATCAGACATTATCTCAGGCAGGCAAAGGAGTAAATCGCTTTCAAAAACATCCTCCTTACGCAGCCCTGCATTAGCAGACATCACGATTACGTACTGGAAGCCGCTGGATTTGACTTTTCGGCAAAGTTCATTCACAATAGCTGTCATTCCGGTCCCTGCATACTGTACCGCCGGATAAGTCACGACCCGCCCCTTGTACGGTTGTTCGGCCAATTCCAGGAAATCACGCTGCCGTTCAAGTAACGTGGCGGTCTCAGGCGGATTCTCCGTACCCTGAAGTCCGCTATACGGAATGATGCAGGTATCATAATATTGACCGTCAATCTCCCAGGCTCTTCTGTCAAAATCACTGAATTTCATAGATTCGCCCCCTCTAGCCGCATCCCGCAGCATGCATTGTTACTTTAAAAGCATCATAAACAAGTGTATACGGCTTGGCAATCCCTATTACAGAAAAAAAGAAATGCGCCAGGCGCATTTCCTATGCCAAACTTTTCAGTTCTTCAGTCAGATTCCGGAAAGCCGCCTCATCACCAGCAGCCAGCGCCGTGTCGATCTTCCGGTACAACATGTCGGTACGACGCTTTCTTAACGCTTCATCCCACACCATTTCCGCAGCCAGCCCCAGCATCACTTCATAAGTAGCCTTCATTTTGTCCATTCGATACACCTCCGCTGTTTAAGAAATTCCGTATTCTAATGCTTTTTTTACATAGCTTTCACTTGTGCGTGCCATCCTCAGCAGATCCTGCTCAGTCAATTCACGGACCACTTTGGCCGGTGTGCCCAAGGAGAGCGTGTACGGAGGAATGATTTTGTTCTCGGTTACAATGGAGCCGGCTCCTACTAAAGCATATTCACCAATCTCTGCTCCGTTCAGTACAATTGCACCCATTCCGATTAATGTGCCCTTGCCTATCCGGCAGCCGTGGATGATTGCTGAGTGCCCGACCGAGATGTCATCCTCCAGCACCAGCGGCAATCCTTCCGCCACATGGCCGACCACACCGTCCTGGATATTGCAGCGCTTCCCGATAATCACCGGTGCCAGGTCACCGCGAAGTACGGCGTTGAACCAGACACTGGATTGTTTGCTTATTCTTACATCGCCAACGAGCTTTGCGCCTTCCGCCACATATACTGATTCGTCAAGCTGCGGTATGTAACTCCCATAGGCAATCCGCATCTCTCTCCCCCTTACCTGAGCAGATGCTTCGGCACTGCCGCCTCACATCCCCACGGTGTCATCACGACCACTGTTCCTGCGGGTTCCTCACCAAGCTTAAGCATGCCCAGATGCAGCATCATCCGCAAGATGCGCTGTTCGAGAATGGAAGCGGCGTCATCGTAATAAAAGGGCTTGATCAGCCAGCCGATCCCTTCTGACAGCGAGGCTGTGGTCACCCATCTGCCGGCACTTAGACTGATCCAGTAGACCAGCGAAGGCAAATTGGGAATAGCCCCTTTATACAGTCTTAACCAAAAGGAGAATAACTGCATCAGCTTCTCGGATTTTCCCTCCGCCAGAAAGTACTCGCCTGCGGCTGTAAGCTGAAGCCTGTAGCCTTCCTCAGAGATAAAGCGGCGGTGGCGGGCATAATCATACAGCAGGGCAAATCTGGGCGGATAATGCTCACAAGCCCTGCCGTAGCCGAACCTCCAGCCACCCTTGCCGAGCAAGGGCTCCGCAATCTGCAGCGCGTTCATCACTCCCTGCTGATTGCGCTTATAGAGCGCGCCTTCCTGGTTCAGCTCAGGCTCATTCTCCTTCACATACCGCAGGAACAGCAGCAGATCTCCGGCCAGCAAATCCCCCTCCCCCCTATACACCGCCGGCTCCGGGACAGGAACAATTCGCTGCTGCAAATACTGGCCCATCTGCACACGGAAGCGCTTCTTCAGATCCAGCGGGACCTGGAACAGATACCGGCTCTGCTGGGAGGCTCCGCTGAATAGCCAGCCGCTGTTCTTAAGTCGGCTGACCAGCTCGCGGTAGTCACCGCTTTTGCCGGGCGGGACATCGAAGGAAGCCTGCCTGGCGGCAGCCAGCAGATCCTCCAGGCTGAAGTGACTGCGTTCATCGAAGAGCAGGCTGTTCAGCAAACGCAGCTCTCCCGGAGAACTCCCCTTAATATGAGACTCCATGAACTCCCGGCTGCCCAAGGTGATCAATATACTCTGAATCAAATCATGTTTGGAATTCCGTTTGCACTCACACTGATAGCGTCCCGCAATGGCGGTCAGCTGACCAATGTCTGCATAAGTGAGCATATCCGCCAGATTCATCTCTCATCGCCTCACTGTTTTACTACCATTATGGGAAATACAGCCCTTTTTATTCCTTTTGCGCAAAAAAAATAACCCGAAGGGTCGGGTTAATGCTGTTTTTGTAATATATGACGGGTACAGTTGTACACTAAAGGATTCCATTCCTGCTCGTTCTTCTCCAGAATCGTGAGTGAGAGATTGCCGAGCCGTTCCGAATATTTGTCTTTGTAAAGCGCGGTGTAGAGCTGCGCAAGGAATCCTCCATGGGAGATGACCAGAACATTCTTACCCGGGAAGCGGGCCGTAATATCCTCCAGGAATGCAAGACCCCGGACCTGAAGCGCCTCATCGCTCTCCTGCCCCAAAGACAGCATCTTCCAATCCTTGCCCCATTTGGCTTCACGGGCTTCAGCTGTCATGCCCTCTACCTGGCCGTAGGCACGCTCACGGATACGATCATCCGGCTCAAGCAGAGGAATACCCAGCTTGGCCGCTACGATCTTGCCGGTCTCTGCTGCACGCGACAAGCTGCTGGTAATACAATAGTCCCAGTGGTAAGGCTCACGCAGCAGCCGGTCACCCAGCATCTCAGCCTGCAGCCTGCCTTCATCATTCAGCGGAATATCACTTTGTCCCTGAATTTTACCTACCGCATTCCAATCCGTCAGCCCATGGCGTATTAAGCCGATCAGCATCGCCTATCACCGTTCCCTTCCCTTTGATGTTTGCTTAATAATGTAACACGAATGAAAACAAATGTCTTCTTTTTTAACACAAGTGGAAACGGCATTGCCGTCCTTTTAAAGGATGGTACCATTTCAGCGAGAAATAGAAGGATAATTTATAGTGTGCAACATATAAATTCTTATATTCAAATCAAAAACCCTCTTCTCCATACTCGGGAAGGGGGTTCTCATTGTCTGCGGTACCGGTTCAGACGGACCAGCAGGAATATGGATAATCCAACGCCCAGCGTCGACAATACCATCCAGTACTGCGGATGTGCAGGGCCCATATTGGCCACCAGCGGCTCAATGATCCCGCCCTCAGACTCCACCGGATATGAAGAAGACCAGTCCAGCGTTAAGCCTGCCACACCTGTCTCAACGATTCCGCTCTGTGCCGCCGTCGTATTCGAGGGAGTCTTGAACACGGTGAAATATAAGAAGCTGGAGATAAACACCGCTAAGAAACAGGCAATCCAGAGGGTTAAGCGATGCCGGAATACGGCCGAACTCCCCGCAGACTTCCCGTCACCGGGCATAAGCCAGGGGCTCTCCAGATAGATCCGCTCCATTACCTTACTGTTAATCGCTTCTGCCCGCTCGTCGCTGACATCAAATCTTGTATCCTGCATAAGCTCACTGGTCTCCTGCCACAGCGCCCATTCAGCACTGCAGTAGGAGCAGGTTGCGATATGTCTCTCAAGTCTAATCCGCCTGGGATCTGTGGGGGGAGCGTCCCACAATTGTGGAATGGAATCCTGCGCTTCCCTGCAATTCATAGGCCTTACACCCTCTCAGCCTGCTCTTCAACTTCAGGCTCATAGAAATAGGATTCGAGCTGCAGCTTCACACTGCTCCTTGCCCGGAACAGCAGTGACTTCACTGAGCTAACGCTCTGATCCAAAATCACGGCAATTTCCTGGTAATCCATCTGATCATATTCACGCAGAATCAGCGCGGAACGCTGTTTCTCCGGGAGATTGTTAATTGCTTCGCGGACGAGTTCCATCCGTTCCTTGCGTAATGCTGCCTGTTCCGGGGCAACATCAAGCGGTGCCACAGGCGTATATCCGCTCTCTTCGAGCGATACATTCCCGGCACGGTTCTTACGAAGTTCACTCAGCACTGTATTGCGGGCAATCGTGTACAGCCATGTGGAGAACGAAGCATCCACTTCCCTGAAGGAATGAAGACTCCGGAAGGCTTTGTAGAAGGTCTCTGAACAGAGGTCTTCGGCAATCAGCTCCATATGGGAGTTCTTCAGCATGTGGTACACAAACGCCAATATCTTGCGTTGATATCGTCGCATGAGTTCCGAGTATAATTCTGTATCGCCTTGCTTGATTAGCTGGATCAACTGGGAATCCGTCATGGTGAGTCGGCCCTCCTCGCCCTTGCACGTGTAATCCCGTCCGGTCCGTATCTACTTATACCGGGCAGGTAACAAAAAGTTGCGGCATTCCTTCAAATTTGCAGCACAAAAATCCAATCTTCCTATGTATATTCAACTTACCGTTATTTAAGGCTTCCAACCTTCAATTCATTTTCTAGACAGAAGAATGGCAGCATTCTCCCTAAAGGACAACACAGCCCGTCACCACTTGTTCAGCAAGCGGTTACCTATACTTGGAAGGAATCTATAAACATACTTAACCCAGTATAGCACAGTTTCTAACAGGAGGAAATTAATAGACTTTGAGAGAAGCACAGACAGACCGATGAAAGCGGTCTTTTTTTTCTTTGAATAAAGTGTTGACAAAATGTAAACGGATACATATAATAAAAGTACAGTATGGTTTCTCTCCACTCCTATCCAAACACTACACGGTTCCAAGAAATTGTGAACTGTAACCGCTTATTATGTAAGCGGTCTTTTTTTTGTCCATTTTTACGAACATTTGGGTGTTTACTGAGCGCTTGTTTGTTGCGGGAGCCGGGGCATCCTCTGATAGCAGTTGGATTTCCTCCATTTATAAATAAGAGCCGGAGCATCCGGCCCCGGCCCTACTTTTACATATATACGGTATAATCATTCTCCTGCAGCAAAATTCTGGCCCGCTCCATATCGTTCTCCTGGCGGAAGGACAAGCGCATGATCCCGGGAACATCCTCGCGGCTCTCAATAATCTGCACATTGCTAAGGTTGATGCCCTGGTCGCCCAACTCCGTAGCAATGCGGCCGATAATGCCGGGATGATCGGGTACATCAATATGCAGATCGAACAGCGGAGTGATCATTCCCTTGCGCCGCTCAGGAAGCTGGCTGCGGAATTGATTCGCCTCCTGGAAGGCCGACTCGATCCCTGCACCATCCCCGCTCTCCAGCAGATGAATGAATGAGGACACTTCATCGTTCCAATCCTTCAGCAGCCGCAGCATCACAGAGCGGTTATTCAGCAGAATATCGCGCCAGATGATCGGATCGCTCGAAGCAATGCGGGTAATATCACGGAAGCCCCCCGCAGCAAGTGTGCTGTACAAGGAATCCGAATGGTCATATGCATGAATCTGATTCACTAGGGCTACCGCAATAATATGCGGCAGATGGCTGATCGCTCCAACAATCTCATCGTGGCGCTCCGGATCAAGCCGGACAATCTGGGCTCTCGTATGTAGCAGGAGCGACTCCAGAGCCTGGTATGCCTCTTCAGGTACGCCTGGCGGGGGCGTGAGCACGTAGTACGCATTCTCGAACAGTAAGGAGGAGGCTGCCTCTACGCCTGAACGCTCTGATCCGGCCATGGGATGGCCTCCAATGAAATGTACACCGGGAATATCCAGTGTAAGGGCACACGCGGCGATGCTGGCCTTGGTGCTGCCGACATCTGTAATGATGCAGCCCGGCTTCAGCGGCAACCTGCTTAACCGCTGAAGATAGTCCTCAAGCATTCCAACCGGCACACACAGAAAAATATAATCCGCATCCAGTGCTGCTTCTTCAAGTGATAATGTTGCTTGATCAACCACACCTCTGCTCACATATTTAGTCGCAGATTCAGGCCGGTGGGCATGGCCTACAACGGTCAGACCCTCCTTGCCTTTGAAGCAAAGGGCCAGTGAGCCGCCGATCAGGCCGACACCGAAAATTGCTATTTTTGTCGTCATGTTCTTAGTACTACCTGCCTTCTGTGGTATCGTCAATCCAGCTTCTGAGCCCTCACGGTTATGCGCGAACTTCCTGCTCCTTCAGCGCTTGCTCCAGGGCAGCTACGAAGGCTGTGTTCTGCTCGGCGGAGCCGATGGTCACCCGCAGGTAGGTCGGATACCGGTGGAAGCCTGTTCTGACGATGATTCCTTGGCGCAGCAACGTATCGAAGACTTCGCTAGCAGGCTTGCGTACATCCACCATAATGAAGTTGCCGTGAGCCGGGAACGACGTAAGCCCGAGACGCGCGAATTCCGCCTCAAGCTGCACAATCCCTGCACTGTTAAGCGCACGGCACTGCTGCACATATTCCTGATCGGAAAGTGCTGCCACTGCTGCCACCTGAGCCAGGCGGGTCGTATTGAACGGCTCACGCACCTGATTAATCAGAGAAATCACCTGCTGGCTGGCTACACCATAGCCGATACGGAGCGCAGCAAGACCATAGATCTTGGAGAAGGTACGAAGGACTACCAAATTAGGATATTTGTCGATCAGTTTAATGCCGTCGGTGTAGCTGAGATCGGTCACATATTCGTAATAGGCCTCATCCAGAACTACCATAACGCCAGCAGGTACTGCATCCAGGAACGAAATCAGAGCATCCTCGGGCACAATGGTACCGGTCGGATTGTTCGGATTGCAGATCCAGACGATCTTGGTCCGGTCAGTAATCTTCGCCAGCATCGCATCCAGATCATGCGTTCCGTCCTTAAGCGGGACTTCTATGGTTACTGCCCCTTCTATATCGGCATTGCTCTTATATACAGAGAAGGTCTGATCGGCCATAATCGTCTCGTCACCGGGCAGGAAGAAGGCACGGGCAATCAGAGCAATAATCTCATCCGATCCGCATCCAAAAATAATACGGTCACCCGCCACGCCCAGATGCTTAGCCAGCGCTGCCGTCAGCTCAGCGGCAGAGCCGTCCGGGTATAAAAAGAGGTTATCCAGCTCCGCTACAATAGCGGCCTTTGCACTTGGTGCAGCCCCGTAAGGGTTCTCATTGGATGCCAGCTTAATGACTTCGCTTAAGCCCAGCTCTTTCTTGACTTCTTCAATTGGTTTCCCGGGCTTGTAGACAGGAAGGTCAACAATATTCGGTTTTGGATTCATGGGTGATCCTCGCTCTCCAAAAGTTAATTAGGTCTTAATTGTGCCACAAATTCACGAATTTGCAACAGTCCGGCGCTTCTCGTCTGAGGCTGGGACAGCAGGGGAATAACCTCCTCGACCTTGCGGACAATGGCGCTACCCACTACTACACCATCACAGATCTTGGCAAAACGGGATACCTGCTCTCCAGTAGAAATTCCGAATCCTACAGCGACCGGCAGGTCCGTAGACCGGCGGACGGACGCAATGAACTCATCTACTCCGCTGTGGAAGCTTGAGCGTTCCCCGGTTACACCGAGCGAGGATACGCAATAGACAAAGCCGCTTGCGCCGGATACGATCCGGGCAATCCGTTCGCTGGAGGTCGGGGCCACGAGCGGAATGAGATTCACTCCGGCGGCACGGCTGCGTGCACGCATATCTTCTGATTCCTCAACCGGCAGGTCTGGAATAATCAGCCCGCTGATCTCATGGGTATTCAGCTCCGCAAAAAACGTATCCAGCCCCATCTGCAGCACCGGATTATAATACGTGAACAGGATGAACGGCAGCCCGCTGCCTGCCTGCCTTGCTTTCAGCGCCGTCTCCATACAGGTGCGCAGATGAACCTTGCTGCGCAGCGCTCTTGCGGACGCCCGCTGGATTACCGGACCGTCGGCAAGCGGATCGGAGTAAGGAACACCAAGCTCCAGAATATCCGCTCCGGCTGCCTCCAACTCAGCGATAATATCCAGTGTAGTCTCGAGATCAGGATCGCCTACGGTAAGGAACGGAATTAGGGCAGTACGGCCTTCCGCCTTCAATCGGTTAAACGTCAGGTCCATCCGGTTTGTCGTCTCAGTTGTCATTGCTGCTCCGCCCCTTCCGTATAAGCCATAATGGATTCGACATCTTTGTCGCCGCGTCCCGACAGGCAGATCACCACAATATCTTCCTTGGTCAGCGTCTTGCCGAGCTTCACCACATGGGCAATGGCATGAGCCGACTCCAAGGCGGGAATAATACCTTCCGTCACGCAGAGCAGCTTGAGCGCATCCAGCGCTTCCGCATCGGTCACCGGTACATACTGGGCACGTTGAATGTCCTTGAGATAGGAATGCTCAGGCCCCACGCCCGGATAATCGAGTCCGGCCGATATGGAATGGGCCTCGATGACCTGTCCATGCTCATCCTGCAGCAGATAGCTCATCGAGCCCTGGAACACGCCATGGCTTCCCTTGCTCATGGTTGCTGCATGGAACGGAGTGTCTACGCCTTTACCGGCAGCTTCAACACCAATCATCGCCACCTGCTCATCCTCCATGAACGGATAGAACATACCGATGGCATTGCTGCCTCCGCCTACTGCGGCAACCAGCAGATCCGGCAAACGCCCTTCGGCCTCGAGAATCTGGCGGCGGGTCTCATCCCCGATAATCCGCTGGAAGTTGCGGACCATCATCGGATACGGATGCGGGCCTACCGCAGAGCCAAGCACGTAGAACGTATCTTCCACATTGCTCACCCAGTAGCGGAGCGCCTCATTCCCGGCATCCTTCAGCGTTCTGGAGCCGGAGGTCACCGGAATAACCTCTGCCCCGAGCAGCTTCATCCGGAAGACATTCAGCGCCTGGCGGCGGGTATCCTCTTCGCCCATGAACACCTTACATTCCATACCGAGCAAGGCGGCTACCGTAGCTGTAGCTACTCCGTGCTGGCCTGCGCCGGTTTCGGCAATCACCTTGGTTTTACCCATCATTTTGGCCAGGATGCCTTGTCCGATAGCGTTGTTGATCTTGTGGGCGCCTGTATGATTGAGGTCCTCCCGCTTCAGATAGATCTTGGCCTCGCCAAGCTGTTTACTTAGCCGCTCTGCATAATATAGCGGGGTCTCGCGCCCCGAATATTGCTTGAGCAGATAATCTATTTCCTCCTGAAAGGACGGGTCTGCCGAGAATTTATGGTAAGCCTCTTCCAGCTCAATCAGTGCAGTCATCAAGGTCTCAGGAACGAAGCGGCCTCCAAAAGAACCAAAACGTCCATTTTTGTCCGGTACTTGTATCATGATTGCTTCACCCTTTCTACGAAAGCTGTCATTTTGGCAATGTCCTTACTGCCGTTACTCTCTACTCCGCTGGAGACATCCACGCCATAAGGGGCGTAGCCGTCCAGCAGCTCGTTCACATTGTCCGGATGCAAGCCTCCGGCTATAAATAAAGGCAGCGCATGCTTCGCCGCCGCTTGCTGGTATAAGGGGATCTGCTCCCAATCAAATGTACGGCCCGTTCCGCCGCTGTCCTGCGGATCATAGGTATCCAGCAGCAGTGCATCAATGATGCCCGCATAGCTGTCCAGCAGAGGTTGAATCTCATCCCCTGTATCAGTATTACGTCCGGCAACCGAAAGAGCCTTCCAGACCTTAACCTGGGGAAAAGCCGCCTTGACCTCCGCGCAGAACTGCGGGCTCTCTTGTCCATGAAGCTGCACAACATCCAGCCGTACCGTTTGAAGCAGCTCTGCCAGCTCAGAAAGGCCGGGGTTAACGAATACGCCCACCGGTCGGGGCACAGGCTCAGACTTCCAGTTGCCCAGCTCTGCAATCAGCTCCGCAGCCACACCCGCGGTAACCCTTCGGCGGCTGGGTGCAAATACCAGGCCTATATAATCGAGCGGCAAACTATTCATAGATTTTAGCACTTCAACGCCCTGAAGTCCACAGATTTTTACGAGAGGTTCAGTCACGCTGCACACGATCCTTCCCGGCAGGAAGCGGACCGAGCAGCTGATAGACTGCCTGCTCTACATCCGGCTGGCGCATAAGGAATTCTCCGACCAGCACACCGGTTGCCCGTGTCTTGCGGAGATACGCAATATCCTCCGGCCCGGTAATCCCGCTCTCGCTGATTACGGGAAGACCAGCGGGTAGAAGGGCTGCCAGCTCCTCCGTAGCGGAGAGCGACGTTTCGAACGTCTTGAGATTCCGGTTATTGATGCCCAGCAGAACCCCGGGATGTTCGGCCTTACCTGTAGACAACACCGTCTCCAGTTCGCTGCGGTCATGGACCTCAATCAGGATATCGAGCCCAAGCGCGGCAGCAGAGTCAGTGAACGCGGCGAGCTGCTGCGGGGTCAGAATGGCCGCAATCAGCAGAATGGCATCTGCTCCAAGCAGGCGGGCCTCATAGATCTGCTTTTCATCGATAATGAAGTCCTTACGTAGTAGCGGAAGCTTCACCGCCTCTCTTACTTGCTGGAGATACACGCCGCTGCCCTGAAAATAATCCTTGTCCGTCAGCACGGACAGACAATCGGCCCCTCCCGCTTCATAACCCCGGGCAATCGTCACCGGATCAAAATCGGCCCGGATCAGCCCCTTGGACGGCGAGGCCTTCTTCACTTCGGCGATCAGCCCCATCTCCCGGTTCCGGCGTTCAGTCAGGGCACTGCGGAAGCCTCTGGTAGCAGGCAAACCTGCAATGGAGCGCTCCGCCGCAGCGAGCGAGAATTGCACGCTTAACGCTTCTACCTCTTTTACCTTCGTGGCAACAATCCGGTCAAGATACATAATCAAGCTCCTTTGTCATCGCTTTTAACTGTTCCAGCTTGCTCAGGGCCGCCCCTGAATCCACAACCTCTCTGGCACGGTCCACGCCTTCCTTAAGTGTATCCGCTAGACCGGCGACATAGATGCAAGCTCCGGCATTCGCGAGTACGATATCACGGTACGGATTGATATTACCCTCCAGCACTGTAGTGATAATCGCCGCATTCTCTGCGGCATCACCGCCCATGACATCCTCCAGCGGATGCTGGCTGAGGCCAAGCTCCTGCGGTGTAATTACGTAGGTGCTGACTACGCCCTGCTTCAGCTCGGAGACCTGAGTCGGTGCCGAGATGCTGATCTCATCCAGGCCGTCCAGGCTGCTGACAATCATCGCCCGCTTGGAGCCGAGCTCACCCAGGACCTTGGCAACCGTCTCTGTCTTGTTACGGTCGTAGATGCCCATCAGCTGCCGGTCTGCTCCGGCCGGATTGGTCAGCGGGCCCAGCATATTGAAGACCGTCCGCACACCCAGCTCACGGCGGGGAGCAGCGGCATGCTTCATGGACGGATGATAGATTTGTGCGAACAGGAAGCAGATGCCGATACTATCCAGACATTGCCGCGCCTGCTCCGCATTCAGATGAATATTAACACCAAGCGCCTCCAGCACATCTGCACTGCCCGCTCTGCCGGATGCCGAACGGTTGCCATGCTTCGCCACTCTTACAGAAGCAGCGGAAGAGATGATTGCCGAAGCTGTGGAGATATTGAATTTATGAATGCCAGAGCCGCCCGTGCCGCAGGTATCCAGCAGTTGGCTCCGCTCTGTAAGCACCTGTGTGCCGAAACCGCGCATCGCCTCTGCGAAGCCGGTGATTTCTTCAACGGTCTCCCCTTTGATCCGCAGCGCGGTCAGCAGCGACCCGATCTGCGCTGGTGAAGCTGCACCTTCCATAATCGTGCCCATAATCTCCCGGGCCTGCGTACGGGTAAGATCCTTACCCTCGATTAAACCGGCAATTCCTGATTGTAGTAACTGGCTTGCGTCCATAGTGGATGTCCTCCTAAAAGTTTTAAGTTTTATGGAGCATTCTCTGCTCTTCTGATCTCATCTCTGCTAATTCCCGGTTCACGGGGTATATTCGTACATATAATCCTGGTTAATGACTTGCTTCTCCTTCACCTCAGCGGGGAACATCGCTTCCGCCATACGGATTGCCTTCAGCATTCCTTTGGCCTTGTTCACCGTCTCCTCATATTCCTTCTCCGGCACGGAATCCCAGACAATCCCTGCTCCGGCCTGCACATAAGCACGGCCCTTGCGGAAGATAATCGTGCGGATCGTGATGCAGGAATCCATGTTCCCGGAGAAGCCTAGATATCCGATTGCCCCGGCATAAGCGCCGCGGGCTTCCCGCTCCAGCTCAGCAATAATCTCCATCGCCCGCAGCTTCGGCGCTCCCGATACCGTACCTGCCGGAAGGCAGGAGAGGAAGGCATCGAAGAAATCCTTATCCTCGGCCAGCGTTCCGGTCACATTCGAGACCAGATGCATGACATGCGAGTATTTCTCGATCTCCATGAATGTATTGCATTTCACACTGCCGAATTTCGAGACCCGCCCCAGATCATTGCGGCCCAGGTCTACAAGCATCAGATGCTCCGCACGTTCCTTCTCGTCCTCCATCAGCTCTGCGGCGAGCTGATGATCCTCTGCCGCCGTCGCTCCGCGCGGCCGGGTACCGGCAATCGGCCGGGTCTCCACCCGTCCGCCATCCACCTTGACCAGCGCTTCCGGCGAGGTGCCTACGATGATCTCTTCATCCATTTTCAGATAATACATATAGGGAGAAGGGTTCAGAATGCGCAGCATCCGGTACACATGCAGCGGAGAGACCTCTGTCTCGATGTGCATCCGCTGTGACAGCACCACCTGGAAGATATCTCCGGCACGGATGTATTCTTTGGCCTGCTCTACGTTGCTTATATACTGCTCCTTCGTGAGATTCGAGTGAATCTCTCCAAGCTCAATATCCTGCGGAATGCTGCGGCGGTTGACGTTCTCCTTCGGGCCTTCCTTTTGCAGCTCTTCTGCCAGATTCACTAAGCGATTGCTCAGTTCCTCGTAGTTAGCCCGGATATCCGAATCCGTATCGCCATCCTTAATATGAAGATTACCCACCAGCAGGATCTGCTGCTTCACATGATCGAAGACGATAATACGGTCACAGAACATAAAACGGATGTCATCCATATTCAGGTCATCTACCGCATGTGCGGACAGCTTCTCATAATACTGCAGCAGATCATAGCCGAAGAATCCGATGGCTCCGCCCGTGAACGGCGGCATGCCGTCCAGCTTGGGACTGCGGTAGGAACGGAGTAGCGCTTTCAGCTCCTCGACAGGTTTGCCGGACAGCTGTTTTTTCTCGCCGCCAACCTCCACCTGGATCTGCCCCTTTTTGCCGGAGATCATGAGGAACGGATCACTGCCGATAAAAGAATAACGCGCCCATTGAATGCCGCCCTCTACACTCTCCAGCAAAAATGCGCGATCCTGCTCTGCAAACCGCTGGAACAGCCGGATCGGCGTTTCCATATCAGCCAGCAATCTTGTTACGACCGGGATCAGATTATATTCGCGCGACAGCGACACCACTTCTTCAATGCTCGGATTCGTCACTTGGGTAACCTCCTAGGGGGATAACGGATATTGTCCGAAATACAGAAAAACCTCTACCGGAGTAGAGGTTTGTTGATAGTCAGTATGTGAATTAGCGCCTCGGACCGGCATGAACAAAGCCGAATGCAAGAGATTCCTCGATGGATACAGGGATAGCGCAGATGCAACTTATCATAAGTTACGGCTATACAGGTATGCCAAAAAAGAACACTGACAATTAAGGGTCTGTTCTGCTATAAGTCCTACACTCTGCTCAACTATACTCTACTCAACTCATTCTAAACTCTGCTTTACTCGGCTAACTTCACTATACATGATGACGGTAGTCATTGACAACCCCGTAACTATAATTTATTACTTGCTCTGTGAGAGATCCGGGCGAAGCCGCTGGGCTTCATTCAGATACACATGACGGATATCCCGCTGGGATTTGTCGGTGTTCACCTGCACCATCAGGCGGATGCAATTCGGCAGGCTGCCCTTCACAGGGATCTCCACGGAACACATCAGCGGAACCATCTCCCAGCCTTCAATCTCGCGGATCGCCCGTGCCGGGAAGGTCGCATCCAGATCCGTAGTCATCGTAATCCACACACTGCAGATATCCTCTGCGATCACATCATTACGCTCCACAATTTCCCTCAGCAGGATCACCGTTTCACGTAGAATTTCCGTCTCTTCATTCTGGGTTACGGTCGTTGCACCGCGTATGCCCCGGTTCACCATGGGCTCCCCTCCTTCTTAAGCTGGGCTATGACTTCTGCAACATCGCTTGCCTGCACATCACTGATGATGCTAACTTCACCAATGGCCTCCGGCACGATAAAAGTCATTCGGCCTTCCTTGAATTTCTTGTCATGCATCATCGCTTCCATCAGCTCTTCCCCGCTATACTGCAAAGGCAGCCGGGTGGGCAGCGACAGGGCGGTGAGCATGGATACGGTATCTTCGTAGATCTGTCTGTCCCGGCCCAGCTTCGCTGCGAGCAGAGCAGATCCGGCCATCCCGATGGCAATCGCCTCTCCATGGAGGAAGGTTCCATAGCCGCCGACAGCTTCGATGGCATGTCCGATGGTATGCCCCAGATTCAGAATCGCACGCTGTCCGTGCTCGCGCTCATCACCGCCGATTACATCCGCCTTGATAGCACAACCGCGTTCCAGCGCATACCCCAGCGCCTCAGGATCCAGTGCCAACAACTCGTCCGCATGCGCCTGGCACCAGTAAGCGAACTCACGGTCCAGGATCAGCCCGTGCTTGACCACCTCAGCCAGGCCTGAAGCGACCTGCCGGGGTGGAAGCGTAGTTAAGGTGTCCAGATCATATACCACCATAGACGGCTGATAAAAGGCACCCAGCATATTCTTGGCCAGCGGATGGTTAACGGCCACCTTCCCGCCTACACTGCTGTCATGGGCGAGAATGGTCGTTGGAATCTGCATGAACCCGATTCCCCGCATATAAGATGCGGCAACGAAGCCGGCCAAATCGCCAACAACTCCCCCGCCAAGCGCCAGCACGGCTGAGCTGCGGTCCAGACCGCCTTGAATGGCAGTGGTAATCACTTCTTCATAGACGGCTAGTGACTTCGAAGCTTCACCCGCCTGAATGACATGGCTGACCACCGTATATCCGCTGCTGCGGAGGGAGGCCTCCACCTGCTCCAGATAACGCGGGGCTACTTCTGTATCACTCACCACCAGGAGCGGGCTTCGCTGCGCGAACCCGGCTTCGGTGCAGCGTTCGCCGATACTCTGCAGCAGACCGCTGCCGATATAAATCGGATAAGAACGTTCGCCTAAATCCACAGTAATGCTGCGCATCTTAGTAGCTCTCCAGCTGAGCCAGGTAATTATTATAGTTCGCGCGGATCTCTTCCAGAGAGTCCCCGCCGAATTTGTCCAGGAACGCCTTGGCAATCTCCCAGGCTACTACACTCTCCAGTACGACACAAGCCGCCGGAACTGCACAGGCGTCTGAGCGCTCCACCTGGGCTGTGAACGGCTCCTTCGTATCGATATCCACACTCTGCAGCGGTTTGTACAGCGTCGGGATCGGCTTCATTACCCCTCTAACGACCACTGGCATTCCATTGGTCATTCCACCTTCGAACCCGCCCAGCCGGTTGCTCGCCCGGTAGTAACCCTGAGAGGCTTCATACATAATCTCGTCATGGACCTGTGAGCCGCGCAGCCTCCCGGCTTCGAAGCCGATCCCGATCTCCACGCCCTTGAAGGCATTGATCGACATCACGGCTCCGGCGATGGCACCATCCAGCTTGCGGTCGGACTGTACATAACTGCCAAGGCCAATAGGCAGACCTTCGACAATACATTCCACAATCCCGCCGATGGAGTCGCCCTCTTCCTTGATCTTGTCTATGTAAGCCTCCATCTTCTGCTCCGTTTCCTTGTCCACTACCCGCACAGAGGATTCTTCAGTCCGGGCAATCAGCTCATCGATAGGCAGATCGTTAGCAGGTGCTTCAATCTCTCCGATCCGGATGACTTGTCCGGCAATCTTCACTCCGAAGGCTGCAAGCAGCTGACGGGCGACTCCGCCTACGGCTACTCTTGCTGCCGTCTCACGGGCGCTGGAGCGCTCCAGCACGTTACGCAGATCGGTATGATTATACTTAAGTCCGCCGTTCAGGTCCGCATGACCGGGACGCGGACGGTTTACCCGGCGCTTCTCTTCGTCACTGCCCGGAATCGGCTCAATGTTCATAATGTTCTTCCAGTGTGTCCAGTCCTTGTTCTCCACAATGAGCGCTACAGGAGCTCCGGTAGTATAGCCGTGGCGTACACCGCCGGCAATCTGGGCAGTATCCTTCTCAATCTGCATCCGGCGTCCGCGGCCGTAGCCCTTCTGTCTCCGGTGCAGCTGGAAATTAAGCTCTTCAAAATCAAGTGTCAAATTACTGGGCAATCCCTCAATAATGGCTGTAAGCTGGGGGCCGTGCGTTTCCCCCGCTGTTAAGTAGCGTAAACTCATGCTGCGTTCCCCCTTCACACTTTTAGACTGTAAACCGCTAAAATGTTAAATGTCTTTGCTTATTATAGTATAGGCTCCCCGCTTTGACAAGAAAGCAATAGACGGGACAGCCGCTGCCTGCTATACAAAACAAGCGCCGCTCCTGCTCTTTCGAGTAGAAGCGGCGCTGCTGTTCTCCTCCGTTCAGGAGCCTGTCTCCAGACTGTCGCTGCCTGGTGCCGGAAGGCGGCCGCCGGTTCTGCCCTCTTCCGCAGTGAGCAGGCTCTGGAGCTGCAGCTCCTCAATGCCGAGAATCTGCCCGCATTCGCGGACGGTGAGGAACCCCCGCCGGTACGCGGTGATGACCTTGCTTTTGTCCATCTGGGTTAACGACCTTTCACTTGGCGTTAGGTTTCTTGCTACTTCCCAGTATCACTGAAAAACACCAAAAGTATACCCTGCACCAAGGTAGACACAAGTGGAAACGGATATACCGTCCTTTTCAGGGACGGTTCGTTTCAGCGAGAAATAGAAGGATAAGTTATCGAGTGAAACGTATAATTCCTTATATTTCCAGAAGACAGATGCTATTTCTTGCGGTAGAAGAAGGTTTCAGTCGATTCAAAGCCATACTGCGCTGGTGTGAAGATCTGCTCCGTACTGCCTACGAACAGATAGCCTCCGGGCCGCAGACTGGCCGAGAATTTGTGATACAGCTTATTCTTGGCTTCTTCGGTGAAGTAGATCATGACATTGCGGCAGATAATCAGATCGAAGCCTTCGTCGAATTTATCCAACAGCAAATTCTGCTTGCGGAAATCGATATTTTTCTTCAGTCCTTCACTGACCTTGAAGACTGGGCCTTCTGGGGTGAAATACCGGTCTGCCACATCTTTGGGCACATCCTTCAAGGAGCGCTCCAGATAGATTCCCTGTTTCGCTTTGGCCAGCGCCCCGTCATCAATATCTGTTGCCAGAATTCCGGTCTGGGCCAGAATATTCTTGTCCGAGAGAATCATCGCCAGTGTATAGGGCTCTTCCCCCGTCGAACAGGCAGCACTCCATAGCTTCAGTCTGCGGCCGGAACGCTGAAGATCCGGCAGAATCACATCCCTCAATACTTCCCAGCGGTTCGGATTCCGCCAGAATTCAGAGACATTGATCGTCATGCGGTCCAGAAACTCATAGAATAGTGTCTTGTCCTTCATCATGGCAGCATAGAATTCGTTAAAGGTGTTGAACCCGTTCTTCATACGGAGCGTCGTCAGCCGACGCTTCATCTGTGCTTCCTTATACTGCGCAAGATCAATGCCGGTGCTTTGTTTGATATTATGAATAAATCCGGTGTAATCAGGGTCTGGGGTTAATGAGGATTCGTCTCGTTCAGCCATAATTTTCTCCTGTCTCCTGCCTGGATCTTACATCCAGGCCGCGATGTCTTTATGATACTGTGCCAGCTCATCCGGAGCGAAGAAATTGGCGATTTCACGTGCTGCACTGTCCGGTGAATCCGATCCGTGGATCAGATTAAGCGGAGTGTGGCTGGCATAATCCCCGCGGATGGTGCCCGGCAGGGCCTCACCGACTTTAGTTTTGCCGATCAGGAGACGGGATAATGCGATGACATCATCCCCTTCCCATACCATGGCGAACACAGGGCCGGAAGTGATGAAGCTTACCAGCTCCGGGAAAAAATTCTTGCCGTCATGCTCCGCATAATGCTTCTTGGCCTGCTCCTCAGTAACGGTAATCAGCTTGGCAGCGACCAGCTTGAATCCCTTGTCTTCCAGACGGGCAACGATGCGTCCGATTAGTCCGCGCTGTACACCATCCGGTTTGATCATCAGATACGTTTGTTCCATAGAGTCACTCTCCAATTTCCCTTATTCTAAATGAATGGGCGGTTTATGGTCTGATATTATCAGAAACCCCGGCATCTGTGAACGTAAATTTGCAGGTGTGTTATAAGACAAGTAGAAACGGCTCTTATATTTTCAATAAGCCCGGCCGGTCACGAAAAAGGCGATATCGCGCAAATTGCGCTTCGTCCGGTTGCTGGGCAGCTGCTCCAGCGCATCAAGTGCCTTGGCGATATAACGGGAAGCCAGCTCCTCTGCACGGGAGATCCCGTCGCCGGAGAGAATCAGATCAATCGCGCGCCCGACCCCGCTCTTCCCTTCACGAATCGCTTCAAGCTCTTCCAGCAGGCGGCCGCGGAGCCGCTCATCCTGCAGACTGTAGATGACAGGCAAAGTGATGTTCCCCTGCCGCATATCGCTTCCGGGCGGCTTGCCAATTTGCTTCTCCGTTCCGGAGAGATCGAGCAGATCATCACGGATTTGAAACGCCATCCCAACGTTATATCCGTAATTATAGAGGAGCCTGGCAGTTCCCGGCTCCGCATCTGCAGCCAGAGCGCCAAGCTGACAGCTGACAGCAATCAGCAGTGCTGTCTTCCGGCGGATTCTCCGCAGGTAATGGCGCACGCTCTGTCCGCTGTTGAAGAAGTCGCGGATCTGCTCCATCTCTCCGATGGACATCTCTACCATGGCTTTGGAGAGAATCTGATGAATCAGGGGATTCTTCAGCCCTGAAGTCATCACAAGTGCCTTGGCATAAATATAGTCACCGGTGTACATGGCGATCTTGTCGCCCCATTTCGCCTTGACGGTAGGCTCTCCCCGCCGGAGCTCCGCATCGTCAATGACATCATCGTGGACCAGCGAGGCGCTGTGAATCAGCTCCAGCGGAATAGCGACACGCTTCAGCTTATCGAGATCATAGGTCCCGAATTTGCCGCCCATCAGAACGAATACCGGCCGGAGCCGCTTGCCCCCTGCTCTCAGCAGATGCAGCGAAGTCTCGCTCAGCAGGTCATCATCCCCCTGGACACTGCGGTACAGCTCTTTCTCAATCTGATCCATATCTTTGTTCAGCAAGCCGAATATTTGCAGTCGCTTCATTCTTTCACCCGTGTCAGCAGATTGTGGCTCCAAAGCTCCATCTTCACTTCCTGCGGCAGCAGGCCCATTTCATAGGCATAGCGGAAATAGAGGTTCAGACCTTCCTGCTGCCTTTCCCCAAAGTCATAACATAAATTACGGAAGTAATCTCTCCAATAGGAGGCCGTGCCCCCGATCGTACAGCAGGCTTCGTGAATTACCGGTCCCAGATCATTCAGGCCGCGTCTCTTGCTCCGCTCGAAGGCTTCAGCAATCTCAGCAATAGCCTCAGGATTCCGGGCTGCAGCCTTGCGGTTAACCGCCCATACAGCAAAGGTCATACTGTGGCCGGTCCATTCCTTCCACAGCTCACCCAGATCCGTCACTTCATAGCCCTGATCCTGCCAGGAGGCGCGGATGGCATGGTCGCCGATCAGGAGACCAGCATCCGCCTGCTGCATCATGGTATTCAGATCGGGATTGCTGCTGATGTACTCCGGGCTGGCCCTAAAGGCCTTGTGCATCAGGATCTTCAGCAGATTGACCGAGGTAGCCGAGGTGTTCGTCACGGCTATCGTTCCGCTGCCAATCTGCTGTAGCGGCTTTTTGGAGAAAAGAAATATCGACCGCACCGGACCATCCGCGCTGACAGACAGACCAGGCAGCAGCAGCAGCCGGTCGCTGGCCGCTGCGTAAGCAAAGGAGGATAAAGCCCCGACATGAATATCTCCTGCTGCCATGCCCTGGTTAAGCACAGCAGGCACCTCACTCACCATTTCAGCAGGAAAGCTTAAAGCAGAGGGATCGAAATAATGATAGACAGGCCATGAATTGGTATAGCTGATTTTGCCGATGACGGTGTGTTCCAGGTCTGTCATCCTTCATTCCCCCCATCTGCGAAATAAAGTATGCTCAATTCCGAAGCTATCGAGTACCTTGCCCACCATGAAATTGATCAGATCATCCATCGTGGCAGGACCGTAATAGAACGCCGGCATTGCCGGAATCAACTTGACACCCATTCGCGACAGCTTCAGCATATTCTCCAGGTGAATCGCGTGCAGTGGTGTCTCCCGGGGAACCAGAACCAGCGGACGCCCCTCCTTCAGCATGACATCCGCAGCCCGCGTCATCAGATTGTCCGAGCTGCCATGCGCTACAGCAGACAGTGTTCCCATCGAGCAGGGCATAATAATCATCCCCTCTGTCCGGAAGGAGCCGCTGGCAATCGAAGCGCCGATATCCTGTACCGGGTGGTACACAAGAGAACCGGGATAGCTGCCGAACTGCTCGTTCAGCAGTCCTTCCCGGTCAGTTACGGCATAGCCCAACTCCTCTTTGAAAACACGCCAGCCTGCATTACTGACAACCAGATGTACTGTATAACCGAGGGACAGCAAGGTCTCTGTCAGCCGGATGCCGTAGATTGCCCCGCTCGCACCGGTAATGCCAACCACTAAGTTCTTAGGCTTAAGTTCGGTCATTTGTAGAACTGCACCACCAGGTCAATCAGAGTAAAGGAAAAGACCACAATGCTAAGCACGCCGTTCATGGTAAAGAAGGCGGTCTGCAGCTTGCTAAGATCACCCGGAGACACAATGTAGTGCTCATAGAAAAGTATAATGTAAGCAATCACCATGCCGGCCACATACCACCAGCTCAGATCCGTGATGAACAACAGGGAGATGAAGCCCAGGGCTGTCAACAGATGAAAAACCTTGGCAATGCCCAGCGCACGGGCCACCCCGAAGCGCACCGGAATCGAATACAGACCTTCCTTGCGGTCGAAGTCCACATCCTGGCAGGAGTAGATGATATCAAAGCCTGCTGTCCAAAATACGATCGTGAAATAGAAAATCATAGCAGTCGAGTCTACCGTTCCTGTAACCGCAACCCAACCGCCGAGAGGCGCAAGGGCAATCGTAAGCCCGAGAATCAGATGACAGGCCCAGGTGAAGCGTTTGGTGAAGGAATAGATGACCAGCAGAAAAACAGCAATCGGCAGCAGCTTCGCTGACAGCGGATTGAGCCTCAAGGCTGCCCAGAACAGCAAAAAGAACGAGAAAGCGATGAACAGCGATACCTCTCCAACCTTCAATAATCCTGCCGGAATGGCTCTACCCGCTGTCCGGGGATTCTTCGCATCACTGATCCGGTCGATCAGCCGGTTAAGCCCCATAGCCGCGCTGCGTGCGCCGAACATAGCAACAACTACCCATCCGATCTGGCTCCAGGAGGGCAGTTCCCCGAACATAACTACTGAACCAAGCAAAGCCCCCATAAAGGCAAAGGGTAAAGCAAAAACCGTGTGCTCAAATTTAATCATTTGTAGAAAAATACCGATTTTCTTAAACATTACAGTTCTCCTTGAGTCCAAGATGTAACGCCGCGATGCCACCATTCAAGGGGAACGATTCCACTTTTGTAAGTCCGGTATCCCGGAAGATCTCCTCTAATTGCTTCCTGTCCGGGAAGAGTGCCAGTGATTCAGGAAGCCATTTATATTGCTCATACCGCTTGGCGAACAGCCTGCCGAGCAGAGGAAGCACACGCTGGAAATAAAAATAATAAATACCTTTGAACGGCTGCTTCATCGGCTTCGACAGCTCCAGGCATACCACCATACCGCCTGGCTTCACCACGCGCTTCATCTCGTTTAGTACCTGAACAGGATCAGGCACATTACGAAGTCCAAAGCCGATCGTCGCGTAATCGAAGGAATTATCACCGAATGGCAGCTCCATCGCATTCCCCTGAATCAGGGAGATACGGTCCTGCAGTCCGCGCGCCTCCACCTTGCGCCGTCCCACCTCCAGCATGCCTGCGCTGAAGTCCAGTCCCATAACATTTCCGTTCTCGCTCGCATCAGCTAGGGCTATGCTCCAGTCGCAGGTACCGCAGCACAGGTCCACTGCCGAGTCCCCCCGCTTCATGCCCATCTTGCGCATGGTGAACTTCCGCCAGGCCTTATGGCGCCGGAAGCTCAGAATATCATTCATCAGATCATATTTGCCGGCAATGCTCTCAAATACCGAATGAACAAATTGCTCCTTCGGCTTCTCGCCTTGCCCGCCTGTTACGGTAGCTTTATCTACTGTCATTCTCTAACCCTCCACGGCAGCTTGTCCGGAAATTTTCATTTGCAGAAGCAGGCGGTCCAGTGCTGATCTAAGCTGACCCGCCAGTTCCTCATCCCTGATGCTCTGCAATAACGACTGAATGGACGCAAGCGAACTATGCAGCTTGTCCGTCAGCAGTGTATCACATTTGCACCTCAGCTTCAGCTTCTGCCAGTCCTTGGGGTCCAGAGTCTGCCCCTTAAGACGCTGACGCTCCTCTTCGGTCGCCGACTCCATCACCTTCCAGTAAGCATAGCCCGTAAGCGCACTTCCCGGAGCTGCCCCCCGGCGCAATTCCTGGGCTGCAGTCTCACACTGGCTGAATTCGGCCAGCAGCTTCTGCCAGACGTCTCTCAGGGACTCTTCAATCAGCGGTGTAAAAGAAAGAAACAGCCGCATATTGAGCTGTACCGTGTGCTTCAAGTATTGTTCGGCCGGGACAAGCGTTCCGCTCATCTTGCCGTAAAGATTGGCCTTCATCACATTGAAATCAGCGATAGCCGCGCTGAGCGTGCCCACCATTTCAATCTGACCTTGCTTCGCGAGCAGATGGTAGAACCAGCTGCTGAAATAATCACCGGCCAGAACCTTCAGCTGGCGGGTGCGCATAATATCGCCGCCGGGTTCTTCATGATTCCGGTCAATGCTCTCATGTGTATCCAGTCCAAGCTGGACGAGTCCAGTCACCAGGGTGAACAGTTCTGCCTGCTGGAAGTCTGCCCCCCGGCCTCTGCCGAGAAAAATATATAACAAATGACCCCGCCCGTCTGAGAACGGCGGCAGTTCCGTATGCCGCTGAATCATATCGTAGTCGGTGTAGGGTTTAGCCAGTTGCGGTATGCGGTACGGTTTCATTTTAGCCTCCGAAGCCATTGACGTTTGTCAAACTCATTGTTCACAATCTTGTCTATTATATCACATGTTTTTTTGTCACGCACGGGTGGAGCCTTCTAGTTTCAATTACCCGGTTCAGGGATAAATGAACTGTTTTTTCCACAGCTCACTTTCGCTAATGCGGAAGCCGTTCTTCAGCGAATCGGGAAGAGGCGAATTGCCTGCGTTCTCCAGCGCCTCCTGCAGCAGGGGAGTCCACTCGCTGCGGCGGATATCACCGGCGAGGAGCAGGCGGCGGGTATCCAGCCACCTGTCCTCTGCCACCACACGCAGCAGCAGCTGGTCCACGTTCGAGGTCTCCTGAATTGCGAACCCGATAGCCAGAGCCATATTGCGGTACAGCTCCTGCGGTTCGTGGGCATCACCGTTCACCTTGAGATCAAGAGACAATACCCGGTTCTCCCAGCCTGCCTTGTCAATCATCAGACTCAGCGGAATCTCACTCAGCGCATCTACCAGATTGTCATTCTCCAGTATGAGGCCATCCGGACCTATCGTCTGTACTGCGCTATACTTGCTCTGGGCAGTTATAACGTTGCCGGCCAGTTGCGGCAACAGCAAGGTAGTAGCCGCACTAAGCAGCAACGCCGTTCCGATCAGCCAGCTCCGGTTCATAACATGCCCCCTACTCATAGTTTCCGCTGCTATGCAGGATTATACGGCGCCGCGGATCGGCCCTTACCTAGTTATATTTTGAAAAAAAGCAGGCTATGCCTGCTTTTCAGCTTTCACTCTCTAATTGTCCGTGTTTGCTCCAAATTTCAGCCTTGCCGCGGATTTTCATTGCTGAGGTGTGATCGGTGAATTGGGCAATGAGCACCTCGCCTTTGTCCAGCTTCTCCGTATGGTGAAACCGTGTGTCCAGCCCCCGGGTCAGCCCGATGACCTGAACACCGTTCTCCTTGGCCTTGACTACGATATAGTCGCTGCCGGACGGTGCAGGATTCACTTCATTCTTCTTCTCAGTCATTGTAATCCTCCTCAAAGTTTATGAGCCTTTCAAAAACAAATGCCGCCCTGGAAGGCGGCATCGTTGGTATTCAAGGACTATGGGGCAGATATGTAGAAATCTTTATTTGATTCCGTCTTTCAGCGCTTTACCGGGTTTGAATGCCGGTACTTTGCTTGAAGGAATTTCGATTTCTTCACCAGTCTGCGGGTTGCGGCCTTTACGTGCGGAACGTTCGCGCACTTCAAAGTTTCCGAAGCCAACCAGCTGAACCTTATCGCCGCTTTGCAGTGCACCTGTGATTGCTTCAAAAACAGCATCTACCGCTTTCGTAGCGTCTTTTTTGGGAAGTTCAGTTGCTTCTGTAACTACGTTGATCAAATCTGATTTATTCATGTCTTCTCACCTCCCTGGTTAAAAGTTCCGGTATCATACACTGTTTCCGTTTCAACGTAAAATATACGTGATAATCCCGTTTAATACTAGATACTGGCACCTCTCTTCTAGAAGCGCAACAAACTTATAGTAATACAGCCCAACCATAATATCAAGGCGTTCCTCAAAAAAGGAGCAGAAAGTAGCAGGTTCCCCTTCATTCCGCTGCAATTGCGCAGTCTATTACTACCAGTTATTCCGTAAAAACGGAAGCTTTCCAGGGAAATCCCCCCTTTTTTCTCGCTAGCAGCGAAAGGGCCCGGAAATAGCAAAAGAGCGGGAAATACTCCCGCTCCAAAGGACAAGCTCATTTCATTTAAAGGATGATGGCGATCAGTCCGCCCGAGCCCTCGTTGATAATCCGGCCCAGCGTTTCCTGCAGCTTGTAGCGGGCATTATCCGGCATCATCGCGATCTTGCCCTGAATGCCCTCACGGACTATGGAATGCAGGGACCGGCCGAAGATATCGGATTCCCAGATTTTGATCGGGTCATTCTCAAAGTCCTGCATCAGATAGCGCACCAGCTCTTCACTCTGTTTCTCCGTACCGATGATCGGCGAGAACTCCGACTCGACATCCACCCGGATCATATGGATCGACGGTGCCGTAGCCTTCAGCCGGACTCCGAAGCGGGAGCCTTGACGGATCAGCTCAGGCTCATCCAGCGCCATCTCAGCCAGTGAAGGTGCGGCGATACCATACCCCGTGGTTTTGACCATTTCCAGCGCTTCTGAGAAGCGGTCATATTCACGCTTGGCGTGGGAGAAGTCCTGCATCAGCTGAAGCAGGTGATCCTTGCCGCGAATCTCGACCCCGACTACCTCCATCAGCACCTGATCATACAGCTCTTCGGGAGCGTAGAGGTCGATCTCGGCTACCCCCTGGCCCATGTTCATCCCGCTGAGGCCTGCCCGGTCGATGAAATCATATTCAGTAAACTGGGAGACCAGGCGGTCCACATCGCGCAGACGGCGGATATCTTTCACGGTATCACGGACAGAGTTCTCATAGCTGCTGCGCAGCCAGTGATTCTCGCCCAGCACCATCACCCAGCTCGGCAGATTAACATTAACTTCATGTACAGGGAATTCATACAGCACTTCACGCAGTACACCAGTCACATCATCCTCGGTCATATTGGCAGCGCTGAGCGTCATCACCGGAATATCATATTTGAGGGCAAGCTCACTGCGGAGCTGCTGGGCTTCCTCGCTGCGCGGCCGGGTGGAGTTGATAACCAGCACGAACGGCTTGCCGACCTCCTTCAACTCGGCGATCACGCGCTCTTCTGAATCTACATAAGAGTTCCGCGGAATCTCGGCAATCGTACCATCGGTAGTGACTACCACACCCAGAGTAGAGTGCTCCTGAATTACCTTGCGTGTCCCGATTTCAGCCGCTTCCTGGAAAGGAATCGGTTCCTCAAACCATGGGGTCGAGATCATCCGCGGACCATTCTCATCCTCATATCCTTTTGCGCCTTCCACTGCATAGCCTACACAATCGACCAGCCGGACGTTAACCTCCAGTCCTTCGGCCACCTTAATCTGCACCGCATTGTTGGGTACGAATTTAGGCTCGGTAGTCATAATAGTTTTGCCTGCCGCACTTTGCGGCAGCTCATCAACCGCTCTTACCCGGTCTGCTTCACTGGTGATGTTCGGCAGAACAATCGTTTCCATGAAGCGTTTGATGAATGTCGATTTCCCCGTGCGAACCGCGCCGACGACGCCAAGATAAATGTCTCCGCCGGTACGCTCGGCAATGTCCTTGAAAATATCCACTTTTTCCAAAAGAGATCCCCTCCTCATATTACTCCGAAGAAAAAATGCCTGAAGAGCATCGACTTCGCGTTCCGCCGGCAAACTGGCCCTTGCAGGACAACCACCGGACTAAGCTTTGCCCGCCCGAAGCCTAGCTTACTTGCCTGAGGCGAAGCAAGGTTGCCCCGCGCTAAACTCCGAATGCTCGGACATGCATTTGGACTAGTATCATCATATGTATCCTTAACGGATTTATGACAAGCGTCCGCGCATTTTTGCATCTGAAATTTCGTATATCCTATCTAGCTCACCAACGCGTCAAGACGCCCGGAAGTCTTCTCATCAAGTCTATGAGAGCGGCCCGCAGCCTAGAACTACTATCCTTTCTGAGACCCCGCATACTAAAAAATAGCAAAAAAGCAGCAATCCCCGCCCTCGGAGAATTGCTGCTTTAAGTCTATAATAGTGTGCCGCTATTCCTGCGGAGCCTGGGGGACAGGACGGCCCTGGGCCCACAGATAAGGCAGAGACTTGACGGGGACATAGTAGGAGGCTTGCTTCAGCTCCAGACGCAGATCGCGCTCTGCCTTAGGCACACTGCCGTTCTTATCCATAGCCGAGGAGATATCCGCGCCGTAATCCACGTAGACCGTCCCGCTGCTATCCATCAGGAATTCTAGCGGCTGGCCCGAATATACGCTAATTAGCTTGATCGTTCCGGTCCCTGCCTGTTTGCCGTCAATGGATGCAAGGCCCGGATACAGCTCCTCCCCCGCCGGAAGCTTCCCGCCGTGTGCAGACTTATAGAGGTTCACCTTACGCTGGATATCGTTAACCTTCTGCACAGTCACCAGATCCATCAATTTGACCTGAGGGTCCGTCTCCTCATCCAGCACCAGAAAATGGGCGCTCCCGCCCTTCTCGAACGCCGCAGCCGGGATCTCATCCAGGTATCCTTCCTGCTGGAGCTTATTCAGGTCAATCACAAATTTCTCGTATCTGGGCGTGGCCTGATCACTGGTCAAGATCGGCAGAAGCCCTTTCTGCTTCTGATAATCATCTACCGCCGCCTGCACCCGCTTCACACTCTCGCGGTACCCGCTGCCGGGATGCTGCTGTTCCTTGGGATACATGCAGCCGCCTAGAGATAAGACCAGCAGGACAAGCAGCAGCATTGACACCCTCTTCCGCCCCTGCCGGAGCTTCACCGTGTGCATCGAGTCCATCCGCAGGGCTCCTCTCTGTTCACTTCTGTGCGCATATGCACCAGGGGTCTCAGCTACCATAGCTCCTCCGCTTCTCCACGGCGCGCCGCTTCCAGTCTGCGGCGGACGGCCGCCTTCAGAGGGTCCTCGGGAATATGCACCCGGACATCGCTCCATACAGCGGCCTGACAGGCCAAGCGGACACCTTCATCCAGCAGGCTGCCAAGCTTGCGTTTCTCTGCCTCTGCAGGAGGTCTAAGTGCTCCATCCGCATTCTCTACGGACACTTTGCACATCATGCACCCTGCCTTGCCCCCGCAGCGGGTAGGCAGAACGATTCCGGCTTTGCGCACAGCCTCCAGCAACGAAATCCCAGGCTTGACGGAAGCTGTGCGTTGTTCCGGAAGGAAAGTGACCGTTATTCGTGATTTAGCATTCATCATACAGCCTCCTTCCTTGGATTCAGGTTATATACGCAGTGATTCAGATATCCCCAGCAGCTCGTCCAGCCTCGGCTGCAGACCGGCCTTCAGATGGTTCTCCTCAATGAGCTGCTCCAGGAGCGGCAGATGGCCTGCTGCATCCCGTTTGATCAGCTCCGCAATAGCATGGCAGCGTTCGTCCCTGCCGCGCAGGAGATTGAAGATCAGCTCATGGACAAGCGGCATCAAGGCCAGCCTGCCAACCCCTTCGTACGTACATTTCGGGGCATAGGGCTGCAACGTCCTGATATCCACTGAATATTGCCCGGAGCCGCCGCCGATCCTGAATCCGCCCACCAGCTCAACCTTCACCTCCCCGATGAAGTAGAGTCCGCGCAGGGAGTAACAGCCTCCGCTATGATCCTCTTCCGGTGCGCAGACAGTGTACCTCAGCAGTGCCTGATGAAGCTTCGCGGTATCCTCCAGATCACAATAGAGGTCAATATCGCGCGGAGCAGCACTGAGCTGAACCCCGTGCAGCAGCAGGCCGCAGCTCCCCCCCAGCAGCCACACCGGCGGCTTGCCAGACCCCATACTATCTAGTTCTTCCGCTATTCTGCCAAGTGCCGTCTCAACCACATAGGGAATTCCTGAACCGGCCATCGATTTACACACGCCCCATCCCTGTAAAATCAGTTAATGATTCTGTCAGAAATACGTCTGCCTGAGTATAATGTAAATGCTTACATAATTGAAGCGGCCCCGCCAAGAACTCCGATCAGCAGGATGACAAAAGCAATGACCGATAAAACAGCTCTAAGCAGCCCCTTCGTCTTACTGCGTGCAAAAGTAATCAAAAAAACGGATAAGCCCATAATCAGTACCGCAATCAGTGATAGCCACATTTTTGTCATCGGGTCCATAGGTCATGCGCCTCCCATTCACTTTATCCGGATTGCGATTATTATAGCGTGAAACGCGGCATTTTTTAAGTATTAATTTACAGATTAGACCCCGTGGATTAAAAAAGGGCATCAACCGCGGAATCAGCTTACCTTCCGGAGTTATGCCCAGTCTGAAAAGGAGCCATCCCGGCAGGAATGGCTTACTTCAAGGATATTCTATTTTTTCAGCATCATTTTCATTAAAGACTCCATCGTACCGGAACCGGCGCCGCCTTTTTTAACAGCATTGACGATCTCCTGCACGGTAGCCTCGCTGACCGGCACTTTAGCCATAGCGGATACCTGTTTAATTAACTGGCGGAGCTGGGCTTCATTCTGTGTGGTGCCCGGCTTAACCGTACCGGCCAGCTTTTTGATGGCACCTTCTGAAATGTTTTTGCCCGTCTTCTTGTTGATGGCGTTCAAAGCATCCTTGGAAAAATCTCTGCTCACTGTTCATCCCTCCTCCGTCAATCCCCATTAACAACATATGAGATATTCCGGCAAAAGGTGAACGTGATCAGGAATGCCACTGCTCCCAGGTCTCCTGGGAAATGGCCTCCATTTCCGTCTTGCGGTCACGGCCCATAAGAGCTTCCACAGCATTACGCGGTGTTCTGCCCTTGAATAGCACATGATAGATCTGGTCGGTAATCGGCATCTGTACGCCCAGCTTCAGCGAGATCGCATAAGCAACCTCCGTCGTCCGGATGCCTTCGACAACCATCCCCATCGAGTCCAGCACCTCATTCAGCGGCTGGCCCTGGCCCAGCATGGAGCCCGCACGCCAGTTCCGGCTATGCTGGCTCGTTGCCGTTACGACCAGGTCACCGAGTCCGGCAAGGCCGGAGAAGGTTAAGGGATTCGCTCCCATTTCCACACCGACCCGGGAGATCTCGGCCAGGCCGCGGGTAAGCAATGCTGCCTTCGCGTTGTCCCCGAAGCCCAGCCCGTCAGATAGCCCGGCACCCAGCGCGATAATATTCTTCAGTGCACCAGCCAGCTCTACCCCTAGCTGATCCCTGTTGGTATACACACGGAAGTCATTGTTAATGAACAGCCCCTGTGCCGCCTTGGCACGGCCCTCATCCGGCGAAGCCACTACGACCGTGGTCGGACAGAGCCTCACCACTTCTTCAGCGTGACTCGGCCCGGAGAGCACCACAATATCTCCTTCACCGCAGCCCAGCTCTTCGGAGATCACTGTGGACATCCGCTTCATGGTCTCGGTCTCGAAGCCCTTCGTGGCATGAATGCAGAGCATATCTTCCTTCCAGAACGGCTTAAGGCTATGCGCCACCTGGCGCATTCCGGAAGAAGGCGCCACAATGACTACCGCCTTCGAACCGGAGACGGCAGTCTCCATGTTCGTGGTGGCAATAATATTCCCGGGGAGCTTGATCCCCGGCAGGAAATGATGATTCGTATGTGCTTCGTTAATCTCGGCAGCCTGCTCAGGCTTTCGCGTCCACAGATAAACCTCCGAGTGGTTAGCCGCCAGCACAGTAGCCAGCGCAGTTCCCCAACTGCCCGCGACCAGCACGGTTACTTTATCAGACAACGCGATTCCCCTCCTTGGCTTTGGAGCCGATTTTGTTCTCACGGCCCTGCGAGATCTTCACGATATTGCTGCGGTGACGCCAGAAGGCGAACACTACAATGATCAGGCTTCCCCATAGCTCCGGGGTCGTATGCTCCGTGAAGAGCAGACACACTGGAGTCAGAGCCACAAAGATCAGCGAGCCCAGCGAGACATACCGTGTAAGAACAATAGCAAGAATGGCAATCGCCCCGGCAATCACTGCAGGCCAGAATACCAGTGTAGCCATCACGCCAATCGTCGTTGCGATCCCTTTCCCCCCGCGAAAGTGAAAATAGACCGGCCAGTTATGCCCGATGATGGCAGCGAGTCCGCAGACCACTGCGACCCAGCTTCCCCATCCACCGGCCCATGTGCCAAGCCAGACTGCGGCAATTCCCTTCAGTACGTCCAGAAACAGCACCAGTATGGCCGGTCCCTTCCCCATCACACGCAGTGTATTGGTCGCTCCCGCATTGCCGCTTCCATATTGGCGGATATCAATCCCCTTAAGCAGCCGGGCGAGCAATACACTGAAGCTGATGGAGCCAAGCAGATAGCTTATAACGATAACCAGAAGTTCAAACGCCACTACTCTTCTCCCCTAACCTTCGTTCTCGGATTTGCGCCGTGTAAAGAGGCGGATCGGTGTCCCCTCGAAATTGAACGCTGCACGCAGCTTGTTCTCCAGGTAACGTTCATAGGAGAAGTGCATCAGCGAAGGATCATTGACAAATACCACGATGGTCGGCGGCTTCGTTGCCACCTGGGTGACATAGTTAATGCGCAGACGACGGCCTTTGTCCGTAGGCGGAGGATTAATTGCCACGGCATCAGAAACCACATCATTCACAAGATGGGTGGTAATCCGCAGGGCATGCTGTTGGGCCACATGCTGTACTACAGGCAGCAGTTTCTGCAGACGCTGTTTCGTAAGCGCAGACAGGAATACCACCGGAGCATAGCTCATGAACAGGAAGTGATCGCGGATGTTGCGTTCGAAGTTCTGCATCGTCTTGTCGTCTTTCTCAATGGCATCCCATTTGTTGACGACAAAGACCGAAGCCTTGCCCGCATCATGGGCATACCCGGCAATATGCTTGTCCTGGTCGATGATGCCTTCTTCGCCGTTGATTACAACGAGTACAACATCAGCGCGCTCAATCGCCTTCATAGCTCTCATTACACTGTATTTTTCTGTGTTCTCATAGACCTTGCCGCGTTTGCGCATGCCCGCTGTATCGATCAGCACATAACGCTGTCCATCCCGTTCGAACGGCGTATCAATCGCATCGCGTGTAGTCCCCGCAACATCACTGACAATAACGCGTTCTTCGCCCAGAATCGCATTGACCAGTGAGGATTTACCCACATTCGGACGTCCGATCAAGGCCACACGGATGACATCTTCATCATATTCCTCATCAACCTTGTCTGGCAGACGCTCAACAACCGCATCCAGCAGATCGCCGATTCCGGTTCCGTGACTTCCTGAAATTCCGATCGGATCACCAATTCCAAGGGTGTAAAATTCATAAATATCTTCGGTACGCTTCATGTTATCCACTTTATTGATAGCTAGAACGATCGGCTTGCCGGAGCGGAACAGAATCTGCGCCACTTCCTCATCCGAACTTGTGAGTCCGCTCTTCGCCTCGCACATGAAGACGATCACATCCGCTTCCTCAATCGCTAACTCCGCCTGAACGCGGATGGATTTTAGAATAGCGTCTTCTCCGTCAATCTCAATCCCTCCAGTATCAATGACACTGAAAGATTTGCCGTTCCAGTCGGAGACTCCATAAATCCGGTCACGTGTAATCCCCGGTTTATCTTCTACGATGGCCAGTCTATCGCCAATCAGCCGGTTAAAGATCGTCGACTTTCCGACGTTAGGCCTGCCGACAATGGCCACTACGGGTCTTGCCATTTTCATTCCTCCTGTCTTCCTTACGTTACTCATCATAGCAAAAAACATTCCAATTGGCTAACCGTGAAAAGACAATCGGCGAACCCTCTGATCGAGGGCTCGCCGATTACTTTACCCGTTATGATGAGATAACAAAGGGATTAATTGTTACCCTTGAATTTGTCCAGCTTGTCGCCGAAACGTTCAGCCAGTGTGAAGCTGAGGCCTTCGTTGCTGAGCGATACGTTAGGATTGTTCAGCACTTCTTTAGGCGCTCTGTCTCTGCTGTTGCTGCGTTCTGGTCTGGCCGAAGGAGCCGGAGCTTCTTCCGTTTCCTTGATGCTCAGGCTGACGCGCTTCTCGGATGGGTTGAAGTCAAGTACTTTCACTTGTACTTCCTGTCCTTCCTTGAGTACTTCGTGCGGAGTACCAATGTGCTTGTGGGAGATCTGGGAGATATGCACAAGGCCTTCAACGCCTGGCAGCAGTTCAACGAATGCACCGAAGTTTACAAGGCGTTTAACTTCGCCTGTAACCACATCGCCGATGTTGATCTGACCTGCTGCGGAATCCCAAGGACCCGGAGCAGCTGCTTTGATGCTGAGGCTGATTTTACCCTTTTCAGGATCAACCTTAAGTACTTTAACGCGAACCTTGTCGCCTTCGGATACTACATCGGATGGCTTCTCCACGTGGTTCCAAGCGATCTCGGATACGTGAACCAGTCCGTCTACGCCGCCAACATCAACGAATGCGCCGAATTGAGTCAGGCGTTGAACAGTACCTTCGATGATTTGACCTTCGGACAGCTCAGCCATAATCTTCAGCTTGTTAGCTTCGAATTCTTCCTCCAGAACTTCTTTGGCAGAGAGAATTACCTTGCTGTTCTCACGGTCAAGCTCTTTCACTTTGACACGCAGTGTGCGGCCCTTGTAGTCGCTGAAATCTTCAACGAAGTGACGCTCAACCATGGAAGCCGGGATGAAGCCGCGTGCGCCAACGTCAGCCACAAGGCCGCCTTTGACAACATCAGCTACAGTAACTTCGAAGGATTCCTGGGAAGCGAAATACTTCTCCAGATCTTCCCATGATTTTTCGCTGTCGATGGCACGCTTGGAAAGCACCAGGCTTTCCTTGTTGTCGTTGATGCTGACAACCTTGCATTCCACTTCTTGGCCAACTTCTACCGCTGCTGCGGCATTGTCCAACTGAACGGAAGACAATTCGCGAATAGGAATAACGCCGTCGTATTTATATCCAATGCTTACATAAGCTTGGTTATCTTCGATTTTGACGATTGTTCCTTTCACGGTATCGCCTTTTTTCAGAGAAATGATTTCCAGACCTTCCTGGCTTGTCACTTCTTCTTCATTGCTGGCAACAACTTCTGCAGATTCGGTTACAGCGGATTCCACAGCTTCTGCCCCTTCTACGGTCTCGTTATTCTCAACGTTATCCGCAGCTTCTTGATTCTTGATTTCTTCAGACATGTGATTACCCTCCTCGATTCAAAACCCCATTTATTTAAACCCGCGTAGAGCAGAGTTCAAAACAATCATTACATCGTTAAACCATTTCTCTTTGTTGATTAGTATGTTCCAAAAAATAGCGGTTATGCTGTAATTTATAAGCTATTCACGGAAGCAGGAGATTTGACTCCCGGACTTACCGCGAACTGGGCTTGCCGGTACTGATCATTTCATGGATGCGTCCCATAATAACATCGGTTACAGCTTCCAGAGAATCACTTCCCGCACCTTCAAATGCGCTGAGGTCTATGGGTGCCCCATAGACAACAGTCATCCGGCGGAACGGCTTGTAGGACCCGATAATAGCTGCCGGTACAACGGCTGCGCCGCTGCGGAGCGCGAAGCTTGCCGCACCCTTCTTGGCTGAACCGGAATCGGAGTTCCGCGTTCCTTCCGGGAAGATGCCCATCACATGTCCGCTGCGAAGCGTATTGAGGGACGTCTTAATGGATTCTTTGCTTACGCCGCCACGTTTGACAGGAAATGCGCCCAATTGCTTAATGAGCCAGCCCAGCACCGGAACATTGAATAATTCCGCCTTGGCCATATACCTAACCTGTCGCTTCAGCTTAATGCCGATCGTCATGGGATCAAGCAGGCTGATGTGATTCGCGCAGAGCAGGACTCCACCCTCCTTCGGCACATTCTCTCTTCCCACAATCTTGAGCGGGAACAGTATGGCATAAATCATACGAAGCAAGGCCACGCAAAATGCATAAATCATAGATGATTTCTCTCCCCGTTAACATAGGTTCTGCAGTGGGAGACGATGGCTTCCACGGCCTGAAGGATATCCATATGCGTCGTATCGAGAAGAATAGCATCCTCGGCACGCCGCAGCGGTGAAATCTCCCGGCCTTCATCAAGCCGGTCCCGCGCTGCAATATCATATTCAAGCTGCTGGAGAGTCACTGTTTCCGTATCCTTCAGTTCCTTGTAACGACGGAGAGCACGCTCCTCCACACTTGCCGTCATGAAAATCTTCACTTCGGCATCCGGCAGTACGGTTGTACCGATATCCCGGCCATCCATTACGACTCCCTTGCGGAGCGCCATCTGACGCTGCAAGTGGCTGAGTCTGGATCTAACACCCTCAATCTTCGAATACTGCGACACCTGGCCGCTGACCTGAAGACTGCGGATATGCGGGGTCATGTCTTCCCCATTAATCAGCACTTTCTGCACATCTTTCTCCGGCAGAAGCTCAATCGCCATATTCTGGACCTTCTGGTCCACCAGCTCATGCTCCTCTGCAGCTATGCCTTCACGAAGCATATACCAGGTGATTGCCCGGTACATGGCACCCGTGTCCACATAAATGTAAGACAGCTCCCGTGCGACCAATCGGGCTACAGTGCTCTTGCCTGCCCCGGCAGGTCCGTCGATGGCGACGTTAATTCGGTCGTTAGTATGTGTACCCTGCCTGTCCAACGGGGCATTCCTCCTCAAACACTCTTCCGCAGAAATATGCCTATCGACATATCTCTCTAGGAACTTGCTGATATTCTCAAGAAAAAAGCAGGCATTGCCTGCGACTTATAAAATTATACCACAGTTTGAACCCCAGTGCAAAATGACATTGAGGTTTTTTAGGGAGAAAAAAGCCAATTTAGGGCCCGTTTGAAGATTCCTGGCAGGGAATCAGCGGTTGCGGAAATCGAATTGGCGTTCAAAGCAGTACCGGATAATTTTTTGCCGTTCCGCATCGGAAATGGCCGAGAATTTAACCATGACCAGATTCCGCCCGGTCTCCAGCACTTTGATCCGTACAATCTCGCCTTCGAAATTAACATGCTCCGTGCTTCCGTTGCGGTAGGATACGAGCAGCCAGCAGGCCAGCTTGTCGGCCACCCCCAATGTAATCTTGGCATCGCTTAAGAATGACGTCCCACCGCCGCCGATATCCTCGGTGCGCACCAGAAAACGGCTGCCCAAGGCATCCTTAACAGCCAGCTCCAGCTCTGCATTGACGCGGAAGAAGCTGCGGCGCTGAATTTTGAAGATGGATTCTGCATCAGGCTTGCGCAGCCGAACCATCCGGATGACATCTTCTTTGAATCCGAGCACATGAGTATTGAAGTAATTTTTGATGCCGCCCTCTGTGAGAAAATAGACCGACAGCTCGTCACCGACGAACAGCTTCTTAAGCCGGCCGTTGCTCTCCTGCATGGGTATTTCTATCAGTATGCTCTCGTCCTCCATATCAGCAATCCTTGCCCGATACTGGATCTCAGACTCTGCCGCATCGCTGGATGCTACCTGGAGGTATAGATATTCATTGATTTTGGGATACAAACATGTCACCGCCGCTTGAGTTAGTAATAAATGCTAAACCGATTATAGCACGCCCCTTCATAGCCGGTCAGAAATATTATTAGGCATTAGCATAACTACATTTCATTGCTAAGTAGAAACGGCTATGCCGTCCTTTTATAGGACGGTACCGTTTCAACGAGAAATAGAAGGATAAGTTATCGTGTGAAACATATAAATTCTTATGTTTCAAAAAAAAGACGCCCTCCGTTTCCGGAAATGCGTCTTCTCTATTATAACAGTGCTTATCCTATCCGTCCCAAATTAGGAAGTCCGGCTATTTATCCTGTGCTCCCGAGGAGGTGCGGATCTGTTCCACCGCTTCCTCATTGCCGTCTGCGGCATTCAGATAAATTCTGAACTGTGAGCCGTTGATTTTGCCGCCGAATTCGTATGTCAGCAGCTCCACTGCATCTTCATTCTCAATCCAGGCCAGCCGGTTATACAGCTCCTTGAACTCCGGGTTAAGCATCGCTCTGACTTCATCCAGGGACAGCTTCGGTTTCGGCAGCACGCGCTTCTCCTTATGCTCATTCACATAGTCGCTTGCCTGAAACCCTACAGCTTCCCCCGTATCCAGCCCGACACGAACCGTCATTTTCTCAGGATAGATGAGCACGCCGTCCTGGCTGCTGACGAAGGTCAGATTGCCCAGATTATCATACCGGTCCGCACTCACTGCAGTCATGCCGGGATATCCCTTCTTCTCCAGGAACTTGCCCGCCTTCTCCACAGCCTGCTTCATGGATACTTTGGCCGGTCCAACCTCGCGGTTATCATTGTAAGAGATCAGCAGTCCGCCTTCCGCCGTGAAGTCCATCGAGACCGGCTCTTTATGCTCTGCGGAAGTCACAGTGGCTGTATAAGAGGCCCACTCGGTTCCCTTCCCGTTCTCCTGAATCTTCACCTGTGCCTTCCCGCCCAGCCCGGCGAACTGCATCGCCTTGCCTTTGATCTGGTCAGCGGTAACCGGCTTGCCGCCCAGCTTTTTCACCGACCGCTTATCATAGATGCTTGCAACCGAAGGGCCGTAGTCCAGCTCCGGGTATGCCGCTACGCGTTTATCCACGGTTTTGAACCCGTCGATGATTGTGTTGTCTTCGGCCTTCTGTTCTGTAGCCAGTGCAGTCTCTACATCCATCCAGCGCAGCTTTTTGCCGATGACCTTGTCCTGAACCTTTTGCAGGTCCCTGGAGATTTCAGACGAATTCTGGTAGAGCGTCTTCAGATTCGCCATCTCCCCCTCTGTTAGCGGCTTCTTGGTGAAGTCACGCACCGCAGCCTTGTAGGAGAAATTGGCGATCTTGGAGAGGAACTCCTCCGTCTCACTGAACGGCAGCAGCATCAGCGGCAGCTGATTAATCTCGTTCTGCGCCTCGCTGGTAATCCGCCATACATTAACCAGCCCCTTGCGGTGCATTCCGTTAGAGGTGGTGTTCACGGCAAGCGTATTGCCCAGCTCACCATGAAGCCGCTCCACATGGAAGGACAGATCATGGAACGCGCGCTGATACTGATTCTCCGCCTTGATCAGAATCGAATTCTTCTCCTGATTCTCCTGATACCCCCAGACGAGCGCTCCAAGCAGCAAGAGTGCGGTAAGCGGGAACATTATGGCACTTAATCTTTTGTACATAGGTCCGCATAGCTCCTTTCAGTAGCTTATTGCCGTTAGTTTGACAATAACTGAGAAGTCTTATGCACTATTTCAAGAATCCGGTCTTCAGGCCCGTTCCTCAATCTCAAAGCCGCTTACACAGCTGCACAGACATTGCTTGAAGCCGGTCTGGACAACCCCCTGCTCCTTGTTCCCTCTTAATATGTAGGTTTCGCCGCACTGCTTGCAGACAATCCGAACTTTTACTCGCAAAAAAAGACACCTCTCTCTCCTTTCTGGAATTCCTTGCCTTAAGGAACTGCCCTGTAGGATTAAGTGTGTCCATCTCGATTATAGGTTAACCTCTTCCTCACGCTTCAAAAAGCGAAACGGGGACCGGCTGTTGGCCCGCGCTACCTTCCCCATGCCTCTATACCATAATACTGCCATCAGGGGCACGATAAACCAGATCCAATAGTTAGCTGTCGTGGCGATCAGAAAATCATAGATTCCATGCCACAGCCAGGGCAGGAGCAATGAAATCAGTAGAATCTTCCGGGTCTTGATCCCGCCGGAGAACTTGGCTCTGCCCATATGGTAGCCCATAATTACGCCGAACATGGCATGTCCGGAGACTGGAAGCAGTGCCCTTAGAATCATGGTGCCGAATGAAGCATTGCTGTACCACGCATACATTACATTCTCTATTGTTGCGAAGCCGAGCGAAATCGCTACGGCGTATAGTATTCCATCATAGGGCTCGTCAAATTCGGTATGATTGTAAATCATATGGTACAGCACAAACCACTTCAGGGCCTCTTCCACCCCGGCTGAGATCAGAAAGGAATCCACATAAGGACCACCGCCCAGCCCCAGCACAAGCCCCCTCTGGATAATCATCACCGGCAGCACGATCAACAGGCCAAGCAGGAACACCTTAAGCACCATATGGAGCGGTTCCTGATCATACTTGTCTTTCAGATAGAAAAAAGTCAGCAGCGCAAGTCCCGGTGCAACTGCTGACGAAATGACCGATAACAATAGCACCGAATAGCCTCCCTTGCGCTTAAACCTAATCCCTGCTGAAGATGTTATAAAAGGAACCGTACCTTACCATACTCTCTTATTCCTGGCGTTTAAAATGATTGCACAGCGTCTGAATCGCATTCTCCGCCATAACTGTCTTGCCGTATTCAGCCAGAACAGCCTGAGTTACCGGAGAGGAATCTCCGAATTCAGCGAGCACACCTACCAACCCTGACAGTGCAGCCTCTTCAAACTCCTTTGGATCGAAGTAGAGGTACCATTTATCATTATAAGAATACAGTTGTCCTTGAGAAGTAATATTGCCGATGAGTACATGAGCCGCTTCCACCAGAACCTCGAAATCGCGGAACGCATATACAATGGAGTCGCTTTGTTCAAGAGTAACTTCCATTTCATAAATCTCTTCAGGCAATTCATCTTCCCCGGCCCCACCGTACTGATGGTGATCATATTTCCCCCGGGTCACAATAACGACCATGCCTTGCGCGGGCAATGCGAACACTTCCACGGCAAGCGGACCCGTAGCATCAAAACCAAGCTCGCTGTATGCCTGATCCATCATTTCCGTAAAGAGGTCGTGTACCTTGGGAACCTCCTGCCACATATCTTCCTTCTGGATGCCCCGCTCGCTCAGGTCGTCAAAAGTGAGGAAAATCCGTATCTTATCTTGACTTAATCGCTCTATTCTCATGACAGGATCCTCCTTTTGCAAGCTCATTTAATATTAATGTATGATGAGTCCCGAGTAATGAGCCAAAAATGGTTACTATATACGTATGTTATCATTTTGAAGCTACAAATGCACGTAAATAAATATAGATTCAGCCCAATTTGCTGCCCATTATATGTAAAGCCATATTAAAAAAGAATCACTTCAGCGATGCCGGCATCGCCAAAATGATTCTGCAGCGGTTAGATCCGGTTACAAACCCGGTATGGCGGTATGAGTATCTTTGAGAATCTGCTCGACTTCATGTTTCACATCAGGGTTGCTGCGGATGAAATCCTTCAGCATGTTCAAATTTGATTCTTTGGACTTTAACGGGGAGTCCTCTTTATGATCGCCACCACCGGATACATGAGAGCCTGAGTGTTCATGGCTGCTGCCCGCTGCCGTGCTGCCGAAGCCGGTCATGGCCATCCCCATAATTTTGTCCTTGGCCTTGTCACCCGCATTGTAGGAAGAACCATTCGAATGCATTAAGGCAGACATCATGGCACTGCGTTTTTTGGACATAATCATACTGGCGGCTGCACCAATCAGCACCCCGCACAGAAATGACGAAGTATTCATATCTCCAACCTCCTTGTATGGTAAAATCATGCTTAGTGTTCGCGGAAAGGTAGCCGCTCATACAGCCAAACAACAAGAAAGCGAGATGAAAAAAGTGGGTAAAGCAACAATAACGCTACTCCTGGCGGCTTGTCTGCTGTCAGCTTGCACTAGCGGCGGAAATACAGGCAGTCAGGCAGCGGAGAAGACGCCGCAGTCTGCGGCAGCAACAGCCGCGGCGGAGACAGCCGCATCTCCTACACCTGAGGTAACAGCATCAGCTGCACCTGAGGCAACTGCATCACCGGAGGCCACGCCTGCGGCAGCCAGCGATGCGCAGGTGCCGCTGCTGTACCATATGAACAAGAATTATGACATTGTCCCTAATGATCCGGCGACGAACAAGAAGGTAGTCCTGCTGACCTTCGACGACGGGCCAAAGGAAGCGGAATTAATCAATCCGCTAATGGATACGCTGGACAAGCACAAGGCCAAAGCGATCTTCTTCGTCAACGGTTACCGGGTGAAGGAGCATCCCGAGCTGCTGGAGCTGATCCACAAACGGGGCGGCGTGCTCGGCAATCATAGCTGGGATCATATTGTACTGAAGGACAAGCCGGAAGCCGAAGTGAAGAAGCAGATTGAAGATGTTCAGAAGATCGTCAAGGATATCACAGGTGAGACCCCTCACTTTTTCCGTCCGCCGCACGGTGCCGGAGGTGACGTAGGCAAAAAAATCGCTGCTGCAAACGGCATGCTCTATATGACCTGGTCCAATGGCTCCCTCGATTGGGAGATGAAGGCCAAGGATACGGATAAGACCAGCAAGCTGATCAGCAATGTCACTGGTCAGCTGCATTCCGGTAGCAATATCCTGATGCATGAGCTGCCTTGGACGGTAGAGGCACTTGACACTCTGCTCACTACGCTTGAGGGCAAGGGCTACAGCTTTGTAGATCCGCGCAGCATTGAGCTGAAGATGCGCTGAACTCTGAATACATCAAAAAACGGTTGTCCCACAAATGTAGGCAACCGTTTTTTTGTCGTGTTAAGTATCTATCTCATTACTCCCTAAGAACCTGAATGCTGCCCTCCGCAGCGCAGGGTCAGTACATGCATCTCAGCCGGACTGCGCCAGCGCAGCGGCAGATGCGCAGTACCGAACCCCCGGCTGATCAGCATCTTCAGCGGCGGGAGACCCCCTTTATAGCTCCGGGGAATCTCATACATCCCCGCATTATATTGGCGGTAGAACTCATCGGTATGCCGGTTCCCGATCAAGGGCAGCACAACCTGGCCGCCATGGGTATGCCCGGCCAGAATCAAGTCAGCCGGAACTTCCTGCTGCCGGGACAGCCAGAGCGGATCATGCACGAGGATGATCCGGAAGGCTTCCGTATCCGCTTCATCCACGGCGGGCAGAGGTCCGTAGGCCTTTTTGCCGCCTTTCCTCGGGAAATCTACCCCGGTCAGAATAAACTGCTCACCGTCCCGTTCAATGACGCAGTTCTCATCCACCAGCAGACTGGCTCCGCTTCCCCGGATGATGTTATCCACCAGCGTGATGTTCGCCCGGTAATCATGATTACCGTGAACGGCATACACAGGCGCAATGGAGGTTACCAGTGTCATATTCTCCAGCAGACGTTCTATAGAAGCACCCTTCTCCGTCATATCACCGCCTAGGAAGACAGCGTCCACCTTCCCCCGCAGCGGGGTCAGCATCGCCTCCGGCAGACGGCGGCGGTGAATATCCGTAATGAGCAGTATCCGGTAGTGGTCGAACACGGCAGGAAGCCGCTCCAGTACAATATCTTGATTATTCAACCGTTTCTTGAAGGCAGCAACAACCATCAGAAGGCCTATGACCCCTGCTCCCCCAAGACACACAACAAGCAGACTCAGGAGAACCGTAGTCAACTCCATAGGCTATCCAGATCCGGTGCCCCGTTTATTCCCCACCACAGCAGGAAGCCCAGCAGCATCAGAAATAAGACAATCAGCGAATTGATGAACATTTTGCTGAACCGGATTCGTTCTGACGGATAACTCTCTGCACGCGACGGAGTCTGCTCCCCTTCCTCCTGTGCCGCATCACGTTCCGGCCTTCCGGCGGCCCTGCGCCCCGATAAGCGTTCCTTTCTGGACAGGGTCCCTGCTACCGGCACCGGACTTCCCGCACTCTCTTCTGCTGCCCCGGAAGACGGCTGATGCTTGCCCGCTCTGACCGGAGACTGTTGTTCTCTCTTCTGCTGTTTCTGGCGGGACCTTACCCGGCTTAATTGTTCTGTCATGATACCCTCCTGTAACGAATAACCATACCGGAGAACAAATCTATAAGGAAATGGCACAATATAGGTGCCCACAGACTGCCCGAATGGATGTAGATAAGCCCAAGACCATAGCTGCTGAGGAAGACCCAGCCCGTAGGAATCCAGTGCCGCAGATAACGGACATGAATAACGGCAAATAGTATACTCGTCCAATACGGCCCAAGAGAATGCTGGATCGCTCCGCGGAACAACAGCTCCTCACACACCGCAACCACCGCTGAAATAACCACAATATGCCACAGCGGCCGTTTGCCGAACAGTAGCTCGTTGATCCCCCCGTCATCCATGCTGTCTTCAGGAACAATATGGGTCAGCAGGAAGTCAACAGCAAGCATAATGACTGCTAGGCCAAGGCCCCAGTACACGAAATGTACACTATCCGGAAAATTTAATATGTGAATAGGATTTCTTTTCTGCAATAATATCCATATCAAACCGATAAATAAGGTAAGGCCCTGAGTAATATACAGATTAATGAGTAACAGCTTGTCTGTTAACTGCTGTGGATCGGCCTTTTTAATTTTGATGTCACCCAATTTGAATTTTTTCATTATAACCTGCCTGTTCTATAAATGTTTTTACATAAGTTAATTCACCTATACGAAGGAGCACCTAATCATGAACAGCCGTACCTCCCGCACTCAAATGATGTACACACTAGGTTTTTTGTTTTTTCTAATATCCGCATTCGCTTCATTTTTCACGGGAGTCAAGGTTGGAGCTGACAAGACAGAGGCCAAGTATTCACAGCTGAAGGACCACCCAAGCGCCCAGGAATTCTCCGGCTCCTACCAGCAGCAGGATCTTGTCACCTTTTATCATAACGTATTTTTGCCCTACCGGGAATTCAAGCGCAATTGGAACGAACAGCTGGACGGTCTTGCCCGCAGCACGGATGCTCGCCAGAACGCGGCAACGCTGAAGAATCTGAGTATTCTGGCGGACAAGCAGTATGATAAGGTTACCCAGGATTCGCTCTTCACTAATTCACCGATGCTCTATGAATCTCAGCTCAATATTCTTAAGAGTCTCACACTCTTCTCCCAAGCCTCCGGCAAGGTGACTGCGGGTGCTTCCGGCGCCGAAGCCGCCAAAGTGCTGAGAAGTGACAACTTCACAACCAGTGCCGTAAGATTCGGGCTGCTGGCCCAGAAGAACTTCTATGATTCCATGCTGAAATGGGGGTCGAAGACCCATTCGTCCATTCCGCAGCAGTCCGGTGAGCTGAAGACAATCTCTTTCATTCAGTGGAAAAAAATGCCGCTCTTACTCAAGAATGCTTCCATAGCCGATATGATGCTGAACCGCGGCATCTATGCCGGCTATGATCCGCAGGATATCACCGCCAAGATTGACGATATGATCTATTCTGGGACCGCCAGCTCGCTGAAGCTGAATAATATTCAGTCCTCCGTGACCCTGCTCATCTCCACCGGTGCGGTGCAGGAGCAGGACTTCATCAAGTGGCGCGAACAATATTACGGCAAGGAGATCATGCCGCAGCTCCCTTTCTTCTATGAGTAGGACCAGTTATTGCATCATAACGAAAAATACGGTCCACTTCAAGGCGGACCCGTGCAGAAGAATCCTATTGACACACTTGGCATCACCATGTTACATTATGAAAAATTAATCAAGCAAAACCGATGATGGAACAAAGATTACTTGCAGCCTTCAGAGAGCCGGTGGGTGGTGGAAACCGGTGGCAGACATTAATCTTTAGCGCTCCTGAGATATTGTATTGAACACAAGAGTAGATACAATCGGATCACTCCGTTACCAGTGTGGCCTTTGCAGGCCAATGAGGCTGCTTCTTAACCGTTGCAGTGAATTAGGGTGGTACCACGACAACTCTCGTCCCTTACTACGGCAGTAGTATGGGGTTGGGAGTTTTTTTATTGCCATATTCCTATGAATCTGGTGCCTCTGCACGCTGTTTCTTTTGTGCGACAGCGCGTTACCCCGGTGTCAAGCTGCTCGTTATGCTCTTGTAAGTTCTGGTACTGCGGATTGCCTTACCCGGTGATCCTTGGCATATATAATAGCTTTCCCATTTGAAGGAGGACAAGAGACCATGTTTAAAGTATTAGTATCGGACCCGATCAGCGATTTGGGCATTCAGCAATTGATGGACGCAAGCGATGTGACTGTAGACAAGAAAACAGGACTAAGTGAAGATGAGCTAGTTGCAATCATTGGCGAATATGACGGCTTACTCGTTCGCAGCCAGACTACCGTGACAGACAAAATTATCGCAGCCGGTACTAATCTCAAGGTTATCGGCCGGGCCGGAGTCGGCGTGGACAACATCAAGCTGGAGTCCGCCACGCAGCGCGGTGTAGTAGTTATCAACGCTCCGGACGGCAACACCATTACGACCTGTGAACATGCTTTTGCCATGATGATGGCCTTGGCCCGTCATATTCCTCAAGCCTATGCGAAGACGATTTCCGGCGTATGGGACAGAAAGACCTTCCTCGGCGTAGAACTGCGCGGCAAGACACTGGGCGTACTCGGCATGGGCCGGATCGGCAGCGAGGTGGCCAAGCGCGCCAAAGCCTTTGGCATGAGCATCCTGGCCTATGACCCGTTCCTGACGGCTGACCGTGCAGAGAAAATGGAAGTGAAGCTGGCTTCGGTAGACGACATTGTGCGCGGTGCAGACTTCATCACGGTTCACACACCACTCACCCCGGAGACCCGCCACATGATCTCCCGTCCGCAATTCGAAGTCATGAAAAAAGGCATGCGTATCATAAACTGTGCACGCGGCGGTGTCATCGATGAAATGGCGCTCGTAGAAGCAATTGACAGCGGCATTGTGGCCGGCGCTGCGTTCGACGTCTTCGAGAAGGAGCCGCCTGAGGCAGACCACCCGTTCCTTACACATCCGAAGATTATCGTGACTCCGCATCTGGGTGCTTCGACGATTGAAGCCCAGGAGAACGTGGCCATCGATGTATCGGAGCAGGTCCTCCATATCCTGCGTAACGAACCGTTCATCAACGCGGTGAACATTCCGCCGGTTGCGCCTAGCGTTATGAACAAGCTGCAGCCTTACTTCACCCTCGGCGAGAAGCTGGGCAGCTTCGCAACTCAGATTACGGACGGCGCGATCCGCGAGATCCATGTGGAGTATGCCGGTGATCTCTCGGATGTGGATACCCAGCCGCTTACCCGCTATGTGGTCAAAGGCGTGCTCACCCGCCACTTCGCGGGAGATGTGAACATCGTCAACTCAATGCATCTGGCGAAGACCCGTGATGTGAACGTAGTGGTGACCAAGGCTTCCAAAACCAAAGGCTTCACCAACCTCATCACAGTAACACTCAAGGCTGAGCATGACGAAGAGCGTCTGGTTGCCGGTACCCTGCTGCAGGGCTACGGCGAACGTATCGTTAAAGTCAACAAGTTCCCAGTCGATATTGCTCCGGAAGGCCATCAGCTTGTAATCTCGCATAACGATAAGCCGGGTATCATCGGACTCGTCGGCACCCTGCTCGGCGAGAATGGCGTCAATATCGCATCCATGCAGGTTGGCCGTACCATCATCGGTGGAGCCGCCATAATGCTCCTGACCGTTGATAAGGCTGTGCCGAAGGAGGTCCTGGTGAAGCTGGCCGGACTGCCGGAGATCAACACCGCTGAGGAGATCACTCTGAACTAATTCTTATTTCTCCACAATAAAACACTCTTCGGGAGTGCAGGCCCCAGGCTGCGCACTTCCAAAGAGTGTTTTTGCATTTAACAAGTGGAAACGGCATTGCCGTCCTTTGAAAGGACGGTACCGTTTCAGCGAGAAATAGAAGGATAATATATCGTGTGCAACCTATAAATTCTTATATTTCTATGAAATCCGGTAGGCCGGCACCTGCCTGCCGTCGGTGTCCGTAAAGCCGTATTTCCGTGCCAGGTCCCCTACCTTCTGGGGAGTGCCAGTCATGGATATCACTTCTGGATCAGCAGCAAGCGCTGCAACTGCGCGTCCCACATAGGCTGTTGACTCGGTCGTCCTTAGCCCCTCCTCCTCCTGCCAGTGCTCCTCATCTGTGCCGAAGCTGTCCAGGACCAGCTCGGTCCGCATCCAGCCGGGAGAGACGGGGATCACCGCGATGCCATCCGCAGCCAGTTCAAGGGATAATCCGTAGGCCATGCGCACCAGCGCATTTTTGGACAAATCATAATAGAAGTTTCCGGTGTATTTATACTCATCCCAGAAGGTCGTATGGACGATTAATTTACCCGCCCCAGCTCCTTCGCTGCGCATCAGTGGTATGGCATAATAATTAGTCTTGAGCTGCGCCCGGACCCCGGCAGTGAACATATGATCCCAATGCTCCACCGGCTGCTCCCAGAACGGTTCATTCCCGATAAAGAGACTATTGCCTCCCCAGACGTTATTGACCAGAATATCCAGTCTGCCCTGCTCTGCGCTAATCTGCCGGATTACAGCTTCTGTCTCACTGTCACTGGTATGATCACAGCGGATTACGGCTCCTTCCCCGCCTGACCGGCGAATCTCAGCCAGCACACCTTCAAGCGTCCTTGCATGTTGCTCCTGCGGTGTACCAGCATTCCTGCCCGTAATGTATACATAGGCGCCTGCCTTCGCCAGCTCCAGCGCAATGCCTCTGCCCGCTCCCCTGCTCCCTCCTGTTACCAATGCCACTTTCCCTTGCAGATTTGTCATTTGATCCGCTCCCTTACATCTATCATGCCCGGATTAGAAGATCATTTGCGCTAATCCGTACTCTTGTCTAATATATACCTTATACATGACAACCACTGACATATATAATTTAATAATAAAGTTAGGGAGGCATCCGAATGAGAGCAGACCGTCTGATCACTATCGTTCAACTTTTACAGAGCCGCGGCAAAATCAGCTCCAAGGAGCTGGCGCAAACGCTGGAGGTATCCGAACGTACAATCTTCCGGGATATGGAGGCACTCAGCTTCTCCGGTATTCCCGTGCTGGCGGAACGCGGCCGGGAAGGCGGCTGGAAGCTGGCTGAAGGCTACCGGAATTCCCTCAGCGGAATGAACACCAAGGAGATTGCCGCGCTGCTGGTGCCCGCTGATCCGGCGATTCTGCACGCTCTGGGCATTCAGGAGGAGTTCTCCTCGGCCGCCCGTAAGCTGCAGGCTGCCGCTACCAGGCAGCCCGTCTCTGCTTTCAGCTTCCTCAGCCAGCGGATTCACATCGATGGAGCCGGATGGCATCCCTCCGGAGAGACCTATCCCTGCCTTGCCGTTTTACAGGGAGCCTTATGGGAGAACCGCAAGGTGAGCATCACCTATCTGCGCGGGGAGGATGTTGCCGAGCGGCTGGTTGCACCGCTGGGGCTGGTAGTCAAGCGCGGCGTCTGGTACTTGGTCGCGGGGCATGACGGTGAGATGCGGACCTACAGGGTCTCCAGAATTACTGAGGCCAAAGTCACAGCTGAGTCTTTTGAGCAGCCGGAGGATTTCGTCCTGTCTGAGTACTGGGAGACCTCCACCGCAGCGTTCAAGTCTGCCTTGCCCCGGTACCCCGCCAGCCTGCTTGTCAGGGATCACACGATGAAGGAGCTCCAGAGGGAACGATACGTCGCCCTGTTGCACCAGGAGCCTTCTGAGGCCCCTGGCTGGATCAGGGCCGAGGCCGAATTCAACACGCCGGAGTCTGCACGCCGGATGATCCTCTCCCTGGGTCAGGGCATCAAGGTGACCGCACCGCCTGAGCTTGTAGATACTGTTGCTTCAGCTCTGCGTGAAGCGGCAGCATTATACGATTTTTAATAATAGACCAAATGCACTAGTATCCCCTATAATATTACAATACACATTATTATTTATAGGGGGACTCTACATTATGGACTGGATGAACAAGCTGCCGTTGAAACAAAAAATCGTCACCGGATGTTACCTGGTTGCCGCTTTATTCGCTGTCCCTGTTTTAATCACACTAATCCTTATGGACAGGCTGCTCATCGGCATTATTCTTGTCGCCGTTCTGGCAGCGCTGACTTACCCGCTTGCGCGCTTCATTGAGAGAACGCTTACATCTTCATTCGAAGACATCTCCAATGTAACACACACCATTGCCAAAGGCGACTTCACCAGCCGTGCCGACGAGAGCGGCTCTATGGGTGACATTAGCCGGTCCTTCAACACCATGATTGACAAGCTCAAAAAAATCCTCACCGATGCCTCACAGATTACCCGGCAGGTTATGGACGCCAGCCGCGGGATTGAAGACAAGAATCAGAATCTGAAATTTGTCATGGCGCAGGTGGCCTCCTCCTCCAATGAACTGGCTCTCGGCGCTAACGAAATCTCAGTGGATATTGCTGATATGACCGAATCGATCAAGGATATCGAAATCAAAGTCTCCAATTATACGAATTCCACCAAGGAAATGAATAGACGATCTGTACATACGCTGGAATTGGTTGAACAGGGACGGCAATCGGTGGATACCCAGGCCGAAGGCATGCGCAAGAACATCCAGGCGACCCAGAAGGTGGCGGATACCATTGAAGCCCTGTCACAGAACGCGCGCGGCATTACGATGATTACCAAGACGATTACCGAAATTGCCGAACAGACCAATCTGCTGTCGCTCAATGCCTCTATTGAAGCAGCCCGTGCAGGCGAGCATGGCCGTGGCTTCGCTGTCGTTGCCCAGGAGGTCCGCAAGCTGGCTGAGGAATCCACCGCTTCAACCAAAGAGGTATTCGGGCTGGTACGCAGCATTGAATCAGATATCAAGCAGGCCATTGATAATATCGCCATCAACGAAGAGGTAGTCCAGGTACAGAATAAGATGATCACAGAGACGGCCAATATTTTTGCTCAGATCGTACATAGTGTCCAATACATAACCGAGCAGATCGCCTCCTTCTCCGCAGAGAGTGACCTTATGCTGGAGAGCGCGCTTAAGATCTCCGGGGCGATCGAGAATATCTCAGCCATCACCCAGGAGACCGCCGCAGGGACCGAAGAGGTATCCGCAGCGATGAACGAACAGATTCACGCTCTGCAATCCGTAGCTGAGGAGACAGAGAAGATGACTTCCGCTGTCTTTAACTTGCAAAAAACAATTCATATTTTCAAATTCTAACCTTAACCAAAAGAGACACATCTGCGGGATTTCCTGCAGATGGTGTCTCTTTTTCTGTGCAAAACTAAGATTGTTATGTAATATTCACAAATTGTTGAAATTGTGCATAAGGGTAAAAAATCCGCTTTGCACTTCTTTACTATAGTCGTTCTATAGGCATAGCTTGTCTATAAGGCATCACCGCACACATACAATACTTAAGTCCTATAAGTGGATTTTACAATGCTGTATATCTAGTGAATTCTTAACATTTTACAGTAAATCAGGAATGTAATGAGGCTTTATGCTTACTCCTCATAATAATAGCCCTAAATATCCATTTGCATTTTAAGACTTTAGCCTTCCAAAGGGAAAAATTTTCAAAAGTTTGAAAATCCAAATATTCATCCATTTCCACTCCTGAATATTCGTCAAATTCCGAGTTTCTTCTCATCGGGGTTATTGACAAAAGAGGAGTGAGGAATATATTGTAAAGGAAAATTCTTCACAGATTCATTTATAATCGCATACCGGCAAAATTCACCGAAAGGGAATGACGCAAAGCCATGGATCTACAGTCTCATTTCTGAAGTGGGATCATGACAGCCAGGTTGCTGAAAAACTGTAAACGCCTTAGGTTATGCGTTTGATTATGGTGATTCGTGCAACAGACCTGTGCTCCTATGTTGAGTACAGGTTTTCTATTGCTGACTAATACAAATAACAACTTGCGGGGTGGATGTTCTGAAGACAGTTGCAGATTATATGGCGGAAGCATTACGCAATTTGGGAGTCACACATTCTTTTGGAATCATAGGCAAATCTATTTGCCCCATCGCTTTGAAACTGGTTGACTATGGTATTGAGTTCATCCCCGGCCGGCACGAGTCTAGCTCCGGCTTCGCTGCCGGCGGTTATGCTCTGAAGACCGGCAGCCTCGGAGTAGCCTTCGGCACTTCCGGTCCGGGCGGAACGAATCTGCTCACCGCAGCAGCGCATGCCAAGGCCAATAATCTTCCCGTCCTCTTCATCACCGGCCACCAGTCCATCAAGGAGCTGGGCATTCCCCAATGTCAGGATTCCACTTCCTATCTGGCTGATTTGGCGGATATGTTCCGGCCGGCCACCCTCTTCAGCAAGCTCGTTGAACGCGGGGATCATTTCAGCACCATTTTCAATCATGCCCTATCCATCGCCCTCGGTGACCAAAAAGGTCCGGTTCATCTCTGCATTCCGTTTGATGTGCAGACAGAGCGGCTTGCGGAATGCCGGATTGTTCTGCCGGAACGTGAAGGGCTGGTCAGCTATCAGAACTATGAACGGGTCAGCTCGGCGATCAATGAATCCGCTAGACCCCTGATCATTGCCGGTAAGGGCGTCAACCGCTCAGGAGCACATCAGGAACTGGTCCAGCTGGCCGAGACCTTTAACATACCTGTGGTCACCTCTCCAGGCGGCAAAGGCGCTATAGCTTACGATCATCCGCTCTACCATGGTCCAATAGGCGTCGGCGGCTCCTCGCATGGAGATGAACTGATGAACAACAGCGACCTCTTCATCGTTCTGGGGTCCCGCCTCAGCGATATGACCATCTGCAACCTGAAGCCGGAGAATCATCCGCGGCAGCTGATCCAGTTCGATGTAGACCCGACCTTTGTCGGTAAAATACTCACCTCATCTACTATTGCTGTCGGCGGAGACTTAAGGGACAACCTGGCTCTGTATCTCCAGAAGCTGGACTTCTCAGCGGTTACCAAGCATGAAATCACAGTCTCGAATGATTACAATGATGAGCTTCCCGTACTGGCGGGGCTCTCTCTGGCTTCGGTAATGAGCACGATGAGCGAATTGATTCCTTACAACAGCAGCGTGTTTGTAGATGACGGCAGCCATGGATTCAATGCTGTGAAATGGTTCAATGTGCGCAGGCCCGGCAGCTTCATATTCGATGCCTACTTTGCCTGCATGGGCAATTCAATTGGCATGGCGATCGGCGCCAAGACGGCCTCTCCCGGTGAGACGGTCTTCTGCATTACCGGGGACGGCTGTTTTATGATGCTCGGAACTGAAATAAACACAGCTGTTTGCAAGGACATTCCGGTGATTTTCATCGTGGTGAATAATATGCAGCTGGATATGGCGCTTAAGGGGATGGAGAAGACCACCGGCCGGATTGACGGTACGATCTTCGAGGTTCCAATGAATGCCGTGAAATTCGCTGAATCTCTGGGTGCAGCCGGCTTCCGCTGTGAGACGCAGGAGGAGTTCGCCGCTGCCATCCGCGAAGCTGTAGCGCTTAACAAGCCAGCTGTCATTGAATTGCTGACTGACCGCGATGAAATGCCACCTACGGCTCACCGCACGCTGGATCTTACGTAAGCAAGCCTTATTGCACACCGTTTCTAACCTACTATCAGGAGGCCATAGCGTGAACAAGAACACGAACAGCGGACTCGATCATTTCACTAATCTCTCTGGAGATTATGGGGCCAAGGCCCTAGCTCCGATCAAAGAGCATTTTCCGGAACTAGCCGAATATATCATGGGCAATGCTTATGGCGATATTTTTCAACGGACCACGATTGGCTCTGACTGGAAAGAGATCGCGGTGATCTCGTCTCTGATTACGATGGGGCAGTATGAGCAGTTAGGTGTTCATTATGTAATGGCGCTCCGTGTTGGCATGACTGTTGAACAGATCAAGGGCGTGCTGCTTCATCTGGTCCCTTGCGTCGGTGCTCCCCGGGTAATTTCGGCCTTTAATGTGCTGCTGGATACCCTGGAGGAAATCAAAGAAAAATCTTCATAAATCTACAAATTTCGACTTTTCGATTGCGCATTTCAGCATGCTCCGGTTATAATGAAGGCAAAATATCCCAAATTCGAATGCAATTTGTCGAATATAGTCACAAATATCATGTTTTGGGGGTATTTCAAATTACACTTAGGGAGAGATCAACATGGGACAATTTATTTTGAAGACAGACACTGCGAAGAAAGTAATCAATATCGAGCTGGAGGGAACCTTCTCTAACGAGGACGGACTCAAATCCATACAGGCTTACCAGCAGACCATCAACCCCATTAGCCCTGCTGAATATGCCCTGGATATCGACTGCCGCAAGCTGAATGTAACAGCTCCTGATGTCGTGCCGCTGCTTGAAAACTGCTTCATCATGTTCAAGGCTGATGGCTTCCAGAAAGTGAGTCTTACTCTGGAAAATAACCCGATCCTCAAAATGCAGCTGGCACGCCTGGGCCGCAAAGCCGGACTTGAGAATCTGGAGATTACTTCAACCGTACAAGCTTAATGAACCGGAGCAGATTCGTGAGAAGTGAGAAGTACAACTAAGACAACTTTTAGGAGGTCTGCACTATGGCGGGGATTCGCATTAAGGACATTGATATCTACCATCCAGACAAAAGAATCGGCAATGAATTTTTCATTCAGCATTTTGATGACAAAGGTATTGATATCCGCGGACTGCTGGCTACTCTGGGCCGTGAAAACCGCTACAGCATCGACAGCCCGGATGAGAACTCCCTGACAATGGCTTATGAAGCCGCAAGTAATGTTCTGGAGAAGACCGGTCTTACCGGTCCTGACATTGACCTGATTGCTTATGCAAGCCAGACCCCTGAATATATATTTCCTACGAACTCACTGATGATTCACCGCCTGATTAACGGGGCTTCGCATACCATCTGTATTGACAGCAATGCCAACTGTGCCGGAATGACGGCTTCGGTTGAGCAGGTCAGCCGCCAGATGATGGCGAACCCGAGAATCCGCCGCGCCCTGGTGATCGGCTCCGATTATGTGGCGCCGCATGCGGACAAGAATGATCCGGTGTATTACGCGAACTTCGGTGATGCCGCTGCTGCTGTCATTCTGGAGCGCGACGAGCATTCGGTCGGCTTCATTGACTCTATCTACCAGACAGACACCTGTGTGTACGGCAACTCACTGTTCCCTGCAGAAGGTCTGGCTAAGCTCGGACGCACCGGTGTTGCCGCAGGAGAGTTCAATGTGAAATTCATACCGTTCGATGATTCCATCTGTGTGGACGCCGCTTCCGAATCGATCAACACCCTGCTGAGCAACAACGGTATTGATCCTCAGTCAATCAAGGCCGCCTGCTTCTCACAGCTGTCCCTTCCGAACATCCAGGCCGTCTCCGGCAAGATCGGCATTGCCCCTGAGGCCGCAGTCTACATAGGCGATGAGTTCGGCTATACCTCGACCAGCAGCCCGTTCATCGCCCTTCACAAAGCCGTCACTACCGGGCAGCTTGAACGCGGCGACAAAGTCCTGTTCTGGACCGTTGGCGCCGGATGGCAGAATGTCGCATTTGTAATGGAGTACTAATCATAACGTTCATTCTGTTCTATAGTAAACAAACGGCCCGCAGCAGAGTTTCTGACTGCGGGCCGTTTCTGTTCTTCTACCTATATCCTGCTCTAAAGTCTGCCTTCGTGCTTGCCCTCATGCTTCTCCCAGCCCATCGTGCGCGACACAGCATCCTGCCAGACGCCATATCTGCGTTCCCGCTCCTCTGGCTCCATCTGCGGCGAGAAGACCTTCTCGGCGGTGTTGAAGCTCTCCAGCTGCTCACGGGTCCATACCCCAGAGGTGAGCCCGGCGAGCAGCGCGGCACCAAGTGCCGTAGTCTCCGCATAGGTTGTTCGTGTCACTTCGCTACCCAGAATATCGGCTTGGAACTGCATCAGCAGATTGTTACGCACCGCACCGCCGTCCACTCTGAGGCCGGTAAGCGGCATGCCGGCATCCTTCTGCATCGCGTCGATGACATCACGGGACTGGAAGGCCAGGGATTCCAGCGTCGCCCGTACCAGATGTGCGGAGGTGGTGCCCCGCGTCAAGCCGAATATAGCGCCCCGCGCATACATATCCCAGTAAGGCGCACCCAGTCCGGTAAATGCTGGCACAACCACAACTCCTTCACTCTCATCCACTTCACTGGCCTTCTCTTCCGAGTCAGCGGGCGCGACAATCAGCCCCAGTCCCTCCTGCAGCCACTGCACAGCCGCTCCAGCCACAAACACACTGCCCTCCAGCGCATAATAGAGCTCATCGCCCATACCCCAGGCTACCGTGGTCAACAGACCGTGACTGGATGCCACAGCTTCAGTACCTGTATTCATGAGAATGAAGCAGCCCGTGCCATAGGTATTCTTGGCACTGCCTGCTTCCAGGCAGGTATGCCCAAAGAGTGCTGCCTGCTGGTCCCCCAGCACCGACCGGATGGGGATCTCGAGACCGAACCACTGCTGGTCACAGACACCGAAGTCTCCGCCCGACATCCTCACCTCTGGCAGAATGGACGGCGGAATACACAGCGTGTCCATCAGTTCTTCGTCCCATTGGCGCTCATGCAGGTTATACATCATCGTTCTTGAAGCATTGGTAACGTCTGTAGCGTGTATAGCGCCCCCGGTCAGCTTCCAGATCAGCCAGGTGTCTATCGTCCCCGCCAGGAGCTCTCCCTTGGCTGCCCGGTCTCTTGCTCCCGGCACATGATCCAGAATCCACGCCAGCTTGGTCGCAGAGAAATACGCGTCGATGACAAGCCCCGTCTTGTCCGCAATGACTCCGGCCATCCCACATGCCTTCAGCTCCTCACATTGGTCTGCTGTCCGCCGGTCCTGCCAGACAATTGCCGGATAGATCGGCTTACCTGTAATTTTATCCCATATCAGTGCAGTCTCACGCTGGTTGGTAATACCGATAGCCGTTATGTGATCAGCTGGAACGGAGCTCGCTGCAATGGCATCTCTGGCTGCTGCAAGCTGGCTCTCCCAAATCTGCTCCGGGTCATGCTCAACCCAGCCTGGGCGGGGAAAGGATTGCTTGATCTCATATTGCCCCTGCGAGATCACTTCCGCTTCTGCATCAAAGAGAATTGCCCGTGAGCTGGTAGTACCTTGGTCCAAGGATAAGATCATAATGCCCAGCCTCCTGCAAGCCTTAGCTTGAAATATATGTTTCACGATGAACAATATTAATGTGGTGATTTCAACAAAAAGCACCTCTGCTCTCAGAGGCGCTGTCATGCATGCTCTTAGTTTACTGTTTTTCGACAGGAAGCCGCAGGGTAAATGTGGTGCCTTCTCCTAGCTTGCTGGAGGCATAAATGCTGCCGTGATGCGATTCGACGATATTCTTCACGATCGCCAGCCCTAGTCCCGTACCGCCCGATTCTCCACGCAGGCGGGCTTTATCCGCTTTGTAGAAGCGTTCGAAGATAAACGGCAGATCCTCGGGATTGATTCCGGCCCCCTGGTCTCTGATCGCGATCTCCACCAGACTTCTGCCTTCCAGCACTACCGTGCCTGCCAGAATGGAGATTCTCCGGTCAGCCGGAGTGTGGCGGAAGGCATTATCCAGCAGATTGGTCAGTACCTGCTCCAGCTTATCTTCATCGGCAGCCCCCAGCAGCAGCTCTTGCTCGGGCCGCTTCAGTTCAAGCATAATATCTCGTTCCTTGGCTCTGACGGAGAATTTGCGGTATACCCGCTCCAGCAATTCTCCCACATCGACCTGAGCCTTAAGCATATCCGTATGCCCAGCTTCCATGCGTGCCAGGTCCAGCAGATCCTTCACCAGACGGCCCATACGCAAGGATTCATCATGAATAACCTGAACCAGCTCGCTGCTCTCCTCCGGTGAGGAGGCCATTCCGTCCAGCAAAGCCTCACTGTAGCCCTGCATCATCGAGAGCGGGGTGCGGATCTCATGAGATACATTGGCTACGAAATCTCGCCGCATCTTCTCCAGACGCACCTCCTCCGTCACATCACGCAGAACGGCAACGGCTCCGCGCAGATGATCTTCGGAATATAGCGGTGCCATGTGCACCGACCATACCCCCTGCCGGACATGAACATTGGAGCGCTGATCGCCCCCGTCCTCAAGGGTGCTGAAGAATAGTGGACGCAGCGGCGGCGGCACTTCATTGGAAGAAGAGGCCTTCGGAACAAGTCCGTTATCCTCTTCTTCCTCCCAGGTAAGATCACTCCAGGTTTCGAGGAGGGTCTGCCCATGCGGATTGGTGAGGATGATCCGGCCTTCGATATCGAAGGTGATCACCGCATCGCTCATGCTGCGCAGGACGCTGGATAAATGCCCTTTTTCATTATTCAGACTGCGTATATTCTCTTCCAGCTCTTCCGCCATGTGGTTAAACGATGTGGCAAGCTGGCCGATCTCATCGCTCGTGACCAGGGTCAGTCTTGTTCCATATTCGCCGCGGCGGATATCATTCGCTGCTTCAATAACCTGCTGCATCGGCTGAGTGATCTTCGTGAACAGGAATAGGGCAAAGAATGTGGTCAGAGAGAATCCGATCATGCACGTATACATGAACAAGCGCTTGATTGCCCCGGAATTGGTGAAATTACTGTCGATGTAAGGCAGCAGGAACAGCCCGAGTGTAATGAGCACGACAGCAACCAGAAAGATGATCGTGATCCACAGCTTACCGACAAGACTTCTCCAGAAGTTCACTTATTTAGGCACCTCAAGCTTATAGCCTACTCCCCATACCGTTGTAATCATCGCTGCCGATTCCGGGGATACCTTATTCAGTTTTTCACGCAGACGCTTGACATGGGTATCCACGGTGCGCAGATCCCCGAAGAACTCGTAATTCCATACATCCTTCAGCAGCTCCTCACGCGAGAATACCTTGTCCGGTGAGATCGCCAGATAATGCAGCAACTCGTATTCCTTGGGTGTCAGACTTACCTCTTGGCCGCCTGCGCTTACACGGTGTGCATCATGCTCAATAATCAGGAACGGGAACACGATATTGTTGCTCGAATTGCTCTCTTTAGACAGAAATGCTGTCGCAGAGGAACGGCGCATAATCGCCTTGACCCGGTAGATCACTTCGCGCGGACTGAATGGCTTGACGACATAATCGTCTGCCCCCATCTCAAAGCCCTGCACCCGGTTGATCTCCTCACCCTTAGCGGTAAGCATTAAGACCGGTGTGGACTTCACTCCTCTGAGTCTGGTCAGCACTTCAATGCCGTCGATTCCCGGCAACATCACATCCAGCAGGATCAGGCCGTAGTCATTAGCGGTTGCTTTGCGCAGGGCAATTTCCCCGTCCTCTGCCTCATCAATCTCATAGCCTTCTTTTTCAAGATACATTTTGAGCAGGCGGCGGATGCGTTCTTCGTCATCCACCACCAGAATTCTATTCAAGTGATCAGCCATTTACACAACAACCCCTTCATCAATTACAGTAGAACGTCACCTTGGATCATACGCGCCCGGAGAAACCCGAACTTATCAGTCTGTTCCCGCGTATGAATGAAGTCCGGCAATAACCAGGTTAACGCCGACCAGGGTAAACATTACGATTAGAAAGCCGAGTACAGCGAGCCAAGCGGATTTGCGTCCCTGCCATCCGCGGGCCAGCCGCAAATGGAGATAAGCACTGTAGAACAGCCAGGTGACGAGTGCCCAGACTTCCTTGGGGTCCCATCCCCAGAATCTGCCCCATGCCACCTCGGCCCATATCATTGCAAAAATCAAAGCCCCCAGTGTGAAAATCGGGAACCCGATGGCAATTGCCCTGTAGGTAATCTCATCCAGATCATTCTCGTCGATTCCATCAAGCACCGGATGTAGGGCCTTCCCAAGCGGCTTACGCACGGCCAGCCGAAGAAGTCCATACAAGAGCAGTCCGGACAGCAGTGACCAGATCACGGTGTTGAACTTGCGTCCTGCATTGACGCCATTCATCCAGGAAGGTGCTTGAAACAAAGGCTTCTGAAGCCCAAGAAACGGCTGGAAGCTCTCAATTTCGCTATGGTACGGTGCCACAATCGGCGGCATTTTATAACTCACTTTCTCTATTGTACTATCTTCCTGCCCGGGGCTGTCAATCGTAACGTTCGAACGGACAAAAACAGATTCATAGCCCGCACCGCGGAAGGCAAATACAGATCCAAGAAACCCAATTATAACAATGATCGAGAACAGAGTAAATTCGATCAGCCGCTGTTGCTTACGGTCACTCCGTTCCTTGCTGTCAAATTTCACTGTCCGCAGCAGATACATCAGCCCGGCGGCAAAGCCTACCGCGAAGAAGGACTCCCCAAGCGCAGCAAGTGTGACATGAATATTCAGATAGATCGATTTCAGCGAAGGAATGAGCGGCTGTACTTCCTGCGGAAATACCGCTGCATAGGCCATCACAACAATGGAGATCGGAACCGCAAATACCCCGAGAATGATCTTGCGGTAGATGGCGAAGATCACCGTAAAGGCAACCATCACCATCATCGATAGGAAGGTCATGAACTCATACATATTGCTGACCGGAATATGACCGGCCCCCATCCAGCGGGTAATGAAGTAGGCCAGATGGCAGAGCAGCCCGAGTGAAGAGGTGATAAAAGCAACCCTGCCCCACCGTGCCGTATGCTCCTCCGGCTTCCTGCCTGACCATTTGCGGCCCATAATGGCAATGGTGAACAACATGAAGGCACCGCTGTATAAGAAGAATGCGGCTATAAAGACGTCACTGCTGAAATCGAGCAAGCTCATGCCATGCCTCCTCCGTTGTCCAATGATTTGTCATCGACTGTCATGTCTATCTGCTCCAGAATAGAAACGAGCTCACGGCGGAAGCCGAACCAGTTCTTGTTCGTATGGCCTCCAAGCACCAGCTGTCCGCCCTCAACGATCAGCCAGATGCGTCTATGCTGCCAATAGAAGCCGAGTATCAGCCCCAGCATGACAATACCCGCACCCACCCAGACGAACGGCATTGCCCGGTCCACACGGATATTAAGATAGGTGGTGGATTCCGAGAAATCCACATCCGTCATACTCCCCACCTCAAGTTCCAGAAACCGTGTGCCGCCTCCAAGCTTATCGTTGATGGCCGCCTGCTGGAAGCGCTCCTTGTCCACCTGCTTCGGGAAATAGAAATATTGCTGCCCCTCTGCCGGCAGATCCGGACCACGGATCAGGAAGAGAAACGCCGGAGCGTTCGGATAAGGGGAGGTAGAGACCGGACGGCCTTCCTCATTCAATCCGAAATCCATATACTTCTCCTTCAGCTCAAGGGTGTAGGGTCCCGCCTTGAAGCTGCGCTGCGGATTCTTCATATCCAGTCTGAACTTGCCGTAGCTCTCACCGGTTGAAGCATTGACGAGATCAGGCTGCACGGAACGCAGCACAGGCGTAAGATCATAGTCAAACTGATACGCTTTCATTCCTTGGTAGCTCAGCGGAGAATTTACCTGAATGTCGTGCCGGGCAACTTCCGCAAGCTGAGGCTCCTTGGAGGGATCGCTGCAGTCCGCCGTACATTCATAAAGAACCGCCTTAGTCTCGTAAAGCTTAGGGAGAACCTTCTTGCCCCGGAATTCCTCGGGCATCTCTTCTTCACTATAGAATTCTACTGTGAACTTCTCATTCTTCAGGTACATGCTGGTGTCCGGTATCCGTACTGCCTCTCCCTGCGGGAAGGCAAGATGCTGATCCATATTCAGACCCGGAAGTCCCCTGGCAAGCACAGCAAGTAAAAATATAATCAGGCCGATATGTATTACATAAGGACCCCAGCGGCTGAAACGGTGTTTCTCGGCCAGTAATGCGCCGCCCTCCGTCCGCACGCGGTATCCTTTCTTCTGAAGCGGCTGAACGATCCGTGCCACCCATTCCTCCGGCTCCCCTTCCACCTCTGTATTCAGCGTAAGCTTTTGACGGGTAAGGAATTGGCGGTGCTTGCGGATCTTCTGCCGGGTTAGCGCCTTGTAGAGCGGAAGCACGCGGTCCAGGCTGCAGATAACCAGAGAAGCTCCGATCATGACCAGCAGCGTCACGAACCACCAGGATTCATAGGTATGCGAAAGGCCGAGTCTATAATATATATTCCCGGCTGTTCCATACGTTTGTTCATAATAGGTTGAAGCATCAATATTCAGAAAGGTGCTTTCTTGCGGAAAAATCGTACCGAGCATCGCACCCAGCAGCGTCAATACAATCAGGTAGATGGCGATTTTGACTGAGGAAAAAAAGTTCCAGACCTTATCGATCACTCCCGGACTTACCCGCTCCGAACGGCGGGCCACCCCATCGTAGCGCATCTCCAGATTCCCCGAGGCGTTCTCTTCCTTCTCATCCTGCGGCTTGCCGCAGGCTTCACAGAGAACCGTTCCTACCGGATTCTGATGACCGCATTCGCATTTGGTGTTGCTGATCAGCGGCTCATGCTTACTCATGGTTCCACCAGCTTCCCGATTTGCTCGTCAAGCGAGCTCAGATCCAGCTGGCCGATATGAATGCTGTCCACCCTGCCCTTTGTATTAATGAAGAAGGTGGTAGGCAGTGGGGAGACCCCATAGCTGCGGACCGCATCACGTCCCTTATCCATCACAACCGGAAAATCAATATCCACGAGCTTCACGAAATTGTCCACCGTCATCTGATCCTCGCCCACATTCACGCCTAAGACTACAACACCCTGGTCCTTCCATTTCTCCCACTGCGCCTGGAGGGCAGGCATTTCCTTCACGCATGGTGCGCACCAGGAGCCCCAAAAGTTCAGTACAACCGACTTCCCTCTGAATTCCTCCAGCGTATGGGTCGCACCGTCCAGCCCAAGCAATTCAAAATTAGGCGCTTTCCCGCCTTCTTGAGGCTTGCCGTCTCCCCCGAACACAGAGGAGCTGATGGCATAAGCCCCAAGCAGAACGATTAGTAATAGTATCACGATTTGGATTGGCTTCCTGGCTTTGCCCATACAGGGGTACCCCCTTCTGTGACGCAACTCATTACTTTAGTTGTAAGGTGTGAACATCCTATGAACATTATAACGAATATTGTCACAGTTTTAGGAGGGGAAATTGTGAACTTTATGTGTCTTTGCGTGTCTGATTATCCCGAAGCATTCCCGCTTTGGCAATTTGCTGCAGATGATTGATCTCATCCTTGGTCAAATGGCGGTAAGAGCCGCGCTTGAGATTCTGGAGCATGATATCCCCGAAGGAAATGCGCTTCAGACGGATAACCGGATGTGACACAGCCTCGAACATCCGCCGGACTTGGCGGTTGCGGCCTTCATGGATGGTGATGCTGATTACCGCTTCCTTACTGGCTTCATCGATATCCTTGTATTCGACTTCCGCCGGAGCGGTCATGCCGTCCTCCAGCTTAATGCCAGCCTTCAGCTTGTCCAGCGCTGTGCCGTGCGGCACACCCTTGACCGTGGCCAGATACGTCTTCGGCACATGATGCTTCGGATGCGTGAGCAGGTTGGCAAACTCACCGTCATTCGTCAGCAGCAGCAGCCCTTCGGTATCGTAGTCCAAGCGGCCTACAGGGTATACACGCTCTGTAATTCCTTTCAGGTAATCCGTTACTACCTTGCGGCCCTTGTCATCCGAGGCGCTTGTAATTACACCTTTGGGCTTGTTGAACATAATATAGATTTTATTCTCGCCCCGGATCAGTCTGCCCGAGACTTTAATAATATCAGTTGCGGGGTCCACCTTCGTGCCAAGCGTAGTTACGAGTTCCCCGTTGACTTCCACTTTACCGGCCAAAATCATTTCTTCACATTTGCGTCTGGACGCAACACCTGCTTGCGCCAATATTTTCTGTAATCTTTCCATTTTCGACTACTCACCTCAGGTTAATGATAACCATCAGAGGCATAAATCACAAGATCATTCCACGGAAAAAATGCGCCGGGGCAAGTCTCGCTATGCGATTCCACCGTAAGCGGCGATATTTCATAGCGCCCGGACAGCTCCAGTATAAGCTTCCCCGCCGCGAACAGCTGCTGCTGGCGCTCCGGCAACTGGGGCAATTGCTTCGCCTCCCCATAGTTGCCCTCAAGGCATATATGAATATGCTCCGGGTCTGTCAGCAGCGGCGCCGCATAGACTGAGCCGTTCAGCCCGACCCAGAAGTCAAAGCCTTTGCCGTTAATAGACGGACAGCGGGAATAATGCAGAATAAAGCCTTTGTACTCCACCCTTGTCGTCCTCCCTCCGTATTGCTGAAATAGCATATGAAGTGGGGGGGCGGGCGGTGAGGAATGTTTGTTAGAATGTTTGGGGAGCGATGTGAAAGCAGGGCTTGAGCGGGGCCAGAGAGGGTAAAGGCGTTGACTATTCGTAACTCCGAGGAATGTTTGGACTTCCGGCCGCTGTTAAAGTTGGATTTCCTTGATTAGACTGCCAAGCGGCAGTAGAATTCCAACACAGCTTATGCTTACGATGCGAGCTTTCCGTAGGAAAGCTTTCAGGCGGACGCTGGCGCTCCTACAGTTCCAAAATTCCTCTCCGTTACTCCTTCTACGCACGGGCAAACCTAATAACAAACAGTCCTCACCTCCCGGAAGGGGGTGAGGACTGTAGGACAAGCGGCAAGCGGCTGCGGGTCAGCGCTTGGGGACCACCACCGGCGGCAGATTGCCAGGGAAGTGATAAGGTGCATTAATACCCTTCATTCGCTTATCCAGCCAACTTTTCCTGAAATCAGGTGTATTAATACCCTTCATTCGCTCATACAGCCGACTTTTGCTGAAATCAGGTGTATTTATACCCTTCATTCGCTCATCCGGCCGACTTTTACTCAAATCAGGTGTATTAATACCCCTCATTCGCTCATACAGCCAACTTTTCCTGAAATCAGGTGCATTAATACCCCTCATTCCCTAATACAGCCGACTTTTCCTGAAATCAGGTGCACGATTACCCATTTGCTCTCTCCTGAAGGAAAACAGTTGGAATAATGTATATTAATTCAAGCGATTTGGGGAAGTTAGCTGAAGCAAAGGGAAAAGGGCATTTAATTTGTTTATTTTCACTACTTTGACGAGAATACGTTTAATTAAGCAGCCTTTTTCCAACTATTGTTTCCACAACACTCATTCGTCCAGCATCAGGTGGAGGAAATCCATTCATCCACCTATCCATCTAGCCATCTACCTCCTGCTCCTGCCTTGCTACCCGAACACCAGCAGACAAACAGCAATCGCAGCAATAAAGCCGACGATGTCCGAGAACAGGCCCACCTTTAGTGCATAGCGGCCGTTGCGGATGCCTACGGCGCCGAAATACACAGTCAGCACATACAACGTGGTGTCAGTGCTCCCCTGTATAGTAGAAGCAATCATACCGATGAGGGAGTCCGGGCCGTGGACGCGGATCAGGTCTGTAGTATAGGCAAGTGATCCAGTGCCCGTCAGCGGGCGCAGGAGACCGAGCGGAAGCACCTCTGACGGAATACCCAGCCCCTTCAGCAGAGGGCTTACAAAGCCCATGAGGAAGTCCAGCGCGCCAGACGCGCGGAACACACTGATGGCCACCAGCATGCCCACCAGATGGGGGATAATCGCAATGGCGGTGCCGAACCCGTCCTTCGCACCCTCCACGAAAGATTCATAGACCGGAACCTTACGCGTGAAGGCATACAGCGGAATAAAGGTAACCATGACCGGGATCGCCCAGGCAGAGATCAGACTGATCAGTTGTAACACGGACGCTCACCCCTTCACCGAAGATTGTGGGAGCGCCCCGCTCCCGTTCGCCGGGCCTGTCCCGGTGTTGAGGACCGGCGGCGGTCCGGGCGGCCTGCGGAGCAGAGTCAGGCGGCGGAACAGCCTGTCCGCAGCAATCGCCGCCAGGGTCGCCACCGCCGTCGCCGCCAGAGTGGTTCCGACAATGGCCGCCGGCTCCGCCGATCCGTAATTCAGCCGGATCGCAATCAGGGTCGCCGGAATCAGGGTGATGCTGGCGGTATTCAGCGCAAGCAGGGTACACATGGCCGGCGTTGCGGTCTCCTTATCCGGGTTCAGTGTCTGCAGCTCCTGCATCGCCTTAATGCCCATCGGAGTGGCCGCATTCCCCAGACCCAGCAGGTTGGCGCTCATATTGGAGAGAATGTAGCCGATGGCGGGGTGCCCTTTGGGCACATCCGGGAACAGAAAGGAGACTACCGGACCCAGCACTCTGGAGATTTTCTTCAGCAGGTCGGCATCCTCCGCAATCCGCATTATGCCCAGCCAGAACACCAGCACACTGATCAGCCCGAAGCTGACGGTCACCCCGCTCTTCGCACCATCGAATACGGCGGCGGTGAACTCGTTCATCCTTCCGTTAACTGCCGCAAAGCCAAACCCGATCAGAATCATCCCCAGCCAGATTCCATTTAACATGGGTATCCCCTCCCCCGCTTCATTTTTTATACTCTATCTTACAGAATGGTTTCGCTATTCCCCCGTGTGAAACAGCGCCCGCAGCGCACTGCCGAAGGCCTGCAGCCAGTTGCCCGCCGGGTAGGCGGAGGCACGCGCAGCGGTATATTTTTTCACATACGGCGAGGTCTCCGGCGGGAGCTGGCCAGGCGTGTACACCGGAACCCGCCCGATCTCCTGATCTCCCAGCCGTAAAATAATCACACCTCTGAGCCCGAAGTTAACATCGCCCTCACTCCCGCTGGCATTTACACCTGCCCTGCCCGCATCCGTACTTACACTGGAACCAGCACCTGCACTCCCCGTACCCGCAGCATTGCCATTCGCAGAAGTCTGCGGATCTGCACTAAGCACCAGCTTGTTGACGAGCCTAGCTTCCTCCCCCTGACCAAGCGGATAGGCGAAGGCCTTGCCGGTCACCAGACTGTAGCCTTTGACGGCCTCGCCCCGCTCGACCAGCGTCTTCAGAGGATAATGGTTGAAGCCGAAGTCCAGCAGCGAGGCATGGTCGTTCCAGTCATTTCCGTCGTTCAGCGTAACAGCCACGAGCTGCTGCCCGTCCCTTGTAGCGGAGCTTACCAGGCAGCGCAGCGCTTTTTTGGTATACCCCGTCTTGACCCCATCCGCTCCTTCGTAGAGGCGCAGCATCTTATTCTTGTTGCTCCATTTATAGTCCCATTTCTCATAAGGATTGTCCGCTGCCTTCTCTTTGGTGGCTACGATCTCCTTGAACACCGGATTATGCATCGCATATGCGGTCAATACAGCCAGATCATTCGCGCTGGAAAAGTGGCCTTCTGCATCTAATCCATGCGGATTGGCAAAATGCGTATTTTTCAAATTCAGCTCCTGCGCCTTCGCGTTCATCAGGTAGACAAACCCTTGCTCCGAGCCGCCGACATGCTCGGCGATTGCCGTTGCCGCATCATTACCGGAGCGCAGCATCAGCCCGTACAGCATATCCTTCAGCGTCATTTCCTCGCCCAGCTTCAGGTACAGGGAGGAACCCTCTTTGGCAAAAGCATTTTTGCCGACCTTGACCTTCGACATGATATCGCTGTTCTCTATCGCCACAAGGGCGGTCATAATTTTGGTCAGACTGGCAATCAGCATCGGCTCATCCCCGCGGCTGCTGTACAGTATTCTTCCGGATGTCACATCAATCAGCGCCGCCGCCCTGGCATGGGTAGTGATCGAACGGTTCTCTGCACTAACGGCAGACACCGGCACCAGCGCAAGCAGCAGTGCACACAACAGTAAGGACAGCATAGATTTTCGGGTTAATGTCTTCATGTTCATCCTCCGGCTTCTTATCCGTTCCTTACGCAACGGTTCATCAGTCTTGCCTGGTTGTACAAGTGTATGCGGGGCATAGGGCAGGTATGTCCTATCCTCCATCATCCGGCAAAAAAGGGATATCACCTTCTAAGGTGATATCCCGGGGCTAATTTGTTATTTCCTTGTATCCTAATGTGTTGACGTATTCTAATGCGTTGACGTACCCTAATGTGTTGACGAATGGTCAGACGAGCCGGACCCGGTCTCTACAACGGTTTTGGTTACCTTGGAGCCGGGAATGTCCGAAGCTTCGGGAACCATGCCGGGCTGGAACATATTCTGAATTTTGTCGAGCAGGGTAGGCGTGGCATCAATAATTTTCTCGAACAGATGAGTCTGATTATCCAGCGGCACAATATGTACCCCTTCCCTGCCAACGACTAGAAAAGCAATCGGACGAATAGACACGCCGCCCCCGCTGCCGCCCCCGAAGGGAAGCATTTTGACGCCGGACCCGCTGCTGTTCACGCCCGGACCGTCATCCTCCACCCTGAAGTCACTGCCGCCTGCTGCGAAACCGAACGTCACCTTGCTAATTGGCAGAATGACGGTGCCATCGGGCGTTTCAACCGGATCTCCAACAATTGTATTTACATCAACCATGCCTTTAATATTCTCCATTGCGGTCTGCATGAGACCTTGAATCGGATGATCTGACATTGTTTGTCTCCTCCTCGAGTGTATATAAATGTACCTGCAGTATTTATCTTGCCCACTATAGATTGGAGTATGTAGATTATTTAGGAGCGTTCACGTCTGAGCAATTTCTTCCACCGGCCCAGACCACCTTCCACCTTCGACACTCGGCGCAGCAGCAGAAGCCCTGCATAGAGCGCATATCCGACGGACAGCTTGCCGCTACAGACGGCTTCTGTTGCAAAAGACGGCTGATCCCGGAAGACAGGAGCCACAAATATTCCCGGCTTATGCACCAGTCTGACCATGCGGGAGAGCACGCCGATCATCGTCCACTTCAGTCCCCATAAGGCCCCTACCGCCGTGGCGGTCGTTGCAGCCTCCCCCAGCGAGAAGTCTGTGGACCAGTCCAGCTTGGTGATCTGAATATGAGACAGGGTGTCATTCAGCCATTTTTTCAGCCCGCGGGTGGCATGTAACGCAGTACGTACATTCTTTAGCCATTGCGTCACAGATTCCTTATCGACCTGCCCTTCCTTGTCGCTATCCAGCTTCACTGGTGCGATTCCGCTCTTCTCCACTTTGAGCTTAATTCCCTGTTCGAGGCTCTGGAAGACTAGCGCAGGCACCTCATAATGAATTTTAACGAGGCCATATACAGCTTTGATGTCGAATTCGATGCGGTCATCCTTACCCAGTCTGCGCACACGAAAGTGAAAATGAATCGATGACGCCAGAACCAGCAGGAACAGCAGAACAACGAGCAGCAGCAGGATTAAGGGTATTGCCAGCCATAACGTCACACGGTTAACCTCCAAGCAGACTTTAGAATAATAAACATGGAGCCTCTGGATTAGTATGGCAATTACGGCTGGATAACATTCGGTGATTTCGCAAACTTCTCCATTTTCCACGAAAAAATGCCGCTGCCCCCGAAGGGACAACGGCATCTCTATCACAGCAGCGGTACGCTGCAGTTATTCGACCTCATCGAAGGTCATCTGGCTGTCCAGCTTACTGAACAGCAGCTGGGTCTCCTCTTCCAGACCCTCGGAGGTATCGAAGCTCGACGGCTCCGGCAGCTCCTTCAGGCTGGCCAGCCCGAAGCTGTCCAGGAAGGACTTGGTGGTGCCGTACAGAATTGGACGCCCGACAGCCTCCGCCCGGCCCACCTCGTGGATCAGATCCTTGTTGCCCAGCGTGTGGATGGCCCGTTCGGATTTGACACCCCGGATCTCCTCGATCTCCACTCTCGTGATCGGCTGGCGGTAAGCCACAATCGCGAGTGTCTCCAGCGCCGCCTGGGACAGGGAGGATCTGGAGGGCGAATAAGCCAATCGCTCGAAATACTGCGCATGCTCCGGGAGTGTCGCCAGCCGGTAATTCCCGGCAATCTGGACCACCTGAAGACCCCGGCTCTGCGAGTGGTAGTCCTCTTTTAAATCATCCAGCGCTCTTGTCGCCAGATCGGGCCGTTGCTCGGTAATCTCGGCAATCTGCCGGACCGACAGCCCTTCATCCCCTGAGAGAAACAGCAGGCCTTCAATAATTGATTTCAGCGTGTTGTAGTCCACTGGCATCCTCTCCCCCTCTCCACTCCATAACAATATCCTCAAATAATTTCTCCTGGTAGCAGTAAATGGCCTTCATCTTCATCAGCTCCAGAATAGCCAGGAAGGTGGCGACGATCTCCTGCCGGTCCATCTCCTCATGCAGCAGGGACGAGAACCGCATTCTGCCGCCGGTCCCTTTGCGCTGCAAGGCTTCAGACACCTCACGAATCCGGTCCTTGACCGAGATCTCATCCCGGGTGATCCGCTGGTACGAGGTGCGCCGGGCAGCCTTGCTTAGCGCCTTGCGGAACGCAGCGATCAGGTCGGCGGTATGCAGGCCCTTCAGTGTATTGTCCGTCTGCGCAGGAACGAAGGGGCCCAGATCCTCAGGCTCCTTCGTAAAAATCAGGCTGCGCTCGCTCTCCATATCCAGCAGATGCACCGCGATGCTCTTGAACTTACGGTATTCAATCAGGCGCTGCACCAGCTCTGCGCGCGGATCATAGCCGTCATCCTCATAATAATCGAAGTCCTCGATTTCAATGACGGGCGGCTTCGGCAGCAGCATTTTGCTCTTAATCGACAGGAGAGTGGCAGCCATCACCAGAAATTCACTGGTAATATCCAGCTCCAGCTCCTTCATTCCCTGTAGGAATTCCATATACTGCTCGGTGATCTCGCTGACCGGAATGTCCTGGATGTCGATTTCCGCCTTGTCAATCAGATGCAAGAGCAGATCGAGCGGACCTTCGAACGTCTCCAGCTTGTACAATACAGTCACGCGGTTTCCTCCAGCCCAAAAAAAGTAAAGTGCAGCGCCGCAAGGACGCTACACAAGTAGAAAGATCTATGTTCATGCTTTCTTCTCATACTTATAAATAAGCACGACTTACGGTCTTTCGTCAAGAGGCGTATTATTTGAACAGCTTATTCAGGTTAGCCATTTCAATAGCAGCCGTCGCTGCATCCCAGCCCTTATTGCCGGCTTTGGTCCCCGAGCGCTCAATGGCCTGTTCAATATTCTCCGTCGTAACCACACCGAAAATAGTCGGAACACCGGTCTTAAGGTTAATCGCCGCCACGCCCTTGGCCACCTCGTTGCACACATAATCATAGTGTGTTGTAGATCCGCGAATGACTGTGCCCAGTGTGATAACGGCGTCATATTTGCCGCTTTCGGCCATTTTCTGGGCGATCAGCGGAATTTCGAATACGCCCGGTACCCAGGCAACATCCACTTCATCATCGGCGGCGCCATGGCGCTTGAAGGCATCGAGTGCCCCGGAGAGCAGCTTGCTGGTAATGAACTCATTGAAACGTCCTACGACCACCCCATATTTCAAACCCTCAGATACTAAGTGTCCTTCAAAATAATTCGGCATGCTACTCATCAACCCTTCGTGTATAGGATAGGTAATCTATGATTAAATTTTGGAATCCTCATTCTGTTCGATGTCGTCAAACTTCAGCAGATGGCCAAGCTTGGCCTGCTTCGTATGCAGATAATTGCTATTGTCCTTGTTCTCCGGCATCTGGATCGCTACGCGCTCCACCACCTCAAGGCCGTAGCCTTCCAGCCCCTTGATCTTGCGAGGATTGTTGGTCAGCAGCCGGATCTGGCGGATGCCGAGATCCTTAAGAATCTGAGCCCCGATGCCATAATCCCGCAGATCTGCCGCGAAGCCCAGCTTTAGGTTGGCATCCACAGTATCCAGCCCTTCTTCCTGCAGCTTATAAGCGCGCAGCTTGTTAATCAGGCCAATTCCACGGCCCTCCTGGCGCATATAGAGGAGTACACCCCTGCCTGCTTCTTCAATCTGGCGCAGCGCCGCTTCGAACTGCGGACCGCAGTCGCAGCGGTGCGAATGGAACACATCGCCGGTCAGGCACTCTGAATGCACACGCACGAGCACCGGCTCATCCCCGGAGATATCACCTTTAACCAGGGCAACATGCTCCTTGTCGTCCACCTCGTTCGTATAGGCAATGGTCTGAAAATCACCGAAATCCGTCGGCAGATTCACCGCTACCTCACGGGTGACCAGATGCTCCTTCTCGTTACGGTAGTGAATAAGGTCCTTGATGCTGATCAGCTTAAGATCATGCTTCCTTGCGATTTCAATCAGGTCAGGCAGGCGGGCCATGGTACCGTCCACCTTCACGACTTCACAGATGACACCTGCCGGGTAAGCCCCGCACATGCGGGCCAGATCGACAGCAGCCTCCGTATGCCCGGAACGCCGCAGGACTCCGCCCTTCTTGGCGATCAGCGGGAACATATGCCCCGGTCTGCGGAAGTCGGCCGGCTTGGCCTTGGGGTCCAGCATGGCCTTAATCGTCTGGGAGCGTTCGCCGGCTGAGATCCCGGTCGTCGTATCCGCGTGGTCAATCGATACCGTGAACGCCGTACCATGGTTATCGGTATTCTGGGATACCATCGGGTGCAGGTCCAGCTCCTCTGCACGCTCCGCTGTGATCGGTACGCAGACCAGGCCGCGTCCTTCGGTAATCATGAAGTTAATCACTTCCGGGGTAGCCCGTTCCGCCAGAGCAACGAAGTCTCCTTCATTCTCACGGTCCTCATCATCTACAACGATAACGACCTTACCGCGCATTAAGTCATAAATCGCATCTTCAATCGGGTCTAGAACACTGTCTTTATCAGCTTGCTGGCTCATACTACTGTCCTCCTAATAGCTATACGCTTACCTGACGGCTTGCCGTATGCCTGATCAATAGATTATACGAACCCGTTGGCCGCCAAAAAATCATGGCTGATCTTCGAGCTTCCTCCATCCTCTTCATTGCCCGCGCGCGAACCGTAATGGAGCAGATGGTCCACGTATTTACCGAGCACATCACATTCGATATTCACCCGGTCTCCCGCCCGCTTGTGGGCCAGTACCGTCTCTCCCAGCGTGTGCGGGATAATCGACACGGTGAAGGTTGCGGCTTCCGTCCTCACAACCGTAAGGCTAATGCCGTCTATGGTAATGGAGCCTTTGGGAATGATGAATTTGAACAGGGATTTGCGGTCCGGTGCAATCTCGAACACCACTGCATTCTGATCGCGCCTGACGCTGCGGATCTCACCGGTTCCATCCACATGCCCTTGGACAATATGCCCTCCGAAGCGTCCGCCGGCAGCCATAGCGCGTTCCAGATTCATTGCGGACCCGGTGCGCAGCTCCTTGAGCGTACTGTTGCGGTAGGTCTCGGGCATAACGTCAACCGTGAAATGATGGTCTCCGAGTGAGGTTGCCGTGAGACAGACCCCATTGACCGCCACACTGTCGCCGATCTTGAGATCTCCCATAATGAGCGATGCGCCGATATTCAGCACCATCATCTCCCCGCCGCTGGTGACGCTACGCAGAACTCCCACCTCTTCAATCAAGCCGGTAAACATACCATCCCTCCTTCCTGAATAGTCGGTTAATGCTGAGGAACCGGGGTTCCGCTGATACACACATTATCCCCGAGCACTTCCACTTCCAATCCTTCAAGCTGGATGGCATCACGCATCAGCTCCACACCCCCGAAGTCGAAGGTCCCCGCTGCTTCCGCGCCGCCGCCGACAATCTTGGGAGCGAAGAAGAGGACCACACGGTCAACCAGTCCCTCCGCAAGCATCGCCCCATTCAGCGTCCCGCCGCCTTCCAGCAGAATAGACCCAATCTCCATTGCACCGAGCGCAGCCATAGCCGCCTGCAGATCCACACGCGGACCGCTGCCCGCAGCAATGACCTCTACCCCTGCAGCCAGCAGCGCTGCTCTGCGGTCAGGATCGGCTGCTTCTGTCGTTACGACCACCGTAGGCGCGAGTCCATCCTTGACCACCGCGCTGCCTGGCGGAAGCCGCAGCGAGGAGTCAATGATAATCCGCAGCGGATTCCGCCCGGGCACATTCAGTCTGGTCGTCAGCGAAGGGTTATCGGCAATTACCGTATTCACCCCGACCATAATTCCCTGATGGCGGTGACGCAGGGTATGTACAATCTCCCGTGCCTCAGCATTCGAGATCCACTTGCTGTCTCCGGTCCGGGTGGCGATTTTGCCGTCCAATGTGCTGGCGCTCTTGAGGGTTACGAACGGCTTCTTCGTCAAAATATACTTGATGAACTTCTCGTTCAGCCGCAGCGCCCGGCCCCGCAGCAGACCTACTTCAACATCAATTCCCTGCTCGCGCAGCATCGCAATTCCCCGGCCTGCCACCTGAGGATTGGGGTCCTCACAGGCGACGACCACTCTGGCCACCCCTTCGTCGATCAGACGCTGACTGCATGGAGGCGTAATGCCATAATGGCTGCAAGGCTCCAGCGTAACATAGGCCGTACTGCCTTGTGCTTTGCCTGCTGCCATATTGAGCGCATGCACCTCGGCGTGTCCGGTCCCGCGCTGCAGATGAGTTCCAATCCCGATCATGGCACCGTCCTTCACGACTACGCAGCCAACCACAGGATTAATTCCGGTTTGGCCCTGTGCCCGCTCCGCCATATCCAGCGCAAGGGACATGTAAAACTCATCGTTCATCTTATCCATGTCTTGTCTCCTATCCCAAGGCTATAGTCTTCATGTGTACCCAACCCTAAACAGAAAAACCCGTCTCAATCTCCAGGAGGAGTTCAAGACGGGATATACGAGAGGTGATCACAGCAAAGAATATATGCGTAAATAAACGCCGGACCTCCACCATTGTGAAAGTTCGCACATAATATCCGAAAACATTGCTGCTCGGCCGCCTGCTGCAAGCACGGCACGTGAATCTCTCCTTCTTCCATCCAGACTATACTGTCGGTCCCGGAATTACACCGGGTCCACCGTCCGTAGCAATATCATACGAAGCGGGTAGCGGACTAAGCGCCGGAACCAGCTATATTCAGCCAGATCCGTCAGCATCACCGCCGGTAGGGAATCACACCCTGCCCTGAAGGATTGATCTATTCAGTTTAATACTAAGTTACGCCTACAACAAAATTATCACTTCACTGCGGGAAAAGCAAGTGTGCTTCAGAAATTTACTATATTTATGTAACTTAATTCCCTTATACACCCTTCTCGCGATGCTTGTCCGTTCTCAGCAGATCGCGGATTTCCGTCAGCAGGACCACATCCGGTGCCGGGGCGGGTGTCTCAACCACCTCAACCTTAACGGTCTCCTTGCGTCTGAACCGGCTGCTCAGCTTCACCACCAGGAAGATGGAGAAGGAAATAATGAAGAAGTCGACTACGGTCTGGAGAAACATACCGTATTTCACCTCAGCTTCTCCGGTTCCGAAGCTTAGTTCCTTCAGATCAATACCTCCGCTGATCAGACCGATAAGCGGCATAATAATGTCTCCCACCAGCGAGGTAACAATTTTGCCGAATGCCGCTCCAATGATTACGGCAACCGCCAGATCAAGTACATTGCCTTTCATGGCGAAGCTTTTGAATTCCTTCCACATGACGAACCATCCCTCCGAAACTTTGAATTTGAAATTATTATAGCATTTATATCAACACGTATAGCAACCTGTAAGCAGAAAAATATATAAGTGGAGTAGGATTAACGTGTGCACTTGGAATAACGCTCCGCAGACGGACCGTTATTCCAATCGCTGTGGTCGTAAGAATTTTTTTCATTCCCCTGAGCGGTGAAAATCCGGAGACTGCTGATGCTTCCGAAGCGAGCTTTCCTGCGGAAAGCTTTCAGGCGAACGCTGCCGCTTTTCCGCGGGTCGTTCCGTCCGCTCCGCTGTTTAAGCGGGGTACGAAATACCTAATATTCTAACTAGCTCAAAACCCATTCATCTCAAAAGAGTGAGCTTAGTACGCACAATTTTAGCATGGACCAATTGACTCTGAATCTACGGAATGCAGCCCAAATGAGCGAATGTAGTGCATAAGTACACTTAAATTTATCAGAAGGGAGCAAAAGGAGCGAATGTAGTGCATTAATACACTTGAATTCATCAGCAATGAGCAAAACGAGCGAATGAAGTGCATAAGTACACCTGAATTCATCAGAAGTGAGCAAAACGAGCGAATGAAGTGCATAAGTACACCTGAATTCATCAGAAGCTACCAAAACGAGCAAATGTAGTGTATAACCAGAAGCACAAAGGAGCGTTTCTCCAATAAGGGAGAAACGCTCCTTTTTTCATATTCAGCTTCGAAGAAGATATAGGTTTTGTTGCCACCTATGGAATATTTACTTTTGGCACAGCTCCTGCTGTGACCCTATCCTGCTGCTAATTCAGCCTAGTCCTGCTTGCGTGTTCTGCGGAATACCCGGCTGAGGATAAAGCCGCCCAAAATGAGGGCTGCACCCGTCAGATAGATCGGCAGCGGGCTGTTCTCTCCGGTCTGCGGCAGTCTGCCGCTGCCGTCATTCGTACCCGAGACCGTTCCCTGCGGTACCGCATCGTCTTCAACATCTACTTCCGGATTGCCCAGCGGGATATTATCATCGATTGGCGTCACCACTTCAGGTGCTGCCGGTCCTGGAGTCACAGTTGGTACCGGCGCAGATGGCAGCGGGGTTCCAGGCAAGCCTGGTCCTGCAGGAATCTGCGAATCATCGATAATAACTCCCGGTTCGAATGTGCCGGCTGGTGTTGGTGCCGGAGTAAATACCAGTCCTCCACCAGGCGATGTCGGAACAGGTGTAGCCTCTGGTCCCGTAGAATCTGTAGGCACCGGCGATGGAACTGTAGTCGGAACTGTAGTCTCTACAGGTGTCTCAGTTGGCACCGGAGTTACAGTCGGCGTTGGTGTTACTGTCGGCGTTGGCTGCTCCGCCAGCTTATTATACAGGGTAAGATTCAGCACGGCCGATGAGCCGATTGTCACCGGATGCTCCGTGGAATCAAGCACATAGCCTTGCGGTGCAACCGTTTCAATCAGGACATAGCTGCCCAGCCACAGATTGTTAAACGCCGCGATGCCTGCTGCATCTGTGGTGCGGGTATTCACCAGCACCCGGTCACTTCCGTTCAGGCGGTATAGCTCATAGGTAGCTCCCGCCAGCGGTTTGGCACCATTGCCTGCTTCCAGCTTGAAGACATTAAGCGTCCCTCTGACGCCGCTGCCTGTTCCCGAACCGCTGGAGACCCCAACGATAATCTCCTTAGTCGTCTCCTTGGTGATAAGTTTGACGTTATTGCCGCTGAACCTTACCGAATTGACGAGCTTATCGCCAGTATTCGCAACGATCAACGACTGATATTCCAGCACATAGGCGGAATGGATGTCACCAAGGAAGCTTAAAACGAAGGACTGTCTGCCCTGTGCATCGGCGCTGATCGTTAAGGTGTAATCGGTATCCTTCACAAGCGGCGTGCCGCTCTTCGTGACTTCGCCGTTCACAGCCGTAACCGTACGGTAGAGCTGGAAGCTGTCCGGCAGCAGGATCTGATTCGTGCTTGGCACATCGGTGATCACGGCATCTTTTACATGGGACTGGGTGCGGTTGATCGCAATGGTCCAGTTCAGCTTATCTCCATTCTGCGCACCGTCTTTGAACACATATTCGTCCCCATGCGGGATATCTACCCTGGCATTCAAATCCTTGGAGACCTTCATCATGCCATCCAGCAGCTTGGCTGTATTGAGAACCTTGGTTCCAATCAGCTTTCCAGACAGACTCGTTTTGAACACGATATAATAGGGCGAATTAATGGCTGTGACAAAATCAACCTTCAACTCATTGCCGCTGCCCACGCTATAGCTGAACTCATTGCCGGCAACCTCAGCGCCAAAGCTATGTTTTCCATCCTTGGCAATATTCATCTTGTATACCTTCAGTGAGCCGGGTACCAGAGACTGTCCGTCACTCAGTACATCCGTCACTACAGGATCGGCAATGAATTTGCTGTTGTAATTGACGCCTACGGTCCAGGTCAGTTCTTTGGCCGAAGCATCATATGCCCCGGATTTGAACCCGTTGGTCTTCACCTCAAAATTAGGAATAAACTTACCGCTGGCTTCCGTCCACTGTGCCTTGTTCTGGCTGTCCTTCCAGTCAATCCGGGCCACGTTGATGAAATCATCCGTATTGCCGGTAAGCCAGTCATTGCTGAATTCCGTGTGATAACTAATGGTATAAGTACCTGTAACAGGTGAGTTGAATTTCACCTTGAAGCCTTCATTCGGCTGAGCCGGTGAATTCACAATCAGGGTATAAGCCGATGAAGGGATCACTGTGCCGGATAGTGTACGGACCACCAGAGAACCTGAGATGTATTTCTGTCCTCCCTGCGGGAAGCTGTCTGTAACTACCACTTCGTTCATTGGGTAATTGTCACCATTGAACGTGATTTTCCAGTCGGTCGTATGCTTGTTGTAATCCACCCCGGACAGATTCTTATAGATAATAATGGGCCGAATCAGTTGAGTAGCGTTGCTGCTATAGGTACTGTCAGAGACAGTGTTGGTAATCTTCGTATCTTTGAACACACGATCTGCGGCTTTGGTCGTATATTCGATCAGATAAGCCGATTTCACTGTATTCTTGAACTCCAGTCTGAATCCGTTGCCGGATTCGTTGCTGACTGGTGTTACTGTGTAATCACTGCCTGCATTAAGAGCCGTGCCCTTCGTAGCTTCTCCGGCTGCATTCAGGGTAACCGGATAGATCCGCACCGAGTTCTCCAGGAGCACCTGAGAGCTGTTGAACACATCCGTCAACACCGCGTTCTCCGGGGAGATCGCCCGGTTATTGTAGTTGTATTCGATGGCCCAGTTGATGGTCTGGGTGCCCCAGTCATAACGGACGGCTTTTTTGTTAAGGCTGCCTCCGCGTTCAATGTCCACGGTATCCGAAGCGCTTACCGGGTCACGTCCATTTCCTGTGAAGGTTGCCGTGTTGGTGAAGCTGGACAAGTTGTCACTTACTACCTGCGTGGTATAAGTGATACGATATGCCCCTGTTATCACAGGTTCTGTGAACTGAAGCTTCAGCGTCCCGCCGGAGACGCCGGCAGTATATTTGCTGCTGTCTATCAGCTGCCCTTGCGTAACTGTGCCGTCTAGCTGAACATTCAGCTGATAGACGGCAAGCGTAACCGTACTGTCCAGTGCCAGCCCGGCAGGAATCGGGTCGGTCACAGCCGCGCCGCTTACCGGCTCCAGTCTTTTGTTCACATCAACAGTCCAATCAATATGATCCGCGTTGAAGCCGCTAGAGATTCCCTTCTTGGTAATCGTCGAGCCTACAGTAGGCTTGAACGATACCGTAATCGTCTGGACTCCGCCGTTCACCGGGAACAGAATCTGCTGGACGGTGCTGCCGCTGATCACTTTTTTGTCAAATTGGGTATTAATACGTAGGGTCCCCTGCACATTGGCATGACTCTCGATATAATCGCCAAACGTCATCACTACCTGATGGGTAGCCTGGCTGACTGTGAATGTGCCTACCGTTCCATCGTCCGATTCCAGTCCGCCTTGAATGTCATTGAAGAGCTGGAATTGCTCGGGAAGCTGGAAAGTAAAGCTGTCTCCCTGACTATAGCCGTGGCCGTTAGGAAGCGACCAGGTATAGTCCAGCTTCACGGTGGAGTCCACATCATACACACTGCCTGTCACCGTCTGTCCATCCGGACCATATACCGCCATGGATACGCTGGTAATAATGTCCTGGTCCTGCTCAATGGCCGCCGCTGTAGCCTGCTGGGTGAAGCCCAGCCCTGAGACCAATTGCACAAATAACATGGCGAGGATCACTGCCAGGCTTGTTCTTTTTTTCACCATTTCCCATAAGCCCCCGTTCTTCCGATTGAATGATTTGAAGCATACCTGCTAAAAAGATGGCTGCTGAACGCACCGGTAAGGACACACTCCACCTGAAGTTTCGTTATGTATACGGGCTAAGAGTCCATCTTATGTAAATAAACTTGTAAACCTGACTTTTCTGCCCACAACAGACGATATATACTTATATCACCTAAGAGTAGAACTTTAGAATCAGAAATGGTTAAAATTAAAGAAATTATTATGTTACTCATATTTCAGGATTCAAGGAGAGATTTCAAGTGAACCGAACTTTATTCTGGGACCGTGCCCGCGACAGCGATCTCGTCATGCTCTCCGCCTCCCATCTCGTTACTCTGTCTGTCATCGCCCTATGCTGCCTGGCGCTCTTTGGGGCCCGCTTCGCCCTGCGCAGCCGCTCTGGCCTGCGGTTAGGCATACGCCTGCTGCTGATCCTGCTGCTGGCTGCTTCCGAGGGCGGCCTGCATGTCTGGTATCTGTCCCATGACAGCTGGAGCCGCAGCTCTTCCCTGCCGCTGGAACTATGCGGAATTTCCCTGCTCCTGTCCATCGTGATGCTGCTCACGCGCAGCAGGCTGCTGTACAGCTTTCTTTATTTTGCCGGGATCGGCGGTGCATTCATCGCCCTGCTTACTCCTAATCTGGTCTATCCGTTTCCGCATTTCCGCTTCCTGCTGTTCTTCATCGCCCACGGATCGATCATACTCGCGTCTCTCTACATGACCTGGGTCGAAGGATATAAGCCCACCTGGCGCTCCCTATTCTTCACCATGCTCTGCCTGAACCTTGTCGCAGCATGCGTGTACGCCGCCAATGTACTGCTGGACTCCAACTATATGTTCCTGATGCGCAAGCCCAGCACGTTCTCGGTACTGGACTATTTCGGCCCTTATCCCTACTATCTGCTGGTTGAAGAAGCCTTCGCCTTCGTCATCTTCCTCCTGATGTTCCTGCTCTTCTTCAAGCTGCCGGAGCTGTACATGGCCCGCCGCGCCGCAGCCAGCCGGAAACTTGGCAGGTAAATTCAGGGGAGGAAAATGAGGGGCACTTGTGCTATTTTTCCACCTGTTGCCTGAAAAGGCTGCCTCCGCTCATGAGTAAGTGGAGAATCCAACTGCGATTGTATAATTCCCCGCACGGCAAAAAGCACCCGGCTGGATAACCCAGCCGGGTGCTTCGGCGATGCCATAGAAAGAGGAACCTCGCCCTATAGCGTCTATGGAATGCTTGTATTAAGCTTCTACAATTTCAACGGTCGTCATCTTGTCGCGGCCTTTGAAAGCGTCAACCAGGTCCATGCCTTCAACCACTTTACCGAATACAGTGTGTACTCCGTCCAGGTGCGGTTGTGGAGCGTAAGCGATATAGAACTGGCTTCCGCCTGTGTTCTTGCCGGCATGGGCCATAGCCAGGGAGCCGCGCTCGTGCTTGTTCGGGTTGATCTCGCAGTTGATGGTGTAGCCAGGACCGCCGGTGCCAGTTCCGTTCGGGCAGCCGCCTTGTGCTACGAAGCCTGGAATCACGCGGTGGAACAACAATCCGTTGTAGAAGCCGTCTTTTGCCAGCTTCTCAAAGTTTGCTACTGTATTAGGCGCATCCTGGTCGAACAAGTCGATCAGCACGACGCCGCCGTTTTCGAGTGTAACTTTCGCTTGCTTAGTCATATGTAAATGACCCCTTTCGAAATGACAAATATAGAACACTTTTATTAGTTTACTATGAAACGGGGCACAAAGCAAAGCAAGCGGGAAGTCCTCCCGCCTGCTGCTATAGTACAGCCTTATGGTCTTATTTCGTAACGGCCTGTTTGGCAATCCGTGCAGGCACGATATCATTGGCAACAATGTCCTGATGGGACTCACGGCGTACGACCAGATCACTCTGCCCGTTCTGTACGAATACTACTGCCGGACGGCGGATACGGTTGTAGTTGCTGGCCATGGAGTAATTGTAGGCACCTGTGCAGGCCACAGCCAGCAAATCGCCGCTCTCCACCTTAGGCAGCTCAACATCCCAGATCAGCATATCGCCGCTCTCGCAGCATTTGCCGGCGATGGATACCTTCTCCACGTTAGGCTCAGTCGCACGGCTTGCCAGCAGCGCTTCGTACTTGGATTCATACAGGGCCGGACGCGGATTGTCTGTCATGCCGCCATCAACAGCTACATATTTGCGCACACCCGGAATTTCCTTGCTGGTTCCAACCGTGTATAGGGTCGTACCGGCATCTCCTACGATGCTGCGGCCCGGTTCCACCCAGATCTGCGGCAGCGAATCGTTAATGCCGGTGAAGTGGGTCTTCACTGCATCTGTGATGGCTGCGACATATTCGGAGACCTGCAGCGGCGTATCGCCGTCCACATAACGGATTCCGAAGCCTCCGCCCAGGTTGACTACAGGGAAGCTGATACCCAGCTCTTCCTTAATAGTACGGGTGAACTCGGCAATCCGTTCAACTGCAAGCTGGAAGCCTTCGGTCTCAAAAATCTGCGACCCGATATGCGAATGTACGCCGAGCAGGTTCAGATTCGTCAGGCTGTCAGCAAGGCTGACCGCTTCACGGGCCGAGCCGTTGCCGATATCGAAGCCGAATTTGGAGTCGGTCTGTCCTGTAGAAGCGTAGGCATGATGGGCATGGGCTTCTACCCCAGGCGTAACGCGCAGCAGAATATTAACGGTCACTTCTCTGCGTGAAGCAATAGCCTGAAGCAGACGAAGCTCTACTAAATTATCGGCAACAAAGCAGCCAATCCCAGCATCAATCGCCATCTCAATCTCATCCGGTGTCTTATTATTGCCGTGGAAATGAATGCGTTCCGCCGGGAAACCGGCTTGCAGCGCAGTATACAGCTCTCCATCGGAGACCACATCCAGCGACAGTCCTTCCTCATCCGCAAGCCGGCACATCGCCATCGTCGAGAACGCCTTGCTGGCATAAGCCACCTGGAACCCGAGACCGGAAGCTGTGAATGCCTCCATGTACTCACGGCAGCGGCGGCGGACCAATTGCTCGTCCACTATATATAGCGGTGTTCCATATTCCGCCTTCAATTCGGTTACATCACATCCGCCGATCTCCAAATGCCCTGCATCATTGATTCGGCTCGTCCCGTGTAAAAACATTGCGCAGTCCTCCAATTTCTGTGGAATCATCCGATCCACCCTGTCTAGTATATGATTTGGGGCCCCGATGCGTTCCTGTAAAAGATGCTCAGAATACAAATCCGGCTTATTGCGGGGCTATTCAGTATACTCAGTATAACAGACAGAGGGAACACCGTTGAATGGACTTTTTTGCAGTTGATTTGTATTTTCCTACGACTTGCGCGGGGCGTCCTTATTCTCAGGCATCCGGGTGTTATCTCTTGTTTTGTTGAAGGATGGCCTTGTTTTGGAGCTGAGCACCGGCTGACGCAGAAGGATCTCCGCCATAGCTTTTGCATTAAATGGTATAAACGGCCACATGTATGGAGAGTTATACGAACGGTGTGTGGTCAGCAGCACCACCAGCAGCGTCGTCCCGATCATGAAGCCGGGGATGCCATAAGCAGCCACCGCCAGCAGAAGCGCAAGCCGGACAATCCGGTTGGCCAGCCCCAGCTCGTAGCTCGGCGTCGCGAACATCCCGATGGAGGCCACCGCCATATAGAGCACCACTTCATTGACAAAAAGCCCGGTCTGTACGGCGATATCACCGACCAGAATGGCAGCGATCAGCCCCATCGCGGAGCCGAGCGGAGTCGGTGTATGCACCGCAGCCATCCGCAGCAGGTCCACCCCCAGCTCAACGATCAGGAACTGGGCAATGAGCGGGAGATTGGCTGATTTTTGCGGACCGATGAAATCAAGCATGCCGGGCTTCAGCTCCGGATGGAGCACCATCAGCATCCACAGCGGAAGCAGGAACATCGATGCAAAGATCCCGATGAAGCGGACCCAGCGAAGATAAGTCCCCATAAAAGGCGTCTGGCGGTTCTCTTCCGCATGCTGGCACAAATCAAAAAACGTCGTCGGCAGCACCATGACACTTGGGGAAGTATCGACAAACACAACCACCCGGCCCTCCAACAGATGGGAAGCGACAATATCCGGCCGTTCCGAATAACGGACCAGCGGATAAGGGTTCCAGCCGCCGCCGACAATCGCTTCCTCCAGCTGCTTGTCCGCCAGGGGAATGCCGTCGAGATTGACGCTTTTCAGCTTGTCCGTAACGGCCTGAACCTGGGTCTTATCCACGATATCATCGATGTAAGCTAAGCAGACATCTGTCCGGGTCCGCCGTCCAATCTGATGCATCTCCAGCTTCAGCCCGGGGTCGCGGATACGTCTTCTAACCAGAGCCACGTTGCTTAGCAGCGTCTCTGTGAAGCCGTCCCTCGATCCGCGGACCACCCGCTCAATAGACGGCTCATCCGGGCTGCGGGAAGGGTACGAACGGGTATCCATGATGATAACCTGCGATTCCCCTTCAATGAAGAACGCGCTCATGCCAGCTAACACTTTGTTGATGCTCTCGCTGAACAGCTCGCCTTTCTCCACCTGAACATGGGGAATATACTCACTCATGAAGCTGGCGACCACATCGGTCGATACATTTTCCGGGGTCAGATACGTCAGGCGCTTCAGAATTTCATCGATAATCGTATCCTTGGCGAAGCCGCTAATGCAGAGCAGGGCCGCGCGTTTTCCGCCGAAGGACATTTCCCTGAACACGATATCGAAGGATGAGCCCAGCCCAAGCACTTCGGTCAGTGTATTCTTGGCATCCGCAAGCGATTGTGGAATCTTGTCATTGCCTTGCCAATACGTAATCGACTGCTCCAGGGAGTCAGAGCGTTCATTGTCCCTTTTTTGCTGCAGGGGGTCCTTGGGTTTGCTTGCAGAATCCGCTCCCTGACCGGCTTTGGCCTTCTTGGGGGCGGACTGCTTCGGCTGCTGTGGCTGATCAGCTTCCTGACCGTTCTCCTGATCCTCAGACTCTTCATCATCTCCAAATAATCGGGCAAAAAAGCCTTTATGGCCCTTATCCTGCGTCTGCGCCCCCAGCTCGTCCGAGGTTTCCAGGTCCTGTGACTTGTCTCTGCCGTCCTCATGAGTTCCTTGTCCCACGCCGGACTCCGCAGTGGAATTATCCGTTCCTGAATTATTTGTCACTGTCTGTGCTGCTCCGGTCTGCTCCGGTGTACCCGCACCTTCGGAATCTGCTGATTCCGGGCCAGCAAAACCGGCGGAGGCAGAATCTCCTGCAAAATGCGCGCCCTGCTGCGAATGGTCCTTTGTCTGGTCTCCGCTCCCGGATTCCGCAGACGCTTCCTCCGGCTGACCAGACTTGCCCAGCTCATCCGCAGCTTCCATCTCCTGATTGGATCCATCCGTATTACCGGAGCCGTCCCCGCCCTGCTCCTCCGGCCCGGCATCGTCGCCAAACAGACTGCTGAAGAACCCTTTGATCCCTCCGCCGGACGATTCCTGATCGTCTCCGTTATCGGATGCGGGATCATCCTCGGTGCTGGTCTCATCATCTGTAGCCGCAGCACTCTGAGCGCCGTCAGCCACACTTTCTCCAGACGCAGCATCTTTCCCGCTAACAGCCCCAGTGTCTCCAGGTGCAGCGTTCTCATCACCGCTTGCTTCATCATCCCCAGACACAGCACTCTGACCGCCGTCATCCGCACCTTCTCCAGCTGCAGCATTCTTCCCGCCGCTATCCTCCCCACCGGTATCTGACGGAGTATCCAAGCCCGATGGGCTCTCCTGCCCGCCCTCAATCGGGCGTGTCACCGCACCCAACTCCGCCGACGCCTCCAGCTCCTGACCCTTGCCGCTCTGGGACGCAGCCGGTTGCTCTGCTTGCTCCGGTGATTTTTGCTCACTGCTCTGCTGCGCAGAACGGTCTTTCTTTTTATCCGTCTCTACCTGATCACCGCTGTGAATGTACCTCACGCCCTAGCCCCCTTTACTGTTGATATACTAACCAGTCGAACAACGAGCCTGCCACCTTGCCGCATACCATCGCCATTAAGAGACCAAGCAGCAGATGGGTCATATGCAGACGTTTGGCCAGGATCGGCAGTACATTCAGCACCTCGGTCAGAGCCGCCGCCAGCATCCCGATGAATATGCCGTTGAACAGGCCGACCCCCAGCTCAATCAGCGGGCCCGCCGCCATTTTCCAGTTCCAGAAGTCGCTCACCGTCCCCAGCAGGGAACCGCCAACCATCGCTCCCTCATACCAGTGAACCTTGTCATAGGAAGAGGTGAGCTGCGCCAGCCGGGGGATGATGTCCAGCACTACGAATAGCGCAATCACCCCGCCGCCTACCGCGATTCCCCCGGCAATCCCGAGCAGCAGATGAAGTCCAAGCGACAGTGGTGCCGTCATGCGCCCCCCTCCCGGCTGCCGGGTGCTTCGTCACTGCGGCGTTTCATTTTGCGGTACTCCTCGTTGATTACATATTGATCGATATTCTTCTGATACAGGAACATTTCCACCTCAAGGGGAGTCGGCTCCTCATTCCATTTCTTTTTGAACAAATGATTGAAAAAAATGACCATCCCAAGCCCGATGCCCAGCGAATAGGCAATCTGAAACAGATAAGGATGCTCGTCCCTGCGGCCGGTCAGCATCTCCACAATCCGGATCTGTACCTCCAGCATGCTGACATCGGCATGGAAATTCATAATCGTCAGCGCAGAGCCGAAGAACAGCAGCAGCCAGACCAGCACGAACAGGGCTATAGAAGGTTTAGCAGCCGTAGACGGACCTTCAATCTGTACAATGGTACGGCCTTCGCCAATCGGCTGAATCTCCGCATCAGGGTACACTTCCTGAATCCGGGGAATGACGGTCAGCAGATCAACCAGGATCAGATTGCCGTCACTCTCCTTCGGCTGAAGCACAAGCAGGGTATACAGTGCCTCCCGCCACGCTGGCTCAGTGATCAGATAAGCGACATCGCGCAGCAGCACCCCCTTGCCCTTGGGCACCGTCACCCGGTTCTTAAGCTGGATATATACGGCTGTAGCCGGGGAATCAGTGTTCATCTGCGGGGCCTCCTTAAGCTCAGGTGTGATGCCGTCCTACGGCAAGAATAAGGGTAGTATGGGAAAAAAGGCTTATTTTTACTCTTCCCCTCCGCAATTCATCGGGACTTACGCAGGACCACCGAAACTTTTCCTGCCTCAGGGCCGTCTATAGTTACAGTTATTTACACAGAAAGGAAGGAAGTTCATATGAAAAAAGCATTGCACCAATCGTTACGGATGGCTCTGTCTGCATCAATGCTTCTGGCATTCGCTGCACCCCTCACAGCACATGCAGCCGAGAAGATCGAGGTATACGATTCCTATACCAGCAAAAGCAGCAACGTACAGCTATATTCTGTGAGCCAATTGGGGAACCAGTTCATCAATGCCGTCATTGCCCGGCAGCCGGACGGGACTTATGCCAAATGGCCGGAGGCTTTTCAACATTTCTGGAAGTATGACAGCGGGAACTTACAGTTGACGGGGATGGATGATCCGGAGCAAGCCTATGTATACGATACGCAGAGCCAGTCCATTGTGCGCAAAAGTGAATACACCCTCTCCCCTGACGGCAGCTGGGGTGTTCTGGAGCGTTCCCGTTATGAACGTCAGCCGGCGGGCTATATCGCCAAATTTGGTGATCAGTATCTGAGAAACTCGGCGACCGGCAAGGTATCCGTCTATTATTCTACTCAGCGGTACTACAATGCACGGTGGATCAACCAGCATACGCTGCTTGAAAGCGGATATAATGAGGCTGCCAGGCAGAATGTGATCAGTACGTTCGACCCGTCCACCGGGAAGCGGCAGGAGCTGCTGAAAGGGACCTTGAACAACTTGAACCTGTCGAAGGGATTGCTGCAATATGTCAAAAACGAGCCCAAACGCCTCCCATGGATCTATAATCTGAAGGACGGATCATCACGGCTGGTTAAGGACAACCGCGAGCTTGAAGCCTTGTTCCCTGCTCCTCCATCCTCCAGACCGGAAGTCAATTTCCCTAAGGATATGGTGCTGAAAGACCTGTCTGCCGCTGAGATGCCTATCACCTTAGCCTACGAATACAATGTGAATCTGGACGGAAAAAGTGTCGATGTACCCACCGTATTCACTAAGGGCGGACAAGAGTGGATACCGGTGAAGCCGCTTGCTGCGGCACTCGGTTGGAAGATCGAAGTCATGAACATTAGCGCAACAGGCGACCCTTCCGCGGCCTATATCTATAAAATCACAAATGGTAGCAATCACACGGTTCTTACACCTGTTAACAGCTTCAATTCGGCAAGCCGGCTGTATATCGCACCAGCACAGATCAAGGAGCTTGAGTACAAGAGTGTCAAGGTCACTCCATATCTGAAATAAAATTACTCCAGCGGCGGCACTCTTGCCTTGCGTCTGCAGTACAACAAAGAGGATGTTCCCGGACGGCGCGGCCGTGTAGGAACATCCTCTTTGACTATGATGCGCTGGGTCCTGGGGTATGTCCCCTCAGACTGTAGCGCTATGAAGTTAATTCTGTTTGGCCGGCTGCAGCTGATCCCGCTGCTGACTGGAGATGAAGAAGAGCGCCGTCCAGATCAGCGCGAAGCCGACAATCTGCGGCAGGGTTACAAGCTGCTGATAGACCACCCAGTTAATCAGAATACCGGTCATCGGGAAGCTGAGTTCGGCCAGGGTTGCTACCGAAGCTTTGGTCGTATTCAGTCCCTTGTAGTAGAGCAGCATGCTGAGCAGTCCGGGCAGCAGCGCCTGCAGCAGCAGGTTAACGGCAACTGCCGCCGAGCCGCTGACTCCGCCGCTCAACTGCCACGGGGCGCCTTCCATACTTGTAATTACGAACAGCAACGGGAGCGCCAGAATGAAGCGCAGTGAGGTTACCGTCTCATATTTCATTGAGCCCAGCAGATAGCGGCCCATAACTGTAGATCCGCCCCACAAAGCTGCAGCGCCCAACGCCATCAGGCTTCCTACACCCATGAAGCTGTTCACATGGCCGAAGGGAATCGTCCAGCCGAAGGTCAGCAGGTACGTCCCGGCCAGGGCAACGATAAGCAGCGGTGCGAAATGGCGCGGCAAGCGTTCTTTTAGAATAACAGCGGCAAGACCAATGGCGAACAAGGGCTGAAGCTTCTGGAGCAGCAGCACGGCATTGAAGTCTCCGCTGGATAAGGCTTTGGTGAACAGAATGGTCGCTACGGCTGAGCCGCCCCACGATACCACTAGCAGTGCTGCGGCCTGACGCAGACGTACACCCTTCAGCTCTGCGCGGTTACGCCACATTACCGGAGTGGCAACCAGGAAGAGCACAACATGCTCAAGCAGTACAATCTGGGACGAAGTCAGGGATTTCAGCAGGATAATGCGGAACAGCGGGTCAACGCCCCATAAGGCCGCCCCCATAACCACCAGCCAGAATCCGCTGCGCACCGGTGCGGTACGCAAGCCTTGGGATGAAGCAGATACATTACTCATCTTTCATTCTCCTTGTCGATACAAACCCTCGATAGAGACCAAAAACCCCCGTGTCTCCTGTAAACAGGACAAACATCGGGGGTTGTTATCAATAAAGACATACGGAATAGACCCGCCGCCTTTATCTTATGATCCTCTCCCATCCGGACTTTACCGTCGGCTCTGGATTGTCACCAGATCAGTCGCTTCCTCTTGTGATAGAGTAACGAGTCGCGGGCTTAGTTCTCACGAACATCACCGCCGGTCAGGAATTTCACCTTACCCCGAGAATCTTGTATTCTGTTATTATTTTCACAATCTCAGAATACCTCTGATTTTTGATTTCGTCCAGCTTTTTATGAAAATAATCATTATATTTCATTAAGTATTCATTCAAACCATCATTCTGCTAACGCAATCTGCGTGCCGCATCCAGGTTCTGGTTCATTTGGCAGAAACGGCAGTGTGCGCTACACTATAGTATGAACATTTATCATCCCTAATATAGAGATCTATTTGGAGGTTATTATGAAAAGAAGTTTTTCGACCAATCTGCTGTATTCCATCCTAGCTCTGGCCGGCCTTGCCATCATCGGCTTCATGGCTTATGTTATCGCCGCTTTTACAGGAGGGATGCTCTTCTATGGTCCGCTGGCCCTCGTCGTCGCTTCAGGGCTTGCTATACTCTCCGTGCTCAGCATCTTTGGCCTGTTCAGCAGCAAGGTACGCCGGGTGATCCTGGCCGCTTTTGCCGGAATCTGTGTGCTGGCAGCCGCAGGCCATGAGATTAGACAAGCTTATATCAACAGCTTGACCGAGGTTAGCGAGCAGGAGGTTAATCTGAATCAGTATGCCCCTTTTGCAGCAAATACCAAAGCCGCATCCCTGAACCGTAAGGCTTCCTACCAGCTCACGGAGAACCTGCCACGCTTGGATGGAGCAACAGCGCTGTACCCGCTGTATTCGGCTTTTGCCCAAGCGGTCTACCCGCAGGATAATTATTCCCCCTTCGTCCAGAAGGAAGGGACAGATTTCGTGGTGTGCACCAGCACCTCCGAGGCTTACAAACGGTTGATTACGGGAGAGGCCGATATCATCTTCGCTGCGGCGCCTTCGCTGGCCCAGACAAAGCAGGCGAAGCTTGCAGGCGCCCAGCTGAAGCTTACCCCGATCGGGCGCGAAGCGTTCGTCTTCTTCGTCAACAAGCGCAATCCGGTCAACAGCATGACTACGGAGCAGATTAAGGATATCTATTCCGGCACCCTGACCAACTGGGAGCAGGTCGGCGGTAAGGATGACCCGATCCGGGCATTCCAGCGGTCAGAGGACAGCGGCAGCCAGACCAAGCTGCAAAAAATCATGGAGGACCGCCAGCTTATGGCTCCGCCGAAGGAGAATGTGGCAGACGTCATGAGCGGCATTATCAGCCTGACCGCCAGCTACCGCAATTACAAGAATGCGCTGGGCTTCAGCTTCCTGTTTTACGCCTCACAGATGAATGCCAGTGATGAGATTAAGCTGCTGGCCATCCATGATGTGCCACCGTCCAAGGAGAGCATCCGCAGTGGAGAATATCCGTTCACGACTGAGTTCTACGCCGTAACGGCCGGCAGCACGAACCCAAACATCGAGCCGTTCCTGGACTGGATTCTGTCCGCCGAGGGCCAGGAGCTGGTTGAGAAGACCGGCTACACTCCAGTGAAATAGGCAGAACACCAGCATCCTAAAGAGATAAGAGGATGCTGGTGCCTCATCGCTTTCTGATGGCATAACATACAGCCAACACACCCCGCGCCTGCCCATTGTAATCGGTTTTCCACATACATTCGGTCCACACACCACCGCCATTGCCCAATGTGTGCGGTTTTCCGCATACGTTCTGAAGTGTTCTCCCTCTCAGCCGGCGCTCCGCCTAAGTCTGGCCAATTTAAGAGTTTTATCTCTCACCCACCGCTTGTATAGGGCAGCATTGTTGCACTTTTTGCAGGACTTCTCTATTACTGTTACTGGCTGGGGTACATTGTTGCATCATTTGCAGGAATTATGGTGTTTAGAGTCAGTTAGCGCTGGATTTGTTGCAATTCATGCAAGATTTCAACATAAACCGTTCCTATCGAACAGTATTGCTGCAATTCGTGCAGGATTTCTCAATTAATGTTACTGGCTGTGGAGCAATGGACCCTTCCCTTATCGCAGCACCCATTGTATTTGCTTTTTCGCATACATTCGCCCGCATACATTCGCCTGCAAACCGCTGTACCCGCCCATTGTATTCGCTTTTTCGAATATATTCGGCCCGCATACAGACAGCAGCCCTCCCGGAGTTCTTCCTCCGGCGAGGGCTGCATTTTTGAACTTATCCCTTATAATGCTCGAAAATCCGTCTGCGCTTCTCCCCGTCCGGGTCATTCACCACAAGCGAGGATTGGTCAAATATCATCGTTGCCCGCGTCTTCGGCGTGTACTGCGGCCAATCCAGTCCCGGCGCTGCCGGATCTCCACTATGGGCGAAGGCAGTCCAGGCGGTCTGCATCGCCTCGGCCACTGCCTCCATCTCCGGCGTCACGCTCAGGCCATACTGCTTCAGCAGCGAGAGGTTGTTGAAGACATACAGAATCTCCGCGCCGTGAATGGCTTTCTCCAGCAGGGGATGCCCAGCCACCGTCCAGTCGAAGCGGTACATCCAGACGGGGGCATGCCCTTGCTGCTTCTCCGCAAACGAAATCGAGCTGGCCCAGAAGAAGAGGTCAGTCAGCACCTCCGCCTGTCCTTCCCAGGTCTGGCTGTAATCGGAGGTCAGCTCGGAGAGGTCACCCACTCCCATCAGCTGCTCCAGCGCTTTGAGCGATTGCTCGAAGTTATCCGCCTTCTGCCCCTCCCGGAAGAACAGATTGCCTTCGTGCAGATTCGTTCCGATCAGCACGGGAATGCCGCTGGCCGCTCCCGCTGCGATGGCCTGTACCGGCTCAACCGGCAAGGTGCCCGGCTCAACAACCGGCTGGAAAAACATATTCATCGAATCTCCAGACAGCTTGTACGCCATCCGGCCTGCGGCTTCCATGATCTCTCCGGCCGACAGCGTATGCAGAGGCTGCGTATCGCCGCCGGGCTGAAGGCCCAGCTCTGCCAGGAAAGCGGCGGCAATCTGCCCGCCCTGCTGAGCGTTCAGTGTCTGCGCCGCCCCGCTCTCCATAATGGCCTGGCCGAACAGTCCCTTCGCCGCAGGCATCGCGAGCAGTGCAGCAATACTCATGCTCCCTGCTGACTCTCCGAAGACTGTGACACGCCCCGGATCCCCGCCGAATGCAGCGATATTCTGCTGCACCCATTCCAGGGCGGCAATCTGATCCAGGAGGCCCAGGTTGCTGCCCAGTCCTCCGCCCAGCGGAGACAGATGCAGGAAGCCGAGCGGACCCAGCCGGTAATTCACGGTAACCACCACGACCTTCCCCGAGACGGCCAGCTTGCTGCCCTCGAACATCGGCTGGCTGCCTGCGCCGGTAACGAAGGTGCCGCCGTGAATCCACACCATCACCGGCAGCGCTTCGGTCTCCTCCGCAACCGCCGGGGACCAGACATTCAGATATAGACAGTCTTCATCATAAATAGGGGTGGTGCCGCCGAACCGCGTCCCGCTGGTGCTGACCGGCTGCAGGCTGACCGGTCCGAACTGGACGGCCTCCCGTACGCCGCTCCAGGACTCCGGCGGCTGCGGTGCCCGGAAGCGCAGCTCTCCAAGCGGCGGGGCAGCGAACGGGATGCCGCGCCACACGTTCACGCCGTTTCCCGCTTCTCCCTCCAGTTGCCCATAAGCTGTATTCACCAGTTGTCCTGTCATTGCACTCATTCCTTTTCGCATTATTCCTCAGTCTTTTCTTCGATGACTCTGTAGAGCCCGGAGCGGAAGCGGAACCACTGGAAGATATGGGTCATTACCACCTTAAGCACGGCGTAGCCCGGCACCGCAAGTATGATACCGAGTACACCGAACATTTTTCCGGCAAAAATAATCACAAAAATAATCGTAATCGGGTGAATCTTCAGTGATTTCCCCATAATCTGCGGCGAGATGAACTTCCCTTCGATCAACTGGACCGCTGTCCAGACAATGACCATCTTCAGCAGCATAAACGGTGAGGTCACCATCGCCACAATCAGCGCAGGGGTAATCGCAATGGCTGGTCCCAGATAAGGAACTACAGCCGTACAAGCGGCAACGATCGCCAGAACCAGCGAATACTCCAGCCCGATAATCAGATATCCGATATAGAGCAGTGCTCCGATGCAGCAGCTGACAATAATCTGGCCGCGGATATACGATGCGATCTGATTGTTCATTTCCTGCATCACCATCCGGGACTGCGGCCGCAGCGCGGTAGGGATGAGTCTCATCAGATAGTCGGGCAATCTTTTGCCGTCGCGCAGGAGATAGAAGAGAATGAACGGTGTAGTCACTACAGCCAGCACAATTTCCGTCAGTGTTCCAACGAAGCTGCCTACGCCGCTGACGGCATTATTCAGGAAGGCGGTGGCCCAGGTCGTCACCTTGCTGGTGATATCACTAAGGTCCGTACCTACACTCGACTGAATTTTATTGAACAATTCACTGCCGGTAAGCTGGACGAACTCCTCCTGAATCTGATCACTATAGACGGGGAAATTGTCAATCAGGCCCATGAGCTGGGTGCGGATGATCGGGATGACCATCAGCAGCACCAGCGTAATGATCCCGATAATAATCAGATACAGAATGACAATGCCATATGCACGCTTCACCCGGCTTCTCTTCTCCAGACGGTCCACCAGCGGATTCAGCAGATAGTAGGCGATCCCTGAGAGCAGCAGCGGCGCTGCCACCGTATGCAGAAGCACAGACAGCGGCTTGAACACAAACGGAATCTTTGAGAATACGAGTATTGTTAAGCCTACCAGCAACGCAATCAGCAGACCTACCACAAACTTGTTGTTCAGAAAAAACTTCTTAAATTTATCCGGCCATACCTGCCGTCTATCCATATCCTGCCGCCCCCTAGCTGCAACTCTTACCTGTTAAGTGTGATTATTTGCACTATGTATAAGCATAGTAACCCTGTGGCTGCAAGTCAAATCAGGGAGGCCTTCTTTTACAGCGAACCGGGACAGCTTACTGAAAGCGCAAATCAACAATACTTCCGGTCCTCTTGAAGCCCACCGACTGATAGACCTTATTGGAATCGGGATTCGCCGCATCGGCATAGAGCATGGGCGTTATGTCCCTGCTGAGCAGCTCAGCACACAGGGCAGCTACGGCCGCACTGGCATACCCGTGCTTGCGGAATTCATGCGGAGTGTACACCTCATTAATCCGTGCATGTCTGGCAGACTGATGAGCCAGATTAACCATGGACACCGGCTGGTCCTTGTCGATCCACAGACGGAGCTTGCCGGACTCCGTGACCGCCCCGGCATAGTCCAGATGATCCTCCGGTGCACTCTCCATACCGAAGCAATCCTGCACGAATCCGGCTAAATACCCGGCGATGAGCGGAATATCGCCTGGCTCCGCCTGATGCAGCTTCCCGCTGACACCATGCGGCAGCTGCACCTGCGGGCAGTGATAGGCTTCCATCATCATCCGTACCTGGTAGGTCTTTCCTGTAAGCTCGCCGTACGCATCGGCGAACAGCTTCCCTGTCTCCGGCGTTCCGTTAACCCCCGGTAATCCGCGGTCCTCCAGCATTTCCGCCAGCTGCCGGACAAGGGAACAGCGCCTCTCTTCATCCAGCTCCGGCGATAACCATAACCACGAGTTGTACCCGCCGTTATGGGCGAAGATCAGATCATTCTCCTCCGTCTTTAGCCGCATCGCTTCCTGATCTCCCGCGATCTGATGAATCAGGTTATATTCTACCTCTTCCTGTATGAACAGCCTGCTGTGCAGCACATCATCCTCCGGCCCGAAGCTTACAAACATTGGGCTTCCCCCTCTTTGACTTTTCTATCTATTGTAATGCCCCCATTGGAAAAAATAAACAGCCCGCAGCCGGAATTATTCCGTCAACGGGCTGTACTAAGCCTCTTATGTTATTTCTTCTTCTTCCCTTTGGCACCCTTCGGGGTCGCGGCCTTGAAGCCTTCTTCATAGGTATAGAGCAGATTCTCTTCGAGCTGTTCTCCCTTCAACACCTTGCGCACCAGGCTTTTGGCAGTCTTAGGGGTGACATCCCTGTACCATACGCCTTCGGGGTAGGAGATCACCACACAGGCATCCGAACATCTTCCGTTACATCGGGTTATTGTTGTATGTATCAGCGCGTCTGCCCCTTGTTTCGTAATCTCATCCTCAATCGCTTCCGCTACCTCTTCGCCCTTGTGCTTCTTGCAGTCACTTCCGTTACAGATCAGCAAATGGCTGACCGTTCCTTGCAGATTCCAGGTTGTCATGACAGTTCCGCCCCCTTCAATTACAACAATAACCTGCTTGCCCTATAACCCTAAACTCTAACCCCCTTTTCGGGGATCGTCAATAGAAGGAAAGGCTGTTATACTATCATTGAGAATGATTATCACCCATGAAAAGAGTGACTCAAAATATGCAGACGCGAAATGCCGGCCGTTCATTGCCTAATCCTCACAGCTTTTATATTCCGGTACGTGTAATGGCACTGGATCAAGCCTCCTTTAACGGGGACAATCCCACTCAGCCCTTCACCTCATTCCTGGTGGTGATCACCAGAGGAAGCGAAGTCATCGAGCTGGATGGCGAACGCATCCGTCTATCCGGCGGTCATATTCTGTACAGTGACAGTTCGGTGGATATCACGCTGCCCCGCAGCCATAAGCTGCAGGGTGTATGGATTGAATATGCGGCGATCTCCGGCAACATCCGGACGTTCAGCCCGCTGAACCATCGTCAGCCGGTCCGAAGCTGTCCGTCCCACGTAAGCACGCTTGCTGTGCAGCTTCTTAGCGACTGGAACCAGCCGGAGCAGCGCAAGCCGTTTGCCTTGCAAGCTCTGTTCACGGAGCTGCTCAGTGAGCTATATGACAGTTCTGCGGAGTACGCAGAGCCACCCTCTCAGTGGATTGACCGTATCCTGCAATATATAGAATCCCATTATAATGAAGATTTGACGAGAGAACAGGCTGCCGGGCTTGCCGGAATCACCCCGGAGCATTTCTCCCGGAGCTTCCGCAAGTTCACCGGACAGACCTTCAACCAATACATAACGCTGTTGCGCATCCGCAAGGCCCAGCAGCGTATCCTTACAGGAGCCCCGAATCTGAGTACGCTGGCGCTTGAGGTAGGGTACAGCGAAGGAACCTATTTAAGCCGCAAATTCAAGCAGGTCGTAGGAATTTCGCCATCATCCTATCACCGTAAGAGCAAATCCGTAGTCTCGCTGAACTTTAATCATACGGCCAGTCTCCATGCGCTCGAAGTCGTTCCCAGGCTGGGAGTCTATTCGGCCTGGATGGAGAGCCTGCAGCCCGTTCCTTCCAGGAAGAAACTGCTGGATGAAGGAATCAGCTCCTCAGGTCTTTATGAACGTCTATCGTCCGCCCGGCCGGATGTCATTATCAGTTACTCCTTGCCCGACAAGAGCAAGCAGCTCCTATCCGTCGCACCGGTGATTGAGATTCCCTTCATGCAAATGGACTGGCGGGAGCAATTCCGCCTGATTGCCGAGGTGACCGGACGCCAGCCGCAGGCAGAGGCCTGGCTAAGCCTCTATGACTGGCATTGTCACCAGGCTAACCAGATGCTGGACCGGCGGATCGGTGACCGGGGGACCGCCATAGTCCTGGAGCTTGGCACAGAGGCGGCCTACTGCTTCAGCAGCAGTTACGGCCGCGGAGCACAGATTCTGTATCATGATCTTGGCTTCCGCCCACCGCTTGGCCTCGTTGCCGAGGGACTGCTGGAGAAGGGCTACCTGGAGATCGCCTTCCAAAACATTGCCCGCTACCCCGCTGACCATATCTTCATTACCTCAAGCAGGGAGGCTGCTGAAGCGCTGGAGCCGCTGCAGAGCTTACTTCACCCTGTACACCAACATCATACCGATGATTCTCCAGGCGGAAGAATCTATTTCCTGAATCAGCCCTGCATGTTCTACGGCTTCGACCCCCTCTCCTCCGAAGCGCAATTGAAGGTCCTGGTGCAGGCGCTGACATCATAAATTTACATAGCCGGACATCACATTCAGCCATAGTCTAATCCGGGCAAACTCTGTAAAGTGTTATTGAGAATGATAATCGTTCTACATTAAGGAGGCAACCTCTTGAAGATCCCGTATTTACGTTCACGCAACATCCACCTGAAGCATTGGATCGTAGTAACTCTGCTTCTGGCATTGACTCTTATGGCCTCGGCTTGTGGAAACAACACCTCTACTACCAGCAGTGGTGCTGCTTCAGCTAATGCTACTGGAGCACCCGACTCCACTCCTCAGCCGGAGAAGGCTGCTGCCACCACAGCTCCGGCTTTCCATACTGTGACAACTGTGAATGGAGATATTGAGGTGCCGGCAGCACCGCAGCGGATTGTGGCCGAGGAATATCTGGGCAGCTTGATTGCACTGGATACGATTCCGGTCGGTGCTCCGGGGCTTACACTGGAGAATGTGTACTTCAAGGAATTCCTGACAGGAGTCGCCGATACCGGCACATACGGTAAAATGTCACCGGAGAATATCCTCGCGCTGAATCCCGACTTAATTATCTCAGGCAATGCAGACAGCTATGCCGCACTCAGCCAGATTGCCCCAACGGTTATTGTGCCGTACGGTGATTTGAAGAATGCACATGAAGAGCTGACCTATTTCGGCAAGCTACTGGGCAAGGAGCAGGAGGCAGCAGCATGGCTGGCTGATTACGATAAGCGGATTGCTGACGCCAAGGCCCGTGTAGATGCAGCCGTTCCTGCCGGGGCCACCTTCAGCATTCTCGAGCATGCAGACAAATCCACCTGGGTCTATGGGGACAACTTCGGACGCGGAGGCCAGCCCATCTATCAGGCGCTGGGGCGCAAGCCGCCGGCTGGAGTGGCTGCTGAAATTATGGAGAAGCAGTGGGCTGAATTATCCGCCGAGACTCTGAGCAAGTATGCGGGTGATTATCTGGTCATCACCGACAATACCTGGACTGCTCAAGACTTCCAGGCAGACCCGATCTGGGGCAGTCTGCCGGCGGTCAAGAACGGGAAGATCTATGTATGGAAAGAAGAGCGCTCCTGGTATTATGATCCGATTGCCGTTCTGGCCCAGACGGAGGAGCTGGCCGATTGGCTGACCTCGACACCACAATAATAGAGTAATGATCAAGCTGCCTGGAGCCTTGAATGGCTTCCGGCAGCTTTTGGCGTTTACCCTATCCATTACTCGGAGATAATATCTGTAGCCCGCCTCGCCGGAACCGGCAAATCATTTTGCGGTGCATAAGGAGACCCGCCATGAAGATTATCAGCATCTATGTCCTGTTCGCTGTTCTTACACTTACGTTAATAGTCATCATTGATGTGATGTCCGGTATCAGCCTGCCTGCATCCATTCATTCACTCGGGACGATTTTTGCCACAACTACACTGCAGGAAGGGATATGTATCACGATCTTCCTGCTCCTCCCCTTCATCCAGGTAGCCGTTCATGCTTCTAAGAAGCGTCAATCCCGCCGGAAACCCTCATAATTCCTCTAACGGTACAAGCCGAACCTCCGCCGGACACGATGAACCAGCAGCAGCAGGATGGGAATCACCGCACAGAATACCGGCAGAATCGTCATCAGAAAGGTCTTCCCGTCATTCATATGCTCGGGATAATTCTGTGCGCTGACAAAAGAGCTGAACAGCATAATCACGCCTGCCGGAATAACCAGCCTGCTTGTATCGTTCACCTTGAACAGATCATTTGCTATCGCGACAGCAGCATAACAGTAGACGGTCAGCTTGAAGAATGCCCCGATAATCAGTGTAAGGACGACAAGGGCATCCAGCCGCTGGATGAAATTGGCCAAATTCACAAGGGTAATGGTCGTAAACATGGGAAAGGCGGTCCGGCTGTAGAGGTTCTCTCCCAGCACTGCCATCTCAATGGCATGGGTGAAGCTCAGCAGGCAGGCGCTGACAATAATCGCTGCGATACCTGTTTTCTTGATTTTCCGGGATTTGTTGAAGTGGGGCAGAATGGTGGTGAAGCACATTAGCTCGCCGAACGGAAAGATCAGGATGCTGGGATAGGCTGATTTCAAGGCTTGCTTATAATCGCCCATATGAAGCGGAAACAGATTTCTGTACTCCACCAGCCCGGCTGAGATTACAGCGGCAATACAGATGCACCCCATTATGATCACGATCCACAGGACAATTTCGGCGGTCCTGGCGAACACTTCTATCCCTTTTCTCAGAATATACATCACAGCAATAATCATGATGGAATTAATAATCAGAATCGGGGTTTTGTCATAGGACGCCGAGATCAGCAGATCCCCCGCCTCCCGCAGGTTTCTCGATCCGTTATAGAGAATCACCGGCAGGAACAGCAGACTTACCGGCCAGCCCAGCCATGGCCCTAGAATGGTGCGTATATAACCGCTTATAATCTGGTTCGGGAACTGAAGATAGAGATGTGCGAACACCAGATACAGCAGGATGCCTCCGGGAAGGGCAAACAGAATAGCGAGCCAGACAGAATGGCCGCTCTCTAAGCCGATGGGGACAAGCACGGCAGTCCCCAGCTCAAACAAAATGATCAATGCAAGCAGCTGATTGGGGCCGATCAATTCTTTTTTCATAACATAAATCACCTAGTTTCTGCGGTTAAGCCAATTATTTACCTTCGGGAATATAGGGTTTCAGACTCATGCCGGTACTGCGGATGTAAGCCATGATCTTAAGGTCCAGCCTTCCTTTAGCAAAGATTGAGCCCCAGTCCCCGTCCAGTGCCGCCCATTCCTGCGGATTCGTCCTTTTCAGCTCATTGCCGAAATTGAAAATATCACTCTCAAGCTGCTGCCCCTTCTGAAAAGCCTGCGTGACGTCGATCCTCGTCTTCTTCTCCAGCCCCCGTTCAAGCTTCATGATTTCTTCCCGCTTGCTAAGATCCACGTAGCTGTCCGTTTCATTGACGCTCCCCTCCTCCGCAATTGTCACATGAAAGACCGGAAGTCCCCCCTCCATCGTGATCTTTACTTCCGTTCTGGAATAGATGATATTGACGGCTACGGACTCTTTTTTATCATCCGCATCAATATTGATCACTGTTTCTTCTATCTGGTTAAGCAGCCACTCGGTTCCCCGTGCCTCTGAGTCCTTCATCCAATAAAGCAGCTTCCCCTGCCTAAACACCCCTAGCCCGTTCATCACCGTCTCGGTCAGGGTCTCAGACCCTTCCAGATTACTTTTCTTCTTCCCTTCCTCAGCGTCCCCCTTGATCTTCACCGCATTGATCGTCAGATCGCCTTCTCCTGTAATGCCGTGAATGACATCGAATACGCTGATCGGCCGGTTCTCCCCCCAGACTCTGGAGGTATTCTGCGCTTTTTTGACCAGCCCCAGAGCCGGGAGACTCTCTACAGGGGTCAGCAGCTTCAGGACGGATGCGGCATCGCTGCCGCGGGCGACCAGTATTTCTGAATTGAGCCGCAGCTCATGGGACCGCTCGAAGATGTCGAAGATATCGTTAATCCCATCCCGCGCCAGGGACTCTCCAAGCACAATAAGCTGGGTGTGGGCAAAAAAAAGCTGGCGGGTCACATGCTTCGACGCCCGCCGCAATGCGCCGAACATCGTTTTGTCGGTGGCCGACACCACCACTACAGCAGGCTTGCCGCTTCCGGGAGAGTTACTTGTAGATGTTGAAGACGGATTGACCAATTGAAAGGTGACCCGGTATTCATCTGTCTCCGGGACAAGATCCATCCCTATGCCGCTTACGATGGCCAGCTCATTCAATTCCCGGCTGTTCCAGCAGCCGCCAAGCGGCAGGATCAGCACCGCTACGGCGATCAGGCGCAGCAGCCCCTTACCCTTCATCAGATTCCCTCCCGGCGGCCTCTTTCCCTGCGGGAGAGGCTGAAGAACGGCTGCTATTGTTGACCAGCCGCTTTCTGAGCCTCGTGAAGCTCTGTGGGGAGCGGATGAAGGTATCCTTCAGATTCCCCGGAACGAAGGGACCGATAGGAGTCATGTAAGGAACCCCGAGCGAGCGCAGACTGCACAGATGGGCAATCAGCATAATAGTGAATATGGCAATGCCATACAGCCCCATAAATGCGGCGATTGCCATGATAAAAAACCGCAGCATGCGGATGGAGAGCGCCATGTTGAAGGCAGGTGTAGCAAAGCTGGAAATTCCTGTGAGCGAGACCACAATTACCATCGCCGGCGAGACGATCCCTGCTTGAACCGCTGCTGTCCCGAGCACGAGACCGCCGATGATGGACACAGTCTGGCCGATCGGCGAAGGCATACGGATCCCTGCTTCCCGGATAATCTCGAAGGTTACCTCCATGAGAACCGCTTCAACAAAGGCAGGGAACGGCACCCCCTCCCGCTGTGATGCCAGATTGATCAGCAGCGGGGTTGGAATCATCTCCTGATGGAAGTTCAGCGCAGCGACGAAGATCGCCGGACCATACATCGAAATGACCAGACACACAAACCGGAGCATCCGGATCAGCGAGGAGATATCATACCGCTGGTAGTAATCCTCCACCGTATGAAAGAACATGAAGAAGGTGGTAGGGGCAATCAGGACAAACGGGGTACCGTCCACGAAGATAGCTATCCGTCCATCCAGCAGATTGGCTGCCACACTATCCGGGCGCTCCGTATTGAATATGGTGGGGAACGGGGAATATTTATTGTCCTCTATGATCTGTTCGATATATCCCGACTCCAGAATCATATCGACCTTAATCTCCTGAAGCTTGTCCTTGAACGCTTGAATCGTCTCTTCATCAGCAATGCCGCGGATATACATAATCGTGATATCAGTGTGGGTGACATCACCCAGCTTCATCGTTTCAGTCCAGAGGTCCGGGTTCTTGATGATTTTGCGGACCAGGGCAATATTCGTGCTGATGGTCTCCGTGAAGCTTTCTTTGGAGCCGCGGATAGCGACCTGGGTGCCTGCCTCCGTAACCGCGCGGGATTCCCCGCCGCAGGTACTTCCACTAATGCCTCCCCCCACTCCGTTCACCAGAATAACTGTATCACCCGAGAGCAGCGCCTCCAGCAGCCCGTTAATATCTGTAACCAGCTTCTCCTTGCCGATACTAAGGGCATTCTCTTTAATATAGCTGTAGACTTCTTCTGGAGTTACCGCAAGCCGCGCACGATCATTCAGAGCTTGAAAGGACATGACATGCGAGATATAATCATCGACCATCACTCTGTCTGTTATGCCAGCGATATATACTGCAGCCACATGGGCTGTTCTATTAATTAATTCATAGGTGCGTATAACCAAATCGGGGCTGTTCCCGAGCCTTGCTTGAATGGTACTGATGTTGTCTTCCAGCTTAGGGGAGACCGGCGAATTTATATTCTCCATATCCGCACCTCCTGGCTCTTACTATTCGCCCGCTATCCTTTTTTTATACAGCATATGGAATATGTAAAAGCAGAACAAGCTGTCCCCGGTACGGAATAATCCGTATTAGGGACAGCTTGTGCAAATATAGCTTATGATATAACGCCGATACACCGGCTGTTATCTCTAATGGAGGAATGCTAGTGGTTATCTGCTACGCCAAGTGCTTTGTTCTTCTCCTTGAACCGGTCATTATGGGAGGAGACGTAGGCTACCTTCTCAGCGGTAGGGTCCATGTACAGCTTCGCGCTGTTCAGGGCAAGCACCGCATCGGTGAACGTTCCGGCAATGAGCCTTACCTTGCTCTCATGATCCACGAAATCTCCGGCAGCGAAGATACCCGGGAGATTCGTCTCCAGCTTCCCGCTGACGTTCGCACACCACTCTCCCATATCCAGCCCCCAGTCCTTCAGCGGACCGAAGTCGCTTCTCAGCCCGTGGTTGACAATGACGGCATCGACCGCAAGCTGCTCATGCTCCCCGGTCTGAATATGGCAGACGGTCACCTGATCGATCTGCTCTCCGTCACTGCTGTGCAGCTGGCTTACCGCACAAGGCACACGCACATCCACCGAGGAGGCCTTCATCCGGGCAATATTCTTCTCATGCCCGCCGAACTGCTCCCGGCGGTGTACCACGGTTACACTGGCGGCAATCCCTTCCAGCTCATTCGCCCAGTCCACTGCGGAATCGCCGCCGCCCGAGATCAGCACCCGTTTGCCGCGGAAGGGCTCCAGCTCCTGTACCGTGTAGTGCAGGTTCGTCACCTCATAGCGGTCCGCGCCTTCAATCTCCAGCTTCGCCATCTGCAGAATACCGTATCCGATGGTGAGAATAACGGTACGGGTCCAGTGCTGCTCGCCTGTGGCTGAGGTCAGGATATACGTTCCGTCCTCCTGGTAGGCCTGGTGAACAATCTGCTGTCCAAATACAATGGTAGGATCGAAGGTGCGTGCCTGCTCTGCCAGCTGGTCAATTAACTGGCGGCAGAGAATAGGTGTTACTCCTCCGACATCCCAGATCATCTTCTCGGGATAGATCAGCATTCTGCCGCCCAGCTCATCCTTCGCTTCAATCAGCTTGGTCTTCAAATCCCTCATTCCGCTATAGAACGCTGTATACATGCCTGCGGGGCCGCCGCCAATAATCGTCACATCGTATAATTCCATTGATTCATTCATTGATATCCCTCCAAAGTCTGGTTGTATTTAAGATTTGGTACGGGCCAGAAGATACAGAAAGTATGGAGCGCCGATGACAGCTACCACAATGCCGGTAGGAATCTCGGACGGCTGCAGTATTCGCCGCCCGATCGTATCCGCCGCAATAACAAGCAGCGCGCCGATCAGCGCTGAGGCGGGCAGCATCAGCTGATGCTTCGGTCCGACCAGCCGCCGTGCCAGATGCGGACCGACCAGCCCGACGAAGCCGATGCCGCCGCTGACCGCTACGCTGGAGGCCGCAAGTCCGACCGCTGCTGCCAGCAGTCGGAACTGCTCTCTGGTCACATTAGCACCGAGTCCTGTCGCTGTCTGCTCGCCCAGATTAAGTACATTCATCACCCTTGCCTTGTAGATGACATAAGGCAGCAGAATCACAATCCAGGGCAGCAGGGACAAGACAAACTTCCAGCTTGTGCCCCAGATGCTGCCCGCCAGCCAGGTGGCAACGAACTGATACTTGTCCGGGTCAAGGCGAAGCGTCAGCACAATCATCGCCGCACTCATGCCCGCCGCCACAGCTACCCCGGTAAGCAGCAGCCGGATCGGCGAGATGCCCTGATGCCGCTTGTAGGCAAGACTGTAGATCAGAGCGGCAGTACAGGCCGCCCCGGCAAAGGCCACCACGGGCAGCAGATAGACCGGTGCCGCCGAGGTCGTCGGGTAGAAGGAAATCAGCAGCATGACCATCAGTCCGGCCCCGGCATTAATGCCGAGAATGCCCGGATCGGCCAGATCATTGCGGAAGACCCCCTGCATCACTGCGCCGGATACGGCAAGTGCGGTACCAATTAACAGAGAAATGACAATCCGCGGCAGGCGGAACTGGAACAGAATCAGCTCCTGCTTCTCCGTTCCCTTGCCGACCAGCGTATCCAGCAGTTCAAGCGGAGTAAGTCTTATGTATCCTGTATTCACACTTATAATGAACATGATCACAATCAGAACAGCCAGCACGCCGATCACCCTGAGGCCATGCTTACGCCTTGCATCTTCTGAAGAAATTATCTTATGGCTCTGCATCTTTACAGCTCCCTTCTTTCTTTTCGGGCCAGATACAGGAAGAACGGTACCCCAATCAGCGCTATAATCGCACCCACCGGCGTTTCATGCGGCGGATTGATCATCCGGGCGGTGAGATCGCCCCCGACCACCAGCAGCGCACCCAGCACCGCAGAGCAGGGAATAATCCAGCGGTAATCCACACCGACCAGATAGCGGGTCAGATGGGGGATGATCAGGCCGACGAACCCTACAGCTCCTACTACAGCTACAGAGGCTCCGGCCAGAATCAGGACAATCAGCGTTCCTGCCAATTTCACCAGCCCTGTACGCTGCCCAAGCCCCTTGGCAATATCCTCACCCAGGCTGAGCATTGTAATCGAACGGGACAGCACAATGGCTCCGAGGATAGCCGCTATGACCCATGGAGACATGATCTGCAGCTGGAACCACTTCGTTCCGGCCAGACCGCCGGCGTACCAGAAAGCGAGATCTTGTCCGATCCGGAAATACAGAGCGATCCCTTCACTTAGCGCCGAGAGCAGCGCACTGAGGGCAGCACCTGCCAATACGAGCCTGGCCGGGGTTAGCCCTCCCTTCGCCAGTGAGCCTACTCCATAGACAATTCCCGCTCCCGCTCCGGCGCCAACGAAGGAATAAAGAATGAGATACATGAACGGCAATCCCGGAAAAAATGCAAAGCAGACCGCCAGCGCAAAGCCCGCTCCAGAGTTAATGCCCATCAATCCGGAATCCGCCAGCGGATTGCGGGTCATCCCTTGCATAATAGCTCCTGCCACAGCGAGGCCGGCTCCCACCATTACACCGCCCAGCACACGCGGCAGCCTAAGCTCGCGGATGATCTGATGGTCGGTAATATCGGGATTGAAATGAAAGACTGCGGTCCATACGACCGACAGCTTAATATCTGCGGCCCCGAACGATACGGATATAGCAATACCAAGCGCCAACGCAATCAAGCCGCCAATAAGAATTAGTGTTGCCGCCCAGGGACGGGACCGCAGCTTCAGCCGCTCTGCCTTCTGATCCAGCCCGCTCCCGGACACTTCCTGATGATTCATGAATGTCACCTGTTTCTTTGAAATTGATTCTCATTATCATTATAATATTGTAAAGGAACAGGTCAAGGTTTGGCAATGGACAAAAAAAATAAACAAAAACAGCCTATCCTCCCGGTTCCATCCTGTTAGAGATGTAGCTGGAGCATAGGCTGTCAGATTGGCTGTTATTTGATTTCTATACATTCTGAAGCGTACCGCCAAATATTTTGCGGATGTACCCTTGCAGCTTGCCGATATGCGGCACGAAGAGGCTTTTGTCATATACGTAATTAGATTGGGTTACCAGCTGTGAATAGAGCTGGAAGAGGATGGCAGCGAGTTCCCGGTCAATCTGCCGCTCATGCTCCATCAGAGCATACGTCTCATCCAGCGCCTCATAGAGCTGAAGCAGAGCCGCTTCATTAATGGTCTTACGGCGCAGCGGTACAAGAATATCCGTAGCAATTCCATCAATCCGCAGAATAACAGCCGCCAGTCTCTCGTTCACTCGATTCTCCTCCTGCAGTGACTGAATGGTTAAGCGCTTGCTTATTACCATCCTATGTCTGCCGGTCCCCTCGCATGCCTGTACAGCGGAATCAGCTACCTCGTGTAATCCTCGTATACGTCTCTCTTGTTCAGCTTGGAGTACATATATTCATCATTCTTCAGCTTATAGAGCTGGCCCATGGCACCAAAGATCAACAACAGCACTACAATCAGACCATAGGCATAGGTAAACTGGTTGAAATAGAAGCACAATACAATGGCTGCAAAGGTCATAAGCAGCAGTACAAGTGCGATCCGGCTCAAAATTCTCTTCATCAGGGTTCCTCCGCAGAAAGTTTTAATCTAAATGTATCATAATCTGCGTACGAATCCTGTCGAATCCTGGAAGCTAGATCAATTTCGAGAGTACCGTTCCCGCCAGCAGCTCACCGAGCGTCTTATCGAGCGGCAGCGGCTTGTTGCCCAGACAGGTGCGGAGCGCGGTCAGCAGCACACGAACATCATATTTACTCGGATGGACGGGAATCACTTCTTTTTCCAGCTTCAAAAGCTCATATACAGCCATCATCGCGGAGCGGACCGAATACTCCACCGTGAACACACAGTCATCCGGGACTTCGGCAAACTGGCCGAGGAAGGCCAGATTCACACTGCCCTGCGGCACGACCTGCGGACGGTCGCCAAGAACACGCGGCATGAACTGGGCAGTGATATAAGGCATCATACAAGGGATGACATTCGTGGTATGCTCCAGAATCTCGGGAATGCGGTCCGCAAGCCCCATATGGTAGCACAGTTCCTCCAGCAGCTCACGTCCGGTGCAGTCGCTCATTTTTTTCTTAATATAGTCGCCCTCGGCATCCGGGAACAGGCCATACGCCCACAGCACCTTCACATTGTCCGGCTGGTTGATGAAATGCGGCTGCTTGGGTGCGGTCCAGGACATCATCCAGCTGGAGTCTTTGATCGTCACCACCCCACCTATGCCGGGAGCATCTCCCGTCAGTTCCAGCAGATAAGGGAATACAATCTCATCATCGGTAAAAGTCATCGTGAATGACAGCCATTTGGACTTGTCGATATCCCCGCAGAACACCTCGGGACGGCCGAAATCCGGGGACTTAGCAGCAAGCTTGCCCCAGAGGCTCCAGCAGCCGCGTTCTGTAACGGAGCGGTTCAGCACCGCCGGATGGTCCAGATCGCCAACGGTAGAATTCTCTGTCATTGAGCCGTTCGTGACCATGACCAGATCCCCGCGTGTCACCGGAATCGTCTTCGGCGAACCGTTCACCAGCACCTGAATCGCGGTTACAACCTTCTCATCCCCCTTGATATCAAGCTCCAGATCCGTGACCTGGTGCCCTTTGTCAAACTGAACGCCCTCACGCTCCAGCCACTTCATCAGCGGCAGGATCAGCGAGTCGAACTGGTTGTATTCGGTGTGCAGAATCCCCTTCAGCTGGTTCATCCCGGAGATCAGGTGCATGAACCGTTCCATATAACGCTTGACCTCAACCACACTATGCCAGTTCTCGAAGGCGAACATGGAGCGCCAGAAATACCAGAAATTCGTCTCCAGGAAGCTCGGATCAAAAAACTGCTCAATCGTCACCGCGCCCAGTCTCTCTTCGGTAGCCAGCGTCAGCTTGCCTAACTGCAGCGCATGTGCGGTTGAAAGTCCAAGCGAGGAGAAGTCGGCGGGGGTGCCTTGCTTTTCAACCAGACGGCAATGCGATTCAATCGGTTCTGCCAGGTTCAGCTCCCGGAATGCATCCAGCACCGTCCGGTCCGGATTGCTCAAGGAAGGGATGAAGCCGAACAGCTCCATGAAGCATTCGAAGTGCTCTTCAATCTCGCGTCCGCCCCGGGCGCTGTAGCCGTCCTTGGCATTGCCCGCCCCGTCCATGGAACCGCCGTATATAGATGATTGCTCCAGAATATGAATATTCCGGCCGGGCATCTGCCCGTCACGGATCAGGAATGCCGCCGCCGACAGGGAGCCGATTCCTCCTCCGACGAGATAAGCCTTGCGTGAAGCGATGCCTTCCTGTACCTGCGGATGAATTCTTTGATATGTACCCATGTGTCCTCTTCCTTCCTTGATCAGGGGATAAGTGCCTGCTAACTGCCTTCACTATACCCGCCGTGAATCAGGGATTCTATGGACAGCCGGACGCTACTGTCTAGGGATTACACATCCGCCGGACATTGTGTCATTACTTCGCCGGGTGCACCGCAGACTGATAATGCTCAAGCCCCCGGGCAATGCATCCGTCCATAATCCGCGATACCTTGTCCACCACTCCGGCCGGATCTGTATTCGCTCCTGCTCTGAGCCAGTGGATCACCTGTTCAAGGATGGCCAGCGTGTAGAAATCGGCTATATCGAGTCTGGCCTGTACTCTTACAGGTTCTGGGATCTGCTCCTGTCCAGGCCACGCCTGCCTGTCCAGCTCCTCCACTACGCTGATCATGACGCGGTAAATCACTCCGTACAGGAATTGCTCCAGATGCTCGCGTCCCAGCGAATGGAAGGTATTCAGACAGATGGTTTTGTTATTTACGGTATAGCGCAGGACGCTTAAGAACCCTTGCTTCCAGCCCGCCCAGCAGCAGTATTGATCCAGTCCTTCAATTACTTCTGACTTGTAGATCCAGCCGAGCAGCTCATAGATATCCTGAAAATGATTATAGAACGTATGGCGGGTCACCCCGCAATCCGCTGTGAGCTGCTGGATCGTTATTTTATTCAGCGGCCTTGTGAGCATAAGCTTCTTCAGGGACCGGGCTAACGCGTTCTTCGTTAAAAGTGAATTGGACATTTCTTCCTCCTAAACATTCGGATTTGATATTCCAATTATAACCATTTACGAGTTTGTTTTCACCCCGTCTGCTTCGCAGCCCTTATTACTCGCGCTCGCCAAGCCTGACCGCATAGGTCTTATATCCTTCTTCACTAATCTCCAGACAATTCAATTGCTCCCCGTACACACAGCCGCCGTCGATGCCTATTTTGTCACCCAGCGGACTGAACCAGACTCCTGCCCCGTCCTGCAGATCTACCGTAGAGGTATGACCGAATACGACCGTCTTCTCCGTAGAAGTAACAGGATGATTGTAGAAAGGCTCCCGAATCCAGATAAAATCATACTCCCGCTGGGTCCGCCAGTCGGCAAGGGAAGGATCAATGCCCGCATGAACGAACAGATGGGTCTGCGTCTCATAGTAATAGGGCAGCGAACCCAAGAAATCCAGGTGCTCCTTATACTCCGTACGCATGAACCGCTTCATCTCTGTATAGTCCCTCCAGCCTGAATCCGGGTGCAGCAGGACCGAATCCCGGCCTCCGCAATAGCTTAGCAGGGTGTGGAATCCCCCATTCGTAATCCAGTGGGTATCCCGCTTATCATCCTCTCCCGCCAACGCATCGCAGGCCATCTGATCATGGTTGCCCCGCAGCACAATAACCCCCTCTGCCTCGGCAAGCCGCTTCACCTGTTCCACGACCGCCCTACTGTCAGGTCCTCTGTCCACATAATCGCCCAGCAGGATCAATTGATCCCTGGAGGGGTTATACTCCGCCCGGCGGAGCAGCAGGTTGAATTCCTCTATACAGCCGTGGATGTCACTGATTACTAATGTTCTGATGCCGCTCTCCTCCTTTTTCAGTTGAAACTATTATACTATATAGAGCATCAGGCGCACTCCAGAGCTGAACTTGCAGCATGGTCGGCGCTGCGGTGAACATTTGGCCCACGCGCCTCACACTGACCGATTGTATTCGGTTTTTGACATACATTGGTTTTAACACTCCTGCTCCACAACAAACTGAATTAATAATTTTCTAAAAAAACAAAAAGAGGTTCACCCGCCAAGCGTTCAGCTTAGCAGGGAAACCTCCTGATTACATTCTATTCCGTCCGTGCGGATGACGGGTGCTTACAGGCTGTCCCGCAGCGCGGTCCCAGCGCCAAGAGACGTCATGACCCTTCAGATGCAGGCCGCCGAACCATTCATCGATACTTTGCAGCTGTAAGCGGTCGGCTGCTCCGGCCAACAGTTGCTCCCCCCATCCAGTCAGCGTAACGCTGCGGTGCAGGAATTCCGGTACTTCCCTGTAATCTGTTAGCTCTGACGCACCCTCGATTTCAAGCAGCGGCTGTTTTCCGGCTGTAAGTGTGCGCAGGATCTTCCAGTATTCCGTATCGCCCATGCCAAGCCGGTGGAGCTGATCCGTAACCTGACGGAACAGCTTAAGCGGCGTATCCATACCGCTAGCTACAGCTTGGAGAGTGGTCTGTTCGACAATGCCGAGTCCATTCTCTACGGAAGGCAGGCGGGAGAGATGGGCCATGAAGGCATCATAGGCAAAAACAAGCGTGCCCCCCGCCAGCTCCTCCCGCTTCGCTGCAAGCAGATCAGCCAGCTCGCTTGGATCGGCAGCCGCGTATGCCTCCCACAGCAGGCTCCCCAGTTGCAGCTCCTTGCGGCCAATTTTCCGCCAGGTTCCCGGCAGGGTGCTAAGCTGGGCTTCCGTCAGCTGTCCCAGACCATGGAACCGCTCGATCCCGGGGAATTCTCCGATGCAGAGCAGGCTCAGCTTCGTATTGCCCAGATTTTGCCCATTGAACCAGTGTAATAGGTAGGCCAACATACTCTGGTCGAAGAGATCATGCTCAAACCACAGCACCACCTCATCATACTGGCGGAATCCGCTAATTCTGCGCTCCTGCTCCGCACAGCCCGCCAGATATTCAGCCGCCGGAATACCCATCGTGCCCTGTAGTACCTCAGCCCGCAGCAGCCGATTCTGCTCTGCCGCCGGATCGGTGAAGATCGGACCTGCCGAATAGATCTCTCTCCACACCAGCACCTCTCCCTGGACAATTCCCCGTTTCAGCTTATCTCCCACCGTGTCACCATTCACAATATGCAGCATACGTGCTCCCCCTTCATGTAACAGATGGAATGCAGCAGCCAGATCGGCAACAGGTAAAGCGCCCTTCAGCTTGCGTCTGCCGTCATACAGCCTTTTCTTCAGCGTAGCGACGGGAAGACCCAGATACACGGAAATCTCCTGAAGCGAGTACCCGTAGAAGTAGAACAATTGCAGCGGTACCCGCAGCTTGGCGGACAATTCCAACACTGAATTGTGCAGCACCTGTGTCCATTCCCGGTATTCAACAATCTCCGCTGCACCGGGGGATGACCCGGGCACTTGCTCCGCTGCCTCCAGAGGCAGGGTTGTCTCTGTCTTACGCCGCAGCAGCCGGTGGCATTGCCTGACCACGATCGTTTTGAACCATCCCGGGAACGCGGCCGGCTCCTGAAGGCTGCCAAGATTCATATACGCCTCCAGCAAGGCTTCCTGCACCGCGTCTTCCGCGAGCTGTACATCGCTGAGCATATCGTAGGCTACTACGTAAGCCATCCCCCGCACATGCCCGCTAAGCTCCCGGAAGGCTTCGGCATCGCCCTGCTGCACTCGTTCAATCCACTGTTGCATCTGTCTACCGAACCTCATTTCTGTAAGTCTTGATCACGTTACACTACTAAGTGCCATTAAGGGGGAGAAAGGTTACAAATAAGGCTCCAGAAAGGAACAAATCCACCTATTTCATAGCCTGAATTAATTGACCAATGTTAGGTTTAAATTTTGAAAAATTAAATTTCCAAAGATTATATTTATTTTAATTAATTTTTAATAATATATGTTACTATTATTTCATTTAACCCATCATGAAGGCCAAAACTGTTGCACCGGAGGATGTCTAGCAATACCCCCTGGCCTATGTTAGCGAAGATAATACACTTTCAGGAGGCGTCACATTGAACCATAGACCCGGCATGCTTCTTCTTTCCACACTAATGATAGCAACCACACTATTTACTCCCCTGGAGACAGCTCTAGGTGCTTCGGCACCTTCTTTAACAGGCATCACAGGCCACTGGGCACAAGGCGAGGTTACAGATTGGGTTGAAAAAGGCTTCATTCAGGGATATGCCGACGGCAGCTTCAAACCGGACAATAGTCTGAAAAGATCAGAATTCATGGCGCTCATCAACCGCGCCTTCGGATTCACCGAGACGGCACCTGTGGCCTATAAGGATCTCTCTGCAAGCAACTGGGCCTACACCGAGGTTGCCAAAGCAGTAAAGGCCGGATATATCAGCGGATATTCAGATGGTACCATCGGTACCGGCAAGACGATCAGCAGACAGGAAGCCGCAGTGATCATCAACCGGTTGTTGAAGCTGGATGCCGCTAAGACCGGTGCTCTTTTCAGCGATTCCAAGGATATTGCCGCCTGGGCACTGGATTCTGTCAATGCCGTGGCTGCGTCAGGAGTCATGAAGGGTTACTCGGAAGATAACAGCTTCAGACCCGGCAGGGATATTACCCGTGCGGAAGCCGTAGTGTCCTTAACACGCACCAAAGTTATTGAGGAGGCTCCAGCCAGTACTCCTGGAAATGGTGGAGACACACCTTCAGCAACCACCTCACCGGCAGCTAGTCCAACAGCCACACCAACTGCTACACCTACGCCGGTTCGGAGCACCTATGTCCCTTCCGATCCAACGGCTGCGCCTACAGCTACACCAGTAGCGACACCAACACCTACAGTAATACCTACACCAGTTCCTACACCAGTTCCTACACCAGTTCCTACACCAATTCCTACACCAGCTCCTACACCAGCTCCTACGCCAATTCCTACACCAGCACCTACTCCTAATCCAGGCGATACGTCAGCCCCTTTACTTACCAGTGTGACCCTTGGAGCGGTTACTGTAGGAGATAATGTATACGGAACAAGCAACGAAGCGGGTTACTTGTATCTGGTCCCCTCCACAGTGGCCGGAACTGCAACCGGTCTGGATGATTCTGTTCATGCTGCTCTGGGTAAAAAGCTGGCGGTAACCGCCTCCGTCTATTCCCCGCTGAATACGCAAGGTCTGCCTGCCGGTCATTATGTTGTGTATGCTGTAGATGGCTCCGGCAATATCTCGGCCCCTTCCAGCACGATTGAGGTTAGAGTGATTGAGTTGACCATAGGGCTTCCCGCCTCCTTGACGGAGTCCAAAACCTATGACGGCACTGCCTCAGCAGCAGTAACCGCAAATTCGCTGACCGGTGTGCTGAGCGGTGACGATGTTAATGTGCAGGCCTCTGCTGCCTACAACAGCGCAGCGCTTGGGGTGAACAAGACTATAACCGTTACCTACACATTAAGCGGAGCGCAAGCAGCCAGCTATCTTGCACCCGCTCCCTATATCGTGAATACGGGCAGCATCGCACTCCATCCGTTAACCATCGAAGCTACGAATTTGACCTTGGCGAAGTTCAAGGACGGAACAACAGCAGCAGCGGTGACTCCCGGACAGCTTCTAGGGGTAGTTCCCGGGGAAGATGTCACTGTGAGCGCCGTTGCCAACTATGATACATCTGCCATTGGGACGGGCAAGACCATAACTGTAGTCTATACGCTTAGCGGAGCAGATGCAGGCAATTATATTGCACCTGTGAGCTACATCGTTACCAATGGCGAGATTGACCGGGATCAGATCACACGCTCCAGAGTCTATGACGGAACTACAACAGCGGCAGTGATTGTCGGTGCTGTAACCGATATTATTGAAGGGGATGATGTGACCGTGCATGCCGCCGGTACCTATGACACTCCTAACGTGGGAGTGAACAAAATCATCACCATCTCCTACACCTTAACAGGAGCAGATGCGGGTAACTATATTCCACCAGTTAGCTACACCATTAATACAGGTATTATCACTGCTTTACAGCTCAACATTACAACACCAGTGATTACAGAATCCAAGATCTATGATGGAAATACATCGGTCCAGTTCACCCCCGGCACCCTGATCGGAGTCATTCCTGGCGATGATGTCACAGTCAGTGCAACAGCAACATACAGCGATGCTGCTGTCGGCAGCGGCAAACTCATCACTGTTGTCTACACCTTATCCGGCGAAGATGCCGGCAACTATTTGACACCCGGTAATTATATGATTTCAACAGGTGCGATTGTAGCGCCTTAAGCAGAGATCTGTGATCACATGGTATTAATAAAAGCGTCCCGCGAGCCGTGAACCGGCTGGCTGGGGCGCTTTTGTTGTAGTGGGTTGGTTGCTTAGAGCAGGCTACAAACCAGCAATAAATTGAGGTGGAATATGGTCCGCCAGCCAGATATTATGATTTCCGTGGTAGAACTTAATTCCTTCCTGTGCGGCCCGCCCGGCATCTATGGTTAAGATTACAGGACTTGAATCCTTGCGACCTCCCACCAGCTTGGCTGTATCCGTATCCACCGAGAAATGAACATACTGCCTCTTCATTGGTTTCAGTCCTTCGTGCAGAATCGTCTCTACCCATTGCCTGGCTGTTCCATGGTACAGAATAGGGGGCGGCGTTTCAGCCTGCTTGATTATTTTTCGCGGGACCGAGTGACCATACAGCGCCCTTATTCTACCCTCCGCAAGCTCATGCCGCTGCTTATCCGATGCTGCGATCATTTTGTCCAGATCCTCTGCACCGACTGCTTCCCACTTCTTGTCCTGATGCAGCGAGTGAAGCAGCTGTTCAATATCCACCCACCCCTGTTCATCCAATTCCAGTTCATATTCCCACGGCGCGTGACGCAGGGCGTAGGAAACCTCTTTGCTGAGCTTCGCATAATCCATTGGCTTTAGTCCTCCATATTCATTTGGATCTCTAGTTAGTTGCCGCAATCATCGATTGTTACGAGTTCAGCCTAATCCGGCGGATATATGAAATGCGCGGACTCAGATGCCGCTATGTGGCTGCATTTCGCTTGATTAGGAGCTGGATAGACAAGATAAGCTCCACTGAGTCCGTTTCAGCTCTAAAAAGAGACATTTGGGCCGAATAAGGGAATCTGAGTCCGGGTAGCACAATGATCGTGGTGGTACTTAGTCTCACTGTGAGCGCACGCAAAAAGCCGCCCCTCTAAGGGGCGGCCCGCCTTGCACCCGTCACTGTACATCACATACTTAACTCTTGCTAAGCACTACAGTTAACCCGACTGCTGTATCGGACGTACTGAACTGTTGCCTCTACCTAATGTTTCAACATACCCGCTGCGACCGATGCCACTCTACGGTATACGCCACCCGCTGCTGCTTATCAACGGCCATATCAGCCGAGACGCGCTGTAACTTCCACCCTTACTGCGCAATCTGCTCGCGGATGTTCGCGAGGATCTTCTTCTCCAGCCTCGACACCTGCACCTGCGAGATACCGAGGCGGCTGGCGACTTCGGACTGGGTCTGATCGCGGTAATAGCGCAGATACACGATCAGACGCTCGCGCTCGCTTAGAGCGCCGATGGCCTCGTTCAAGGCCAGCTTGTCGAACCAGCGCTCCTGCGACTCGTCGGCGATCTGGTCGATCAGCGTGATCGGATCGCCGTCGTTCTCGAAGACGGTCTCGTGGATCGAAGTCGGCGGCTTGTTGGCTTCCTGGGCGAAGACGATTTCTTCGGGCGTGACGCCCAGCGCTTCGGCCACTTCACCGATGGTCGGGAGGCGGTCGAGCGTTTTGGACATCTCATCCTTCATCTTGCGCACCTTGTTGGCCATCTCCTTCAGCGAGCGGCTGACCTTAAGCGTGCCGTCATCGCGGAGGAACCGCTGGATCTCGCCGATAATCATCGGCACCGCATAGGTGGAGAACTTGACCTCATAGCTGAGGTCGAATTTATCAACGGACTTCAGCAGTCCGATACAGCCGATCTGGAACAAATCATCCGGTTCGTATCCACGGTTCATAAACCGCTGCACCACCGACCAGACGAGGCGGATATTGCAGTTGACCAGCGTGTCGCGGGCCGTATGGTCCCCTGCTTGACTGAGCGCGATTAGACGTTTGACCTCCGCATCGTCCAAATAGGTCGGCGGAGCTTTTTTTGATTCTGCTTCCATGGCTCCAACCCCTAATTGTATAAAGCTTTTTTCGAGACGATGGTTTTCTTCATGGAGATTGAGGTTCCGCGTCCCGGTTCGCTGATAACCTCGAATTCATCCATGAAATTCTCCATAATGGTGAAGCCCATACCTGACCGCTCCAGCTCCGGCTTCGAGGTATACAGCGGCTGCTGGGCCAGCTCCAGATCCTCAATGCCCCGGCCCTTATCCTCAATCGTCAGGTGCACGGTCTCATTGTCGAGCGAAGCGGATATACTGACAACGCCAGCGGGATCACTGTCATAACCGTGAATAATACAATTGGTGACAGCCTCCGAGACTACCGTCTTCAGGTCATTCAGCTCCTCCATCGTCGGATCGAGCCGGGAGACAAAGGCCGCCACTACGACACGCGCGAACGATTCATTCTCAGACAGCGCAGCAAATTGGACACTCATGAAGTTACGGGCTTCGCTACTAGTCATAACGCGACCTCCAAATCCGAGAGTGCAGAGCTCTCGTCGTCATATAGGGGCATGATTTTGAACAGGCCCGACATTTCCAGCAGGCGCTTCACAGGCGCTGTGGCATCGCAGACTGCCATTTTGCCGCCCTTACTGCGGATCAGCTTGTACCGTCCCAGAATCACTCCGAGACCCGAGCTGTCCATGAACTGCAGCTCCTTCAGACTCAGGATCAGATGCTCCACCTGGCCCCGCATAATTGCTTCATCCATATCCATACGTACATAATCGGCTGCGTGATGATCCAGTTCCCCGGACAACCGGACAATCAGCACACCCCGGTGATGCTCCATCTCCACATGAGAATTCATGCTTGCCACTCTCCTCTTCGTTGCTTGGACAACCGCCCTGTAACCATTTCTTTCCCCTACAAGGACAAGGTTTCTACACCGCAATTGAGGATTCCTGCCTCACGACAAAACTAGAAGAAAACTCCTAAGAACTTACACAAAGCCCCTAGTTCAATCTACAAAAAGGAACAAATCGCGAACAGGTGAAATACTGGAGCATGTGCGGCGGTTGGCAGATCAAATGGATCGGCAGCCTCTAATCCTTCGTGAACATAGCGCCCGTGGCCCGCTTGAACAGCTTCCACCAGCCCGCCTTCGGGATCGTTTCGCCTGCCTTCAGCTCATATTCCTTCAACACATCGTTCCCCTGATAGACCACCAGCTTGCCGACCGTCTGGCCTTCAGCCACCGGAGCCTTCACCTGCTCATTCAGCACCAGCTCGTGGCGGATGCCCTCCTGAGTCACTCCTTTACGGAGCAGCACACTATAGTCTTCCTTCGCCACCAGCGGCAGCTGCGACTTCACGCCCTTCTCAATCCTTACCGTGCCGATGGTGTCGCCTGCCTTGTGAATCGTATGCAATTTATATTGGGAAAAGAGGTAGTCGAACATCGCTGAGACCTCGCTGTTACGGGTCTTGGTGTTCGGCTCGCCCAGCACTACCGCTACAGCACGCAGGCCGTCTCTGGCCGCCGTCGCCGACAGACAGAACTTCGCTTCGGACGTATATCCCGTCTTCAGTCCGTCAGCCCCTGTGTAGAACCGCACCAGCTTGTTGGTGTTGACCAGCCAGAACGGCTTGGTGGAATCTTTGCGCAGGTAATCCTGATAAGAGCCGGTGTATTTGATAATCTGCTCATGCTTCAGCAGCTCCCGGCTAATGACGGCAATATCATGCGCGGAGGAATAATGATTCGCAGCCGGCAGGCCGTTGCAGTTGGCGAAATGAGTATCCTTCAGGCCCAGGTTCTGCGCCCTCTGGTTCATGAGATCGACGAAGGCGCTCTCCGAGCCGGCGATTTTCTCCGCCATAGCTACGGAAGCATCATTGCCGGAGGCCATCGCGATGCCCTTCAGCATATCGTCCACCGTCATTTCCTCACCCGGCTCTAAGAAAATCTGCGAACCGCCCATCGATGCCGCATACTCGCTGGTCCGCACCTTGTCGGTCAGCTGCAGTTTGCCCTCGTCCAGCGCCTCCACGGTCAGCAGCATGGTCATAATCTTGGTAATACTGGCCGGCGGAAGTTTATCATGGCTGTTCTTCTCATAGATGACCGTGCCCGTGCTGGCATCCATAAGAATAGCAGAACGCGCCCCCGGCGCCAGCTCCGCAGCCGCCCCTCCGGCATTGCCGGAATTTGCGGTGCCTTTGGCTTTTTCCTCGGCCCAGGCACCTGTAGCGCCTCCCAGAACCGACACAGCAATGCACAGCACAAGCGTTACATAACGAATTTTCCTCACAATGGTTCCCCTCCTGAACTTAACCTTCATTTCACAGGTACTGTGTTCCAGTTTCGTCAGAATGGCAGGAAATTATTCCAGTTCAGCGAGAAATAGAAGGATTAGCTATCTAGTGAAACAGATACATACTGTAATTCAAACTATATAGATCGAACTAATAATTTTAGCTAAGGAAAAGTGGCGGAGGGGAATTTTGGAACTGGAGGAGCGCTAGCGACCGCCTTTGTCTACGGATTTCAACCGTTCAAAACGGTATAAAATCATGAAATCTGTAAACAACAGCGGCCGGAAGCCCAAGACTTCTCTGGAGTCAAGTTTTATTCCAAAACATAAAAAACATTAGTTCAATATATAGATTTCAAAAAAAGGCTTTCCCAGGTATCTTCACAGATACTTGAGAAAGCCTCTTTAAGTGGTGCTAAGAATGGCCTATCCGCCGATAGCCAGAGCGCTGAATATAACAGGTCCCACCACTGTAGCAATGGAGTCCGCATCCTGGTTCTCTACAATCAGCTGATAGTTCTGCACACCGGACGGGACGTTGATATCTACCATATGCAGCGAAATAATACCGTCGTCATTGAAGTTCTCTTCAAGCTCTACCCGAGCATAGAATATTTCGGTGCCTGCCCGCCAGATGCGGACCAGCACATTAGGAGTATCCAGAGTAACATCCACGCCGATGGTGGCTTTCAGTTCAACCTTATTGGGAAAATGTCCTGGAACTGCCGGATCGATATGAACCGACGTTCCTGCAATCTGTATACCTGCCGGAGAAATAGGGACGGGTATGGAAACCCCGTTAGTAATAGGTGTAACTACAGAGGCGTTATAATCTAACAGTATTTTGGCCAAAGTGTATCACTCCTTTTCATATTCTACTAAAGTATATGTAAAATATGAAAAAGAGCTTGTGCACCTGTCCGCGCGTTAACGTGCGTTGCTAGAGTTTACTGCCGGACGCCTCCCGCCCTTATGCCCGAGATAGAGTCTGGAGAGTACCGGAGAGCGTACAGCCCACATGGCCACTAGCAGCGGCACGCCCACACCGATCAGCGTAAAGGGGATCAACCCGTAATCCGCGCCGAGCAGATATTTCAGGCTGTAATTCAGTGGCAGATGCAGGTACATGATCGCAATAGAGTTGCGCCCCAGGCTGCCCATCCAATCCAGCGGAACAAGCTGCACCAGCCGGTACACCCCGGCGCAAATGGTCAACGAGACCAGCAGCGGTACTGCGAGATCCAGCACGAGTGACGTATATTCCTTGTATTTCATATTCAAGCTGTACTGAATAATTCCCCTCCGTTCCAGCAGCAGCACAAGGCCGCACAACGGGAGCAGCACCAGGAGCGCCGAATAGCGGCGGATCAGCGCAGGGATCAACTTTTTGCCGTAGAAGCCAATGGCATAATAAGTGATGGCGAGCAGCGACACATCAATGTTCCAGGGAAGGTTGAAGTTCTTGAGCGAGGTCAGGGAGATCACATGAGAGAGGAGGTAAGCAGAGGCAATTATTAGAAATTGGATACTGCGGGAAAAACGGACGATATATCCGAACAGCAACTGGGTGAACAGCAGGCAGGTGATGAACCAGAACACCCCGTAAGGCCCCGTGAGCGACAATCCCCCGTAGAGCAGCCTCGCTACATTCTCTGCGAACCCCTTAAGATTCAGGTTGAACAGCAGCAGCACTGCCGCAATCAGGAGTCCGTAGGCAAAATAAGGAGTCATCAGCCCCCGTGTCCGCTTCACTGCCCAGCGCAGATAACGTCCGGGTTCGACCGGCTTAAACAGCAGCCCGCTAAGCATGAAGAACAAAGGCATCCGGAACCAGGACAAATAATGGTTCGCTGCCGCATCGCCCGAGTGGCCCATAACAACAAATATAATACTGAATCCCTTGGCGGCATCAATCCATAATTCGCGTGGTTTGTTCACTGTCTTCTCCCATCTCCTCCCAAATAAGTTGCAATTTAAAGTAATTATAAGAGGGTTTGTTTTTATTTTCAAACTTCAGTGAAATATTTCAGCGTTATTTCTGAAAGGATATTCCCTTAACAACGGAGCAGACTCTGTAAAAATAAGTCCTTCTGCCTAGGCGGGGGACGATGTCCCCTCCGGGCCCACAAATAGGGCTAAAGTCCGGCGGTGTTGCCGGTGACTTAGCGGGCAGGAAAAACGGCTGGTAGGGTGCAAGAAGTAGGAGGCGGGATGCCGAATGTAATCGGTTTTTCGATTACATTGGACCCACGCAACTCCGCAGGGCCGAATGTGGTCGGTTTCCCGATTACATTTGGACCACGCGCCTCCGAAGTGCCGAATGTAATCGGTTTTTCGATTACATTTGGACCACGCGCCTCCGTAGCGCCGAATGTAATCGGTTTTTCGATTACATTTGGACCACGCACCTCCACAGGGCCGAATGTGGTCGGTTTCCCGATTACATTTGGACCACGCGCCTCCGAAGCGCCGAATGTAATCGGTTTTTCGATTTGGTACTGGAGATGCTGATTAATGAGTACCAGGAGTGTTGATTGGAAGGTGGGGCGCGCTGAGCACTTAGTCCCGGAGGAAGCGTTAGGCTGGTGGAGTGTGGTTAGTCCGGAATTGAATTGCGTGGTTCGTGCGTTAGAATGGCGTGGCATCAGTAGCGTGCAGTACATGGCATCAGTAGCCTGGCAGACAGCGCAAGGGCCACCCGCTGCCGGATGGCCCCTCCTCACACATTACTTAATACAAATGACAAGCCACCTGATGGCCTGAATCCAGCTCCCGCAGCAGCGGCGCTTCCGACTTGCAGCGGTCCATCGCATGCGGACAACGGGGGTGGAAGGCACAGCCCGTGGGCGGTGTCTCCGGGTTCGGAACATCCCCGGTCAAGACGATGCGCTGCTTTTTCAGTCCCGGATTCGGTACCGGAACGGCAGACATCAGCGCCTGCGTATACGGATGCAGCGGCTTTGCGAAGAGCGCCTTCGTCGGCGCAAGCTCGACAATCCGCCCCAGGTACATTACCGCCACCCGGTCGCTGATGAACTTGACAACCGACAGGTCATGCGAAATGAACATATAAGTAAGGCCGTATTGCTCCTGCAGATCCTGCATCAGATTCAATACCTGTGCCTGGATGGAGACATCCAGTGCCGATACCGGCTCATCGCAGACAATGAACTTCGGATTCAGCGCAAGCGCACGGGCAATCCCGATCCGCTGCCGTTGGCCGCCGGAGAATTCATGGGGAAAACGGTGAGCCTGATAGGGGGACAGGCCCACCACCTCCATCAGCTGCTCGACCCTGCTCTTCAGCTCTCCGGCGGGAGCCGATCCGTGGGTACGGAGCGGTTCCTCCAGAATGCGCTGGACAGTCCAGCGGGGGTCGAGCGAAGCATAAGGGTCCTGGAACACCATTTGCATATCGGTACGGAACTTGCGGAGCTGCTCGGTATTCAGGCTGCGCACATCGGTGCCGGCGAACATAATCTCGCCTTCTGTCGGCTCAATCAGCCGCAGAATAGCCCGTCCGGTGGTCGATTTCCCGCAGCCGGATTCTCCAACCACAGCCAGGGTCTCTCCCTGCTCAACGGATAGGGTAATGCCGTCAACGGCTTTGACTGCTCCGACCTGCTTAGAGAAGAAGCCTTTGCGGATCGGATAATGCTTTTTCAGATTGCGGACTTCCAGTAATGTGGTCATAGAACCCCCTCCTGCTGCAGGATACAGCGGCATGTATGGCCCGGCTGCACTTCAAGCAGCTCCGGGAGCTGCTCCCGGCAGCGGTCCACCGCTACAGGACAACGCGGCGCGAACCGGCAGCCGGGCGGCAGGCTGGCCGGATTCGGCACCTGCCCAGGAATCGAGCTAAGTCGGTCCTCATCCCCCGCCAGCTGGGGCAGGGAAGCGAGCAGCCCTTGCGTATATGGGTGCAGCGGCTGGCTGTACAGAGTAGCCACATCTGTCTCCTCGACAATCTGACCCGCGTACATGATAACGACCCGGTCGCACATCTCGGCAACGACTCCCAGATCATGTGTGATCATCAGGATCGACATGCCCTCATTCTTTTGCAGATCCCGCATCAGATCAAGGATCTGGGCCTGAATGGTCACATCCAGCGCTGTCGTCGGCTCATCGGCAATGAGCAATTGGGGACTACAGACCATCGCCATCGCAATCATTACCCGCTGCCGCATCCCGCCGGAGAGCTGATGGGCATACTGCTGGGCAATCTTCTCCGGGCGGGGAATTCCCACCTTGCGCAGCATCTCCACCGCCCGAGCGTCGGCTTCCTTCTTGCTCAGCTTCAGATGATAACGGGCGGATTCGGAGATCTGGCGCCCGATTTTGAACACCGGATTCAGCGAGGTCATCGGCTCCTGAAAAATCATCGCAATCCGGTTCCCACGGATGCTCCGTACCTCTTTTACCGACATCTCCAGCATATCCTTGCCCTCAAAGCGGATGTGGCCGGAAGCAATCCGGCTGATCCGCTTAGGCAGCAGCTGCATGATCGAGAGTGAGGTGATGCTTTTGCCGCAGCCGGATTCACCGACAATGCCCAGCGTCTCTCCCTTGCGCACTGACAGACTGATGCCGTCCACCGCACGGATCGTACCCGCCGCTGTCTGGAACTCGGTGCATAGCCCTGATACCTCCAGCAGTTCTGTCATGATTGCCCCTCCTCCTACCCCAATTTATTATTCCTCTTCTTATTCCTCTTCTTCCACACCCAGATATTTAAGCGCCGTCAAAGCATACACCTTCGCACACTGGATAATCTGCCAGACGGGAGCCTTCTCGTTAAAATTATGAATCGTAGACAGCTCGGCCGGGCCATATTGCAGCACAGGAATGTTATGCGTGCGGAAATGGCGCGCATCGCTGGAGGCCCATTGCAGCACCCCGTAGGCTTCTTCCCCGCTCACCTCACAGATACTCTCAACCAGATCCTTGACCACCGGCTCCTCACTCGGGGTCCAGTTGGCATTGCCCTGGAAGCCGAAGCCCTTCACCTCGGATTCAATGCCGGCTTCAAGCAGCAGGGAGCGGGCACGGTCCAGCACATCCCGGTAGTCTACCCCGAACGGTACACGGGAATCGACCTGAATGCTGCAGCGGTCTGCTACTACGTTCACCTTGGTTCCGCCCTGAATCGTTCCGATGTTAACCGTCACATGGTCGAATACCTGATAGGCGAGGGAATCTCTTTCTTCGCTGCCTTTCACATACTCCTGCGAGATGCGGATAATCTCCCGGACTTCTTCGGGAATGTCCACTTTGATATCCCATAGCCGCTGTAAGGCTTCAATGCCCTTGGCTGCCTTCACAATCGCGCTGTCTCCAACCACTGGTGACAGGCTGCCGTGACCCGGTGTGCCTTCGACGGTGAATTCGAACCAGCAGCTGCCCTTTTGCCCGATGGTCGGGTTCAGGGGGCCGGAAGGCTCGGCAATCACAGCGGCGGTTCCGGTAATCAGGCCGCGCTCCAGCACCCAGGGAACCCCGAGATGACCGCCGGTCTCTTCATCGGGCACGATCAGCAGGGAGAGATCCCCTTGCAGCGGAACGCCCAGCTTTGACAGCAGTGCAGTGACGTAGATTAACCCGGCCAGCCCCGCCTTCATATCCGAAGCGCCTCTGCCCAGCAGATAGCCGTCCACGATATCGCCGCAGAACGGATCGAAATCCCAGCGCGAGCGGTCTCCCGACGGAACGACATCCGTATGTCCGCAGTAGATCAGCTTTTTGCCGGTGCGCTCCTCCGCTCCTGCGCCCAAGGTGGACACCAGATTGAACATGGTTTCGGTGGCCGGATAGATCGAAGTGTCGATCCCGGCTTCCTTCAGATAACCAATAATATAAGCGCTGATCTCCCGCGAATCGCCCGGCGGATTCTCCGAAGGGTAGCGGATCAGCTGAGAGCACAGCGCAAGCAATTCCTCCTGCCCGGCATCTATGGCCTCCAGCACCTTGCTTTTCCAGTCCGTCATGGGTTACGAATTCTCCTTTATGTTCCCCTCGCAGGGGACCGCTTGAATTTGTGACAAGAAGAGGGACGAAGCCCAGGGCTTGTCCGCTCTCTTTTAGCCAAACCTGCTTATTCTGTAATCGACAGCGGATAGAAACGGATCACTTCATCCGGGTAGAAGGCGTAGCCGCTGATCTTGTTGCTCATACCGACAATGCGGTTATATTCGTAGAGATACGCCCAAGGTGCTTCTGTCGTGATGATCTCCTGAGCCTGCTTGTAGAGCTCTGTGCGCTTCGCCGTATCTGTCTCCAGGTTCGCCTGCTCCCACAGCTTGTCTACTTCAGCGTTCTGGTAGTTGATATAGTTGGAAGAGCCCTTGCCGTACAGCAGGAAGCCGAGGTGATAGCCGGGATCATTGACGAATGAAGTCCATTTAGAGATATAAGAGGTCAGATTATTGGTCTTCTGCTGCTCCAGGAACTGGGCACGGGCCAGCTTGTTGATCTTCATGTTGACTCCGATTTTGGCCAGCTCGGCCTGGATCAGGACCGCATCATCTTCCCAGTCATCGAAGCCGGAGCCCAGCGTGAAGTCGAAGTCAAAGCCCTTCTCATAGCCTGCTTCCTTCAGCAGCGCCTTGGCCTTGTCGAGATTGTACTCATACACATAGCCTGCATCAGTGAAGCCTGGTGTGTTGCTCGCTACCGCACTCTTCATCTGCTTGGCCTGGCCGTACATGACCCCGCTCAGCAGCTGATCGTAAGGAATCGCATAGTTGATCGCCTGACGGACTTTTACATTATCGAATGGCTTAACCTTGTTGTTCATGGCGAAGAACAGAATCCGGTTACTCGCATTGGAAGCGACCGTCAGCGCCGAATTGCTCTCGAGCGTGGATACATCCTTCGGAGGAATCTCAATCGCCATGTCTACATCGCCCTTACCCAGCAGCAGCACGCGGTTCGAGGCTTCCTTGGTGAACTTCAGAGTTACCTTGCCGAGGCTTGGCGCACCCTGCCAGTAGCTATCATTAGCGGTGAAAACAGCTTCGGTAGCCGGGTCCCACTTCGTAAGCTTGAACGGGCCGGAGCCGGCCGCATTCGTCTTCAGGTAGTCTGCCCCCTGCGCTTCTACCGTCTTCTGGTCCACGATGGAGAAAGTGTACATTGCCAGAATCTGCAGGAAATTATGATTGGCATTGGTCAGAGTCACTTCAACCGTCGAAGGGTCTTTTACCGCAACCGATTTAATGGATGCCATACCGTAGAGGAAGCTGCCGGAGCTGGACTTCGCCACACGTTCAAAAGAGTACGCCACCGCCTCGGCATCCACCGGATTGCCGCTCTGGAAGCTCACGCCGGATTTCAGCTTGAAAGTGTACACCGTGTTGTCAGCATTCACTTCCCAGCTCTCAGCGAGCATGGGCTTGATGTCTTCGGTATTGGCGATGCTGGCGCCATTCTCGGTCTTGATGCCGTAGGTGACCAGCTGATCATAAGCGGCCAGCACAAGTGTATCGGAGGTCAGATCATTGGCTTCCGCCGGGTCGAGCGTGGTGCCGCCCTCGGAATAGGCCACCGTCAGGTTCTTTTTGACCGGGGCAGCTGTTGCTGCTGCGGTATCTGTTCCCGCCGAAGTGGCAGCAGGGGTCTGCGGATTGGCGCTGCTGGCGCATCCGGCAAGCATGATTGAAAAAGCGACGAGTGTGGACAACAGTTTAACTTTTTTCATCGGGTAATTCCTCCCTTTTCTATATCCTGCTTGCATAACAACTACTTGTGCTGCTGATGATTATCTGCCGCCTTACGTTCCAGCTGACGTTAATCTATCTATCTCTATCGGGGATGGGGCAGCCTTGGGGGATTCCCCTGCTCCGCCTCATTTCCCCGAACGCAACCGCGGGTCAAGCACATCCCGGAAGCCGTCTCCGAGTAAGTTGAAGCCTAAGATAGAGGTAGCAATGCCGAGGCCTGGAAAAGTAACCAGCCACCATTGCCCGGAAATGATATATTCCCGGCCTTCAGAGATCATCGCGCCCCATTCGGCAATCGGGGGTCTGACCCCCAGCCCTAGGAAGCTAAGACTGGATGCGGTCAGGATGGCGAAGCCCATCCCGAGCGTAGCCTGCACCATTAGCGGAGCCAGGGCATTCGGCAGAATGTGGCGGTACAGAATGACTCTATCCTTCACTCCAATGGCCCGGCTGGCTTCGATATACTCCTTCTCCCGCAGCGAGACCGTCTGGCCGAACATCAGCCGGGCGAATTCGGGAATGCCGACAATGCCGACGGCGATCATTGCGCTGCTGAGTCCGGCGCCTATCGAGGCCGCAATCGCCATCGACAAGACCAGTGACGGGAAGGACAACAATACATCCATGACCCGCATGATGATGGTTCCGGTCCGGCCGCCGTAGTAAGCGGCAATCCCGCCCAGCGGCATCCCGATCAGGAAGGAGATCGAGACCGCGATCAGGCCGGTCCAGATACTGATCCGTGCGCCGTACAGCACCCGGCTGAGAATATCCCGGCCGAAGTTGTCGGTTCCGAACCAATGGCTGCCGGAGGGCGGCTGCAGCTTGCTCGCCATATCCGTGACAAACGGATCATGCGGAGCCAGCCAGGGGGCGAAGATGGCTACCACGGTCCAGATTAGGATGAAGGTCAGCCCGATGGCCGCCAGGCGGTTGTGCAACAGCAGGGATAATAGGGTCCGGGGCTTGGCCGGTGCCGGCTTCGCCGGACTGCCCTGTGCTGAATGTGCTGCAGTGCTCACAAGCAATCTCCTCCTCTCACACAAGCTGTTCTATTCATAACGGATTCTCGGGTCAATGAACCCGTAGATCAGGTCGACCGCCAGGTTAATTCCGCAGTAGAGCACGGCACTGACCAGGGTGAACGCCTGGATCGGCGCATAATCCGCCGCCAGGATGGAGTCGGTGACATAGCCGCCGATTCCCGGCCAGGAGAAGATCGTCTCCGTGATGACCGCGCCGCCCATCAGGAAGCCGAACTGGAGTCCGAGCACTGTTAGCGTGGGAATCAGCGCATTGACCAGTGCGTGCTTGTAGATGACGGCCGATTCCCGCAGCCCCTTGGCCCGGGCGGTGCGGACGAAATCCTGATCGACCACCTCCAGCATACTGGAGCGGGTCATCCGGGCGATGATCGCCATCGTTCCGGTACTGAGGCAGATCGCCGGAAGCAGCAGATGCGCGAGACTGCTTTTGAGTGCGGCGGTATCTGCGGAGAGCAAACTGTCCAGTACATACAGCCCGGTGATATGCACCGGCGGGTTAAGATCCCCGCTGATCCGTCCCATCGGCGCCGGTGCCCAGCCCAGAATGGAGTAGAAGATATAGATGAACATCAGTCCGAGCCAGAAGATCGGCACACAAGCACCTATCAGGGAGAACACACGCGAGATATGATCCAGCAGGGATTCCTTACGGGTAGCAGCCACAATGCCTACCGGAATGGCGATTAGAACCGCAATCAGGATGCTGGCCAGAGTCAGCTCAATCGTAGCCGGGAAGCGCGAGGCCAGGTCACTTGCGACCGAATGTCCGGTGTGATAGGCATAGCCGATATCGCCTTGCAGCAGCTGCCCGATGTAAGCGAAGAACTGGATATACAGCGGCTTGTCCAGCCCCATATCCTGGCGGATCTTGTTCACAATCTCCTCTGGAGCCTGCTCTCCGGCCAGCATAATCGCAGGATCGCCCGGCAGGACTCTCGACAGGATGAAGGTAATGACGATAATGCCGAGCAAGGCTGGAATCATCTGCACCAATCTTTTTAATGTATAAGCAAACAATGAATCAACCCCCTTACGACTTCTGTGCCAATGATGCTGCGCCTTAGCTTTCGAACAACTTCCGCTCTCATGTCAGGTACTGCGTGTTTCCTTTGCCTTATTAAAGTGTTGAGCTAATTCTACATAGAATTTCACAGCCCCTCTACGTCCCGTTCAGCTAAAAAAATGCACAACCGTTTGTCGGTTGTGCACTATCAAGGACTACGAATGTTACATTTACTCACATGACATTCCAGAATTCTTCCAACGACGCCTATTTTTCCTGGAGGTAGTAGTAAATCAGGCACAAATGACAGACGAACTGCTCGCGCGGATCATTCAGATCGAAGCCGGTGATATCCCGAATCCGCTCCAGCCGGTATTTAACGGAGTTGCGGTGGATATAGAGGCTGTTCGCTGTCTCAATCAGACTGCCCCGGCATTCCAGATAATGATAGAAGGTCAGCAGCATATTGCTGTCATGCTCCTGGTCGTATTGCAGCAGCTTGCCCAGCTTACGCTCGAACAGCCGCTCGAATCCGGGACCGCCAAGCCCCTCCAGCAGATGATAGACCTCCATCTCTTCATAGCGGGTGATCCCGCCGGGACCTTGCCCCAGCCTTCTGGAGATGGACAGCGCTTTGCGCGCCTCGTTGTAGCTGGTGTGGATGTCCCACAGATATTCCGAGGTGCCGATGCCGCAGCGGTAGGTGCTTAAGCCTTCTGTCTTGTCCTCCAGCCAGCCGCGCAGCGTATTCTCCCACGGCTCCTCTGCGTCACCGCCCGGCGTGAACCTGCGCCCCTCCTGCGTAGGCAGGAACAGCACCGCCCGGCTCGAACGGTACTCTGCGTGCGGTGTGACCCCGCGCTTCTTCGCCTCCCGCTCCAGCAGCCGGTTCACCGTCTCCTCGCTCGGCGCCGTCTCCCCTTCAATGACGGCCACCTCCCACTTGTGCTCCGGGTTCATCCCGAGCTGGCGGGCCCGCCGCTGGACCTCATGTCTCGACGGCAGCGGTGGAGTCAGCAGCTCATCTATGAAGTTGCCGCGCAGCCGGAATTCCGTATCCTCGGCTACCTTACGCCGCATCAGTTCAAGGGCAAAGACAAGCCGGGCCTGCTCGATGCCCACCTCTTCCATATCATCGAGCCGCTCCTTGTGGACGAGCAGCCGGGCAACCGTCCGGCGGTCCACATGGATGTTCCAGCTCAGCGGTGCGGCGCTCTGAGTCCAGTCATAATCTGCCGGTGAGGATACAATAATCTTCCGCTCCGTATCCACGAGTGCCACCGGGGCCTTAAGGAACTCCGCCACACTATCGCTGACCGCCTGAATGCCGCTGTTCTCCAGCACCATGGTGGTCAGCGTGCGGTAGACCTCCTCCGCCCGGCGCAGCAGCATCGCCTGCCGCCCCAGCAGCAGCTCCATCACCGGCTGGGTGATATCCGTGTAGGGAATCTCGGGCGGAATTTCCACAATAGGCAGACCGCAGGCATTGCTGGCCTCGATGGCTCCCTGCGGGATCTCCTTCAGGAAGCGGGCCGGCTTGATCGCCAGCGCCGCTGCGCCCAGATTATCGAGCGTGTAGATCACCTCGGTCAGCAGTGAAGGATCATGCCGGATCGAATAGGCTGTCGTCAGCAGCATCACCCCTTCGCTGATCCAGCCCTTCAGATCCGGAACCTCCATAATATCGACGAACCGCACCACCCGGTCCAGCCCCTGCTCCCCGCTGATGACCTTCGCTTTCCCTAGCACCGAGAGCTCCATTAGTTCCCGCAGCGTAATTCCTCGTGTATTCACCCTTCCGCCTCCCTCTGCTGTCTTCAGTATTTCATGATTTTTCCTGAAATATGCCACATCTCTGCCGCCAGCCACTTTTTGCGTTCCCGCTAGTTTATCAGAGATTCCCGCCGAGCCACAGGAAAATCATATCCAGTTGGCGATATTTTCGGTGTGAAAACGCATTAGGAATAAATTGGATGAGGGCGGAAGAATGAGAAGCGATTGCAAGAGGCGGAGTGGATCAAAAGGATCTATCTCTCACCAACTCCCAAATGGCCGCTCCTATAGTCCCTACGTCTCTGCCCCCTCCCCCACCAATTACGAGCGTGGAGCACGTTTCGCCGGATTCGGAGGGATTTATCCCTTTGGTTACGGACGGCAGATGTATGCAGATATGTTACCTATGGCAAAGTGCTCTAACCCATTTAGTTACTCCAAAGATATTCATCTACGCCGTGCTACTCCTGCTTCCCCAAACCTGCCCCCCCGCCGCTATCATCCTCATAGTCCATCCCGCCGAATTCAGGGGCACTTGTGCTCCTCTAATCCCCTAACCACAAAGAAGCGTCCCCTGCCCTGAGCCAGGAGGAACGCTTTGAAGAGATCAGCTATTAGTTTGCCACACATTGATTTTCACGCATTATTTGCCACACATCGCCTACATACGTAGTCTGCCCACACTTACAGGAAAAGCGAGTTTCTACAAACCGTCCAACACAAGGCTAACTACGAGCGGCGCACATCTCCCGCAGCAGAAGTTCCTGAAGCTGAGGCTGACGCTGAGGCAGCCGCACCGAGGCAAAGAATCGGATCGAACGCGCGAATGCCCAGCCGTTCTTCCAGCTCCGCCGCCAGCCCGATGGTGGCGAAGCCGGTGCACGCCAGCACCAGAACTTCGGCGCCGCGCTCCACGAGCCGGGCGGCACCGGCCAGCGCGTCTGCCCGTCCGGCGGGCGTGCCCAGATCCAGCGTGGTCGTCACGCCGTCGGGGCGGTCCATGCCAATATAAGCCCCGCCGAGAATGCCGCGGATGAGCGGCGGCACCTCTTCCAGAATCGTCAGCACGCCCACCCGGTTGCTGTACGCCATAGCCATATGGGCCGCGCAGGAGCCTGCTCCCAGCACAGGAACATTCACCGCCTCTCTGGCTTCTGCCAAGGCCGGATCAGCAGCACAGCTGATGCCGATTGCCGTGCAGCCCTGCTGCTCCAGTTCCCGCGCAAGTGAGATAATCTTCGGAATGGATTCCGCCTCTGTCTGCGCATCATACACACCCTGAGGCTGATCCGGGATGCAGCGGCTTATCACCGGCAGACCGTACCGCCGCTCAATTAAATCCCCATGTAACTGAATTGCAGAGCTCTCCTGCAATGTAATAACACGTATGATTCCAAGCATCCTGTCTCCCCCTACTCCAGTAAAGTGCGTGAATGCCTCTTGTAGCAATAACAGCAATTACAGCAATTCCCCAGCCTGCATAATCAGCTTGTCGTCGATGTACACATCCGGCTTCATGACCACAGCATCAATATGTACGCCAGCCGCCACAACTCCGCCGAACGTATTATTGCTGCCAAAAGCCACATGGATCGTCCCGTACACCTTCTCATCCTCCAGCACCACACCTGTGATCCGGGCCTTGTTGTTGGTCCCGATGCCGAACTCGCCAAGCAGCCTGCCATCGCCATCGCCAAGCATGTCCAGCAGCTTGCCGCCATGCTCCCCGCCGGCATGGATCAGCCGTCCATCTTCCACGGTCAGCACCATCGGGCCGTCCAAGGCACCGATCCCTGCAACCGATCCGTCCACCTTAATCTGGCCGGTAGCTGTGCCTTCCAGCGGCGCAATATAAGCTTCACCGGAGGGTAGGTTGCCTGACTCTCCCGGATTTAGATATAATCCGGTACTAAGAATACCATCCCGGCCGTCAATAGAGAAACTAAGAACTAGCCCTTCCTTCTCCACACGCACCCTACTGCCCGCAGACAACAGCGATGCAACCTGCTCGGTTAGTGCCTTCACCTGCCCATAATCCGCAGTAATCGCCCCGTTGCTGAACATATCATCGGTGACTCCCGGCATGGTCGCTACCCGGGTTCCTGCTGCGGCTGCCTGCTTGCGCGCCGCCGTATGTGTCATCGAGTGGGTCGTAATACATACGGCCACATCTGCCTTAGCCATAGCTTCGGCAACCGGAGCCGGTGGCTCCTCCCCCGATCTGCTCCGCGGCTGCATGACCAGCAGCATCGATTCCGCTCCCAGCCGCTTGCCTGCCTCATAGACCGACTCGGCCAGATCACGCTTATCATCGTCGGCTACTACAGCCAGCAGTTCTCCGCTGGCAAGCCCGAGACAATCCTTAAGAACATTCATGCTAATTCCGATTCTTGCTTCACTCATCTTCATTTCCTCCCGAATTACACCATTTCTGCTACCAGCTTGCCCATCAGGGCATTGGACAGCACGGCGGGCACTCCTGCGGAGGCCGCCCACTGTCTATGCTGCTCCACATATCCCATACAGTCAAGTACGATCACGTCCGCATGATCCTGCAGACGCTCTGCTGCGGCGCGAAAATCCGCTTCCGTACCCGTATAAGGTGAAGCCGCTGCGAACGGAAGCCGCACTCCGGCTCCTGCGAATTTCTCAATCATTGCGTCCTCCTGCTCGGGCAAAGGGCCAATCAATCCCAGACGGCGCCCGTCCAGCATTGCCTGCACGACCGGCGGGATGATCCGATCCGGCTCAATCAGATGGGCAACAGATGTATGCAGCCCCGGAAAAACTCCTGTGCAAGCCAGCAGGATCGTCCGAATCCCAGCGGCTTCCATAGCATCAATCTTCCCTTGCAGAACAGACTGTATCCGCTCCCGGGAGATCACCGCAGCAGACCCGTCTGTCATACGGGTGGTCAGCACATACTCCCCCGGGGCCGGATTGTAGTACTCCTTAACCTGTTCAGCCGTGAACCCGTCCAGCACCCCGGATTGTACCAGTCCTGCCTTGCCTTCCAGGTATTTCTCAATGATAGGCGCGACATCCTGCCTGGGCGCTTGCCCAATTGTAATCAGCCCGATATTCTTCATCCTTATCCCTCCAGACGCTATGGGTTACAGCCAAGCTGTGTTAACCTGTGCTAACAGAGCAGGCGCTGAAGAAAGCTCAGCGCCTGACTGTACATGTACATCTGTTATCTTGTTAGTGAGAAATGACTGCCGGTTTACCAAGCGTTTGCAGCACACTCATGGAGCCGTACAGCTCAGTAATTTTGGCAAACTCTGCTTCGTTGTAGAAAGCGCATGTGCCCTGCGTTACTTCCTTGGCCGTCTCGATAGCAAAACGCACCGCTTGAGCAATATCCACCTCATGGCTGGCACCAGTACCGCAGCCCGGAACCATAGACTGGGCAGTAATCGCAAGGCCCACCACCGGAGCAGAGGTAGCTACCGCAGGCTGAAGAATGGAATTGATATGATACAGCCCGTTGCCGTAAGGGGTAATATCCTGAGTCGTTACTGGAAAGGTAACCGGATACTGCCCTGTCGTCATTTCCTTGATCCGCAGCAAATCTTCACTGACCCGCAGAATGTACCCTTCTTTGACAGTCGGCGAGATAGCGATTCCTTTGTGGTTAATCACACGGTTGCCTTTGGTCGTATCAATCGATAGAACCGCTTCCATCTCCGGCAGCACTTCATGTTCATTCATCTGCAGAATATCCACAGGGGAATCCATGAAATCCACCGGCTCGTGCGGCAGGGTCGGAGCACCCGGGCAAATATGAGTGGTCACCAGCACATCCCCCAGCAGCACATCCCCTTTGGTCTGCATGTCTGCCAGCTTCAGCGCAGAAGCAATCGCCGCTACCGCACCGTCTGCATCAGAGACCAGGCCAATCCGGCTCGGGCGTGCCCCGATACCACCCAGTCTGCCGACAATGCCGAACGTTGGGGCAGAGCCGCCGCCAAGCTTGCCTTCGCTGCCCGGAATCGTGATTTTGACGAATTCCGTGCTGCCCTTTTCCCCTTCCACCTTCTGAATCTCAACCTTAACCGCAGGATATTCTGCGAATAACTGCTTGACCTGCTTACCGTTAACATAAGCGCTGTCCAGTGCGTTCAAGACTGTAATCGTTTGATGAAGTGCCATTCTAATTCCTCCCCGGATGCATGCTCATGTTTGTCATGTTTGCATTTATACTATCTCATCCGGCAAAATGTCCACAATGTACCGCCCTGCCAAACTGGAACAGCATTTCTTGTGCTTTGCAGATAAACCTTACGTGTAGCGTACACTCTTGCGGTTCACCATCAATAAATAAAGGTTAATTCTCCCAAGTAGCGAAATGTAACAGGAGACTGATGCTTATTTCAGACAGGAGGTGCTTCATCCAATGAAGCCTGCACATCAGATTAATACGGGCAAACTGGCCCAAATCATCAGTGAAGAGGCCCGGCGGACGGGATTCTCAGGGGTCGTACAAGTGGCGGAACGGGAGCATGTCCTTGCAGCGGCAGCTTTTGGACTGGCTAATATCGGGGATCTACGGCTCAATCAGGTCCACACCCGCTTCGCTATCGCTTCCGGCAGCAAGCTATTTACCGCCATTGCCGTCTGCCAGCTCGCAGAGCAGGGTTTGTTTTCTTTTGACGCCAAAATACTGGACATCCTGCCGAAGCAGGAATTTCCATTGTTCGACCCAGCGGTCACAGTGCATCAGCTATTGACTCACAGCTCGGGCATACCGGATTACTTCGATGAAGAGGAGATGGAGGATTTCGCGGCACTGTGGAAGGAGACCCCGATGTACACGCTTAGGCGGCCTGCTGATTTCCTCCCGCTGTTCGCTAGGCTTCCTATGAAATTCGCCCCAGGCGGGCGTTTTCACTATAACAATGCAGGATATATTATGCTTGCAATGCTTGTAGAAGCCGTCAGCGGACAGCCGTTCACGGAATATGTAGAACAGCATATTTTTCTGACTTGCGGGATGAAAGATTCCGGCTATTTCACGCTTGATGCGCTTCCGGCCCACACTGCGCAAGGGTACATTGACAGCACCAACGGGCGCAAGACCAGCAACATTTACTCCATTCCGGTAGTCGGAGGCGGGGACGGAGGGGCATTTGTTACGGCGGCGGATATGCATAAGCTGTGGAGCGGCTTGCTTGAACACAAGCTGTTACGGGCAGAGAACACGGCTCTGCTGCTGACACCGCATATTCATGAGCAGAAGGATAGCTATTACGGTTATGGCGTGTGGATACAGGCCGGCCGCAGCGAAAAGGTCCTGAAGTACCATATCATGGGCTACGATCCCGGGATCAGCTTCCATTCCGCCTTCTATCCCGAACGTGGCACAACCGTTACTGCTCTCTGTAACAAAAGTAACGGGGCTTATGTGATGATGTCTGCTATGGAGGACTATCTGCCGGTGGGGTAGACAGAGGGGCCCCAAGGTCAGCCGGATCGCTTCAAATAAAACAAGCCGTACGCCAGCAATATGCTGATTCGTACGGCTTGTTTGTATTAACAGGATTCCAGCGTATTTACTCTGTTTCCGGCTAGTAACGCGTTACCCCATCCTTGGTCACCAGCGCAAAAACCAGCGGCTGCGGCGGAACCGGCTGGGCAGAGATGCGGTAAGCCTCCAGCACTTTGGCTTCGGCTTCCTGTACCTTGCTCTCGCTGGCATCGTTCACATGCAGGACTGCCAGCGTATCGCCTGCGGCCACGGCGTCGCCCACCTTCAGCGAGAGCTGAATGCCGACCGCCAGATCGATCACAGACTCCTTCGTCTCGCGTCCCGCACCGAGCAGCATCGCGGCCACACCGATCTCTTCAGCCTGGATGCTCTCCACATAACCTGCGGCCTCCGCCTTGACCTCGATGAATCGGCGGGCAGCGGGCAAGGTGTCAGGAGAATCAATCTGTGAGGCATCGCCGCCTTGGGCCGATACCATCTGCTTGAACTTATCCAGCGCACTGCCGTCCTCGATATGGGACAGCAGTATGGAACGTGCTTCTTCTTCGTCCTTTGCCTTGCCGCCAAGTACGAGCATCTGGCTGCCCAGGATCAGGCAGACCTCCTGCAGATCCTTCGGCCCGTGGCCGTTCAAGGTCTCGATGCCCTCCTTGATCTCCAGGGCATTACCGATGCCGAAGCCCAGCGGCTGGTCCATGTCGCTGATGACCGCTACCGTGTTGCGGCCAAGGTGAGTGCCGATATCTACCATCGCCTGGGCGAGCGCAATGGAATCGTCAAGCGTCTTCATGAACGCACCGCTGCCGGTCTTCACATCCAGCACGATGGCGTCCGCACCTGCGGCAATCTTTTTACTCATGACGGAGCTGGCAATGAGCGGAATGGATTCCACCGTGGCTGTCACATCACGCAGAGCATACAGCTTCTTGTCTGCCGGCGTGATGTTGCCGGATTGGCCGATCACAGCCGCGCCGATCTCGCCCACCTGGGCGAAGAACCGTTCCCGGTCCATCTCCACCGAGAAGCCAGTAATCGACTCCAGCTTATCCAGCGTGCCTCCGGTATGGCCTAGGCCGCGCCCGGACATTTTGGCTACCGGAACTCCGGCCGCTGCAACCAATGGTGCAAGCACAACCGTCGTCTTATCGCCCACGCCTCCGGTAGAATGCTTGTCCACCTTGATGCCCGCAATCGGGCTAAGATCCACCTGGTCGCCGGACATCGCCATCTCCAGGGTCAGGTCGCCGGTCTCCCGCGCATTCATACCGCGGAAATACACAGCCATCGCCCAGGCGGAAATCTGGTAATCCGGGATCTCCCCCTTGCTGTAGCCTTGAATCAGAAAAGCGATTTCTTCACGGCTCAGCTCACCGCCGTCTCTTTTCTTCTGAATGAGATCAACGGCACGCATTAGACCTGCACCTCACGGACGAAGGCACGCACCAATCCGATGAATTTAGGCTTGGTCAGGTTCGCCACTTTTACCACCTGCTCATGGGTGAGCGGCTCTAGCTCATCGCCGATCGCCATGTCGGTGATACAGGTAATGCCGAGCACGCGCAGCTTGCTGTGGCTGGCAACGATAACCTCCGGCACGGTGGACATTCCCACGGCATCGCCGCCGAGATAGGCCAGCATTTTCAGCTCAGCCGGTGTCTCATAAGTCGGGCCGCTGATGCCGGCATATACGCCTTCCTGCAGGACAAGCGCTTCACCATCCACACCTGTAACTCCGCCTGCAAGCTTTTTCGCAAGTTCGATATATTCAGGGTCATACGCACTGGACATATCAGGGAATCTTACGCCAAGCTCCGGATCATTCGGTCCGATCAGCGGGTTGTCGCCAGTCATATTGAGGTGGTCGGTAATCAGCATCAGGTCGCCTGCCTTGAACGCTCTGTTCATCCCGCCGCCAGCGTTGGTAATGACAAGAGTGCCGATGCCCAGCTTAGCCATTACATAGACCGGAAGAACTACCTTGCGCATCTCATAACCTTCATAGTAGTGAAAACGGCCCTGCATGATCATTACATCCTTGCCTTCCAGCTTCCCGATCACGAACCGTCCGGCATGGCCTTCTACTGTTGAATGGGGGAAATGCGGAATTTCTTCATAAGGCAGGTAGACTGCATCTTCGATCTGATCGCCCAGATCGCCAAGACCTGAACCCAGAATAAGGCCGATAGCCGGTGTATAACCGCCGAATTTGGACTGAATATAAGCAGCGGCTTCCTTCACTTGAGTGCCGTATGGGACTGTTGTTGGTGTTGTCATAGGTTGATCCTCCCGGATATGAATTGTGTATAGAATAACGCGTATGTGAAGCAGTACCTACATTTTGGGAATAAAAGCGAGCACAAGCTTCAGGAACTGCTCACGCACACGCTCAGCGGTCTCCATCACCTCTGCATGATTCAGCGGCTGCGGCAGAATACCGGCCGCCATGTTGGTGATACAGGAAATGCCCAGTACTTCAATTCCGGCATGACGGGCAACGATGGTCTCAGATACAGTCGACATGCCTACAGCATCTGCTCCTTGGCGGCGCAGCATGACGATCTCAGCAGGGGTCTCATAGTTCGGTCCGAGCAGACCCGCGTATACGCCTTCCTTGAACTCGAAGTTCAGGGCTGCGGCAGCTTCCTTGGCAGCTGCAATCAGACGCGGGCTGTATGCCGAAGACATATCCGGGAACCGTACGCCCAGCGCATTGTCATTCGGTCCGCTCAGCGGATTGCGTCCGGTCAGGTTCAGGTGGTCCGTGATCAGCATGAGATCGCCCGGTGTGTATTCGGTGTTGACGCCACCGGCCGCGTTGGTGACCAGCAGGCTGGTTACGCCCAGCTCCTTCATCACCCGTACCGGGAAGGCTGTAACCTCAGGGCCGTAGCCTTCATACATGTGGAAGCGGCCCTTCATCATGACCACGCGGCGGCCTTCGATCATGCCGATCAGCAGCTCGCCTTCATGTCCTTCTACTGTAGACACCGGGAAATGAGGAATCTCATGATAAGGAATAACCACTTCATCTGTGATCAGATCCGCCAGAACGCCGAGGCCGGAGCCCAGGATCAGCCCGATTTCGGGGGCGACGGTGCATTTATCTTTGATGTATACAGCTGCTTCTTGAATTTTGCTTGAGGTTATGGTGGTCATGGTTTGGTTTCCTCCAGAATTAGATTAGTTGAGCTAGGAAGCTTGTCCCATACTGCGGAGCCTTCGCTCCGAAGTTATCGGCGATTGTGGCGGCTACATCCGAGAAGGTCTGGCGGATGCCGAGGCTGCCGGGAGTCTTGAATCTCGGGCTGTAGACCAAGAGCGGCACATACTCGCGCGTGTGGTCCGTTCCGGCGTGAACCGGGTCATTACCATGGTCTGCGGAGATGATCAGCAGATCATCCTCACCAAGAGTACTGAGCAGCTCAGGCAGCGCCTGATCGAATACCTCCAGCGCACGGCCGTAGCCTTCCGGATCACGGCGGTGGCCGTAGAGGGAATCGAAGTCCACCAGATTGGTGAACAGGAAGCCGTTAAACGGCTTGCGCAGCTCGTCGATGGTAATCTGGATGCCATGTTCATTGCTTTTGGTCGGATAGGTTGCGGTTACCCCTTCGCCGGTAAAAATATCATTGATCTTGCCGACAGCAATCACATCCTTGCCGATATCCTCCAGCGCGTTCATCACCGTTGGCTCCGGCGGCTTCACCGCATAATCATGACGGTTAGGTGTACGCACGAAATTTCCCGGCTCGCCGACATAAGGGCGGGCAATCACGCGGCCTACGGAGAACTCGGGAGCCATCGTCAGCTCACGGGCGATCCGGCAGGCGCTGTATAGCTCCTCCAGAGGGATAATATCTTCATGCGCCGCAAGCTGGAACACGCTGTCCGCCGAGGTATAGACAATCCATGCCCCCGTCTTCATCTGTTCCTCGCCGTATTCCACGAGAATCTCGGTGCCGGAAGCCGGCTTGTTGCCGATGACCTTGCGTCCGGTAGCCGCTTCGAACTTCTCAATCAGCTCCGCCGGGAAGCCGTCGAAGTAGGTGTTAAAAGGAACCTCGATCTTCAGCCCCATCAGCTCCCAGTGGCCGGTCATCGTGTCCTTGCCTACAGATACCTCCTGCATTTTACCGTAGTAGCCTGTAGGGGCCGTTACCGGTTCAAGTGGTGGCAGCGGCGCAATATTCGCCAACCCAAGCTGCTGCAGATTCGGAAGCTTAAGACCCGGAACCCGTTCCAGAATATGTCCGAGCGTATGGGAGCCTGTATCTCCGAAATTAGCAGCATCCGGCGCTTCACCGATACCTACACTGTCCAGAACAATAAATCCGATGCGTTTAAATGAGGACATTGCCGTCTTCACTCCTTTTATAGTTTGCATAATTCTGCCCTGTGCTCTAAGCATGAAGAAACTCCGGGAGAACCTCTCCCGGGAGCGATTTCTTCAGTATGATTCCATCATAACTTTCTTACTCACAAAAAGCATCTTTTCGGCCCAATCCAAGTCCGCCTGCCCGTTATTCCTAAGGTCCCTCATCCATGTACAGCCGGCTATTTCGCCCGGGGATGATGATTCTCGTAGACCTCCTTCATATTCTTGCGGGCAATTCCGCTGTAAATCTGAGTGGTCGAACTATCGGAATGGCCCAGCATCTGCTGCACAGAGCGCAGGTCCGCTCCGCCCTCCAGCAGATGGGCAGCGAAGGAGTGGCGCAGGGTATGCGGCGTGATGTCCTGGTCAATCTGAGCTTCACGCGCGTATTTTTTGACGATTTTCCAAAAGCCCTGACGGGTCAGCCGTCCCCCCAGACTGTTCAAGAACAGCGCAGGCTCCTCCCGGCTTGCACGCAGCAGCTTGTCCCGCATCCCAGAGGCATAACGGGCAACGCAGTCCGCAGCAATCACGCCGATCGGGACCACACGCTCCTTGCCGGAGGCGCCGCTGCAGCGCGCAAACCGCAGGCCGGTGTTCACATCCTCCACATTCAGCGAGATCAGCTCCGTCACACGGATACCCGTCGCATAGAGCAGCTCCAGCATAGCCTTATCGCGCATCCCCTGGGGAGCAGCTTCATCCGGAGCCGCCAGCAGGCGCTCTATCTCCTCAATACTAAGAATGATCGGCGGTTTGTGAATCGGCTTGATGGCTTCCATATCCAGCGTAGGATCTTGGACAATCAGCCGTTCCTTCAGCAAAAAATGAAAATAGGCACGCAGCGATACCGTATTCCGGTTCACCGTGGCTGCTGCCTTCCCTGCCCCGCGCAGGGCACCCAGATAAAGCATAATATGTGTTCTTCTAATCTCTTCTGCCGCGTCCAGACCGCGCTCTTCCGCAAACTCCAGAAACTGCGATATATCCCGTCCATAGGATTCCAGCGTACTAGGAGACAATCCTTTGTCCCCGGACAAATACTGCATAAACGGCTGTAAGTATGACTTCATCAATTCACGCTCCTGTCAGACTCAGGCTGCTTCATGCGGCTTCGCAGCGGATGGGGTCCAGCAGCCGGAACAGCGTTGTTCCATGACATGCTATAGATTGATTCGACATACTTCTCCCTTAATCCTGCAATCCGTCCCGTTACTCCCCGTACCAGTAAAAAAGGCGCAGTCGATCTCCCGCACTTAGCCCCTGTTCACCGTACTCTACATCTTGAAACGCCCGGACGGCGGTGCCTTCAGGAATCTCAACATTACGGGCCGGACTGATCCATGTACTGACCCAGCTCAAAACATAATACAGCACACAGCTTACCGCCACAAGCATCGTCATGAAATACAGCCGGCGCACCGTGCGGGGCAGAGAAATAATCATCCAGGCAGCCTCCTCAAAATGATATCAGCGTCTGCATCAGCATCCTGCACATGCTCTCCTTCTGCTGCGCTTGGGTAAGTGCAGCAGAAGGAGAGCGGACAAAAGGAGCGTGAGCAGAACTCGTCCTTCACTTTATGCGCCGGAGGATCATGTTATGTATGTTAAGTAATATTGGGCTCCCTGGCCGCTCTCACTGAGACGGCTCTGCCGAAATCAGGTGTACTTGTGCTCTTCATTTGCCCGTTCAGCCTACTTTGGCTGGAATCAGGAGCACTTATGCTCTTCATTTGCTCATTTAGCCGTCTTTGGCTGGAATCAGGTGCACTTGTGCTCTTCATTTGCCCGTTTAGCCGACTTTGGCAGGATTCAGGGGCACTTGTGCTCTTCATTTGCCCGTTTAGCCGACTTTGGCAGGATTCAGGGGCACTTGTGCTCTTCATTACTCACCTTCAACTGCCCGTCCAGCACACTTTTGATGAATTTAGTGGGATTTATCCCTTTCTTTTTTTCGTCCTGCCCACTTTCAGCCAATTCAAAGGGATTTATCCCTTTCATCTCCTCATCCAGCACACTTTCAGCCAATTCAAAGGGATTTATCCCCTTCATTTCCTCACCCAGCCCACTTTCAGCCGATTCAAAGGGATTTATCCCTTTCATCCCCCCGCCGTAGCCCGCCTTCAGCGGCTCTCCACGCAATCAAAAAGCTCCCCTCCAGCCATTCAGCCGGGGGAGAGCTTGCGCGGTCCTTCTTCATCTGAAGATGAACTTAGGAAATTCGCTATGAAGCATTCTTAAGTCCACATTCTATATACGCTTATTCGGGAGTATTGTCCTCTGCAGGATTCTTATCCTTGCAGCGGTGGCATATTCCGTGAAAATCAAGTCTATGATCAACCACCGTGAAGTTGTATTCCTGCTCCAGCCGCTCTTCCAGCGGTCCCAGCCAATCCTCACGAATCTCATCCATCGTTCCGCACTGCACACAAATCAAATGATGGTGATGATGCTTCGCCGTATCCGTACGCAGATCATAGCGGGCCACACCGTCTCCGAAATTGATCTTCTCCACGACATGAAGCTCGCTAAGCAGTTCCAGGGTACGATACACGGTGGCAAGACCGATCTCAGGCGCCTTTTCTTTCACAAGCATGAATACATCTTCCGCACTTAAATGATCATCCTCGTTCTCCAGGAGAACTCTTAAGGTCGCTTCCCGTTGAGGTGTAAGCTTGTATCCTTGGGATTGTAGTTGTTGCTTAATCTTGTCTATTCGGGCTTCCATTGTCTGCCTCCCCCTTGGAAAATTACCACACCGGGCTTCAAGCCACTTCTTCCATTATAGGGGGATTTCCTTTGAGAAGTCAAACGGTTTTAGCATCTGGAGGGAGCTGACCCGCACGTTCACAAATACTCCATATTAGTGAAATCTTCCATTCTCTCTCCGCAGCACCGGCGCCGATTCCCTGCCCCTGTCTGCTTCTCACTTTCACCCGGCTGACACCAGCAGCGGCGTCACCCAGCGCATCATCACCGGAGTCACGTAAGCCTCGAAGCCCGAGATTCCCATCACCAGCAGCGCCATCCCAAGGGAGAGCAGCGTATACATCATGAACGGATGGGTAATCTGCGTGCGGCGCTGCTGTCCCAGTACACGGCTGCGGATCATCAGCAGGGAGAATCCGAGCGCGGCCGCACTGCACACCAGCAGCACTGGAATCAGCACCAGATTATGCGGAGCGACGGAGACCAGGGCGAACAGCATGCCGTGCCAGGAATATTGGCTGACCAGCGTGCCGACGGTGAAGCCGATCAGCACGCCTTTGAGGAAATCCAGAATCAGAATGCCCGGGAGGCCGATCACGGACAAGCCAAGCACCCAGATCAGGCCGACCCACTTCAGATGAAAAGCGGCGATGCTCCAGTATGAATCCTGCGCGTCAGGCAATCCCTGCTGATCGACTGTCACGAAGAAATTGCTTAAGTAATCGCCCAGCTCCTGCTGCTGATCCAGCGTAAGCGCAGTGACGATAAGCGCTCCGAATACCACTCCGACCAGAAATAATACCGCGACAAAAATATAAAGAGGCGTCTGTTCCTTCACCATCAGCTTTAAACTGCGCACCCTGACATTCCCCTTTCCGGTCACATGTTACACCATATGAGGGAATGTCCTAATCTATGACTTGTCCTTAGCTCTTGATCACCTTGCCGTAGGTCCCGCCGCCTCCCGAGGAGAGGACGAGCTGCCCGCTGCGGGCCAGCACGATCAGCCCCGCCAGCTCAGCTCCCGCTACAGCGGCAAGCTCGGCTTCCGCAGCCCGGTGCAGAATGTTCATCTCTGTGCCAAAAGCCTCCAGCAGCAGGTTCAGCTTACGCTTGCCCAGGCCGGGAATGAACTCCAGCGGTACCTGGTAATGGTACGGAGGCCGGTAATCCGGAACCTGCGGCAGCGAACGGTCGGCAATGTGCAGAATACGGTCCAGCACACCCTGGACCAGCTTCGGACTACCGCAATACGGGCAGCGCTCCGAGGTGCTGTAGGCTTCATCGATGATGCTGCCGCAGCCGCCGCAGTAGGTCCTGTGATATTTGCCCAGCCGGGGATTCAGCCCGAAGTTGGCGTTGACCCCGCGTCCTTCCGAGCGCTGGAGCGCCAGCTTCAGCTCTCGGAAGGAGGGCTCCCGCATCTCGATGACATTATACTCGCGGCCGATTTTGCCGAGGGAATGGGCATCGGAATTGGTCAGGAAGCTGTAACGGTCAAGCTCGGAGATATACCCTGCCATCTCTGAATCCGCACTAAGGCCAAGCTCCACCGCTGCGATGCGGTCCAGATCGAATAACTCAGCCATCCGCTCGGCCGCACAGCCATAGAGCCCCTTGTGGGGCGTGAAAATATGGGCCGGGATCAGCAGCCCGCCCCGCCCGGTAATCTCGTCCTGCAGCACCCTGGAAGGGGCGTACAGACGCTGGGAGCTGAGATTCACATTACGCATATGGGCGCTCATCCAGGTGCTGAAATCCTCCATCGTCCCGAGGTCCGGCATGAAAGCCAGGACATGGCACTCCCGCCGCCCGGGCTCGCGTATCTCAATCTCGGTTCCCAGCAGGATCGTCGTCCCCCGGTAAGCAATTCCGCCGCCTGCGGCTATCGTCATCTCACCGGAATCCAGCGAAGTATGAATATCCCGCAGCACACCCGGAGAGTGGCTGTCGATAATGCCAATCAGGCCAATCCCCTTGCGCTCCGCTGCCTCCCTGGCAATCCCGGCAAAGGTCAGATCACGGCTGCCGCTGATTTTGACCGCCTGGCCCTCCGAAGTCCGTCCGATATGCACATGCAGATCACAGTAGACACTGCTGAGCTCCGCCGCTAGTGCCATTGGCCTGTCAGCGTATACAGATGCCAGGCATAGACCGCCATCATCGTCTTGGCATCGGCAATACGTCCGTCCGCAATGTACTGGTAGGCTTCCTCCAGCGTCAGCTCGGAGACCTCCAGGAACTCATCCTCATCCAGCGCCATCTCGCCCGGCTGGGCATCCTCGGTCACATAGAGGTGAATGATCTCGTCGGCGAAGCCGGGAGAGGTATAGAACGACTTCAGCAGCTTCAGCCCCCCGCTATGAAAGCCGGTCTCCTCCTGAAGCTCACGGCCCGCAGCCGCCAGCGGATCTTCGCCCGGGTCCAGCTTCCCTGCCGGAATCTCCACCTCGGTACGGTGCATCGGCTGACGGTACTGCTCCACGACCAGCATTTTACCTTGATTCAAAGCGAGCACAGCTACAGCTCCAGGGTGCTTCACAACCTCACGGGTTGCGGTGTTGCCGTCAGGCAGTCTCACAGTATCCACCTGAAGCGAAATAATGTGGCCTGCAAAAATCGGCTTCGTCGACAATGTTTCTTCATCCAATGCGGGGTTGCGGTTTATTTCATCTTTTTTCATAGATTTGTGGTCTCCTTTGGCATCGTTATGCATAGGGTGTATTATAGCAAACTTATGAAGAAAGAAGGAATGCAGGCATGAATGACATCCTTGTCCAAGCAAGCTCATCCGCAGTAACAATGGTAGGTAAACCGGAACAGATTATGGCCGTAATGGCCGGGTGGATGAAGCAATACGGGCGCGATATGCCCCTCTCTTACATCCTGCTGCTCCAGGCAGATTCGCGGATCAAAGCTTCCAAGGCTGGATAATGCCGCTTCGTTCTTCCGGTCAGCGTCTATGATATTCCAGGGTATAAGAAGGAGCTGTCTCCCGGATCATCCCGGAAGCAGCTCCTTTATTGTTATTCATAAGCGGCAGCAGACCGCCTAAGTGGAAACGGCTTTGCCGTCCTTTTAAAGGACGCTACCGTTTCAGCGAGAAATAGAAGGATAAGTTATCGTGTGCAACATATAACTTCTTATATTTTTAGCAAAATCCTTGCCCTGGCCGGGTCCCTGCACAGCCTCTTATCGGCTTAGCCCTTCTGGCTCTCGGCCACAATGGCTACAACCAGACTGGCCACCTTGACGATGTCTGCGGCCTTGATCCGCTCCTTCGTGGTATGGATATCCTCGTAGCCAACTGCCAGGTTCACAACCGGAACGTTCAGGCCGTTGAACACATTGGCATCACTGCCGCCGCCGGAAGCGAACAGGCGGGGTGTCAGGCCCTGCGCAGTGACCGCACGGGCCGCCAGTTGAACGACCGGATCACCCGCACCAAAGCTGAACGCCGGATAGATAGTCTCGCTGCGGAATTCACTCTGCGCCCCGTGTTCGCGGGCTGTTGTCTCCAGTGCCTCCCGCATGGAGGCCACCTGAAGGTCAACCTTCTCCTGCACAATACTGCGGGCCTCCGCATCCAGCTGTACATGGTCGCAGACCACATTCGTCGGCCCGCCGCCGGCGAACTTGCCGATATTCGCTGTCGTTTCGTTGTCGATCCGTCCCAGCTTCATGGCCGAAATAGCTTTGCTCGCTACCTGGATGGCGCTGATGCCGTCCTCCGGGTTCACGCCTGCATGGGCGGATTTGCCGAAGATCTGCATCGAGATCCGGGCCACGCCTGGTGCGGCGGTAGCAATAGCTCCCACTTCTCCGTTGGAATCCAGCGCGAAGCCCATGTCAGCATCCAGAGATGCCGGGTCCATGGCACGTGCGCCCATCAGCCCCGACTCTTCGCCTGCCGTAATGACGAACTGAATCTGGCCGTGCGGCAGCTTCTGCTCCTGAATCACCCGGATCGCTTCGAACAGGGCAGCCAGTCCTGCTTTGTCATCCGCCCCAAGAATCGTGCTGCCATCGCTTCGAATCCAGCCGTCTTCCCCAAGGGTTGGCTTGATCTTCTGGCCGGGCACTACAGTATCCATATGACAGGTGAACAGCAGCTTCGGCGCGCTCACTCCGCTGTCCGCAGGCCAGGTCACGAACAGATTGCCGGCTCCATGTCCCGTTCTCTCCTGCGAATCGTCTTCCACTGCGCTCAGCCCCAGGCTGCTGAACTTCTCCTTAAGCACATCGGCAATCTGCCGTTCATTCCGGGTCTCACTGTCAATCTGGACAAGCTCCATGAACTCATGGATCAATCGGTCTTCTGATATCATATGGACTTCCCTCTCTTTCTCAGATACGTTACAATGGTGGTACTGCGTTCAATTGTGGGCTCATGCTCATAACTTAAACTAATCTCAAAGGAGTCACTCATGCAACGACAAAAATGGTTTCGCATAATTATCTACATCATGCTGTTCGCTATGATCGCCTCTACGGTGCTGTTCGTCATCGAGCCGTTTTTGGCCGGTTAATCACGCTTAGCACTTAAGTAACTGCGTCCGGGTTCCCCGGGCGCTGTTTGGTTATACGGAAACTGCTCCAGGAAATAAGGCACCAGCTCTTCAGCAACCGTCCCGATGTCAAAAGCGCGCCCCGTACATTCCTCAAGCGAGGTCACTCCGTATTCCGCAATACCGCAAGGGATAATGCCCGTGAAGCCGCTTTGCCCGATCCCGGCCGATACGTTGAAGGCGAAGCCATGACTGGTGACAAAACCCCGGCGGAATTTACACTTGTTAAACTTGACGCCGATAGCACAGATTTTCTCATCACCGACCCACACCCCGGTATACCCCTGCTTGCGGGTCCCCGTAATTCCATAGGCCTCCAGGTACGCAATAATCACCGACTCCAGCCTGCGCAGATAGCCGTGCAGATCAACCTTGCCGTTCTCGCCCAGCTTCAAAAGCGGGTAACCGACCAGCTGGCCGGGCCCGTGATATGTAATATCTCCCCCGCGGTCAATCTCAAACAGCGCAATGCCCTGCTGCCTGAGCTGTTCCCCGCTGAGGAGCAGATGCTCCGGATGATTCTGCGAACCGATGGTGTACGTGGGCGGATGCTGCAGCAGAATCAGCTGCTCGGAAGCAGTGCCCGCATCAATCGCATGCACCGCTTCCTTTTGCAGCTCCCAGGCCGCCCCGTACTCCATCACTGGAAGAATGGTAACTGTAAGTTTCCTTAGGTTCAGGTTCTCCATGATCGTAAGTTCCCCTTTGCTTCTCATTCTCCCTGTCCCAGGGGTCCGCAGCCGTCTTACTTAGTAGAGCTTCGTTTCCGGGGTGTAGCCTTCCACATTATCCTTCACGCGCTGCAGGAACCGTCCGCTGATGACTCCGTCCAGAATCCGGTGATCCAGCGACAGACAGATATTCGCCATCGAACGCACGGCAATCATATCATTGATGACGACAGGTCTTTTGACAATGGATTCAAAAGTCAGGATCGCCGCCTGCGGATAGTTGATAATCGGATAAGACAGAATCGAGCCAAACGAGCCGGTGTTGTTCACCGTGAACGTGCCGCCCTGCGTATCGTCCAAGCGCAGTTTGCGTTCCCGTGTCTTCAAAGCCAATTCGTCGATCTCGCGGGCCAGCCCGGCGACATTCTTCTGATCGGCTTTTTTGATGACCGGCGTCATGACGGAATCCTCTGTGCCTACGGCCAGCGAGATGTTGATGTCGCGTTTGACGATGATTTTGTCAACGGCCCAGACGGAGTTCATGATCGGGTAATCCTTGATCGCACTGACCACAGCCTTCATCAGAAAAGCGAGATAGGTCAGGTTAATGCCCTCTTTGCGCTTGAACTCATCCTTCAGCTTGTTGCGCAGCACCACCAGATTGGTCACATCGACCTCGATCATTGTCCAGGCGTGCGGGATCTCCGAGACACTCTGGCGCATTCTGGTAGCGATCGTATTACGGATCGGTGTAACGTCGATCAGATATTCCGAGCTGCTGCCCCGTCCGCCTTCGATCTCAATCGTCGGAATCTTCGGCGATTCGCTAAGGTGCAGGCCGGAGTTACGGACCGGCTGAAGTGCGTCCGGCACAGGCTGGAGCACAGGCTGCTGCGCTGCGGGTACAGCGGCAGCAGGGGCCGTGTCAGGCACCGGCGCTGCGGCAGGGGCTACAGCGGGTGCCGGCGGCTGAACGGCTGCGGCGCCGCTCGTAAGGAAAGTGAGCACATCCTTGCGTGTGATACGTCCGCCCAGGCCGGTGCCAGGCACGGCCGCCAGGTTGATGCCGTGCTCGGCGGCCAGCGACTGCACAGCCGGAGAGTAACGGGAGCGCATTGGCGCTGCGGCGTCATAAGCCGCAGCGGGCACAGGCGGCCGCGCGGCGGCGTGAGCCGCCTGCGGGGCGGTGCCGGATGCCGCAGCCGGGGCAGCGGCAGGGGCTGGGGCGTCACCGGAAGCTGCCGGTGACGGGGCCGCAGCAGCTGGCGCGGCGGAGCCAGCCACAGCGATGCGGGCGATGATCTCGCCGACGCTGACCGTCTGGCCCTCTTCGGCCAGCAGCTCGACCAGCGTGCCGTCTACCGTTGCAGGCAGCTCCGCGTTCACTTTATCCGTGATCAGCTCGCAGATCGGCTCATATTGCTCTATTGAATCGCCCGGCTGCTTCAGCCATTTCCCGATGGTCGCCGATACCAGCGATTCAGCCAGCTGCGGCATAATTACATCCGTCAGCGTTGTATTGTCAGACATAATGTCACTCCTTAATGTTTGGTAAGCACAGGCATCCTGAAGAACTTGGTACACAATTGTCTTCGGAAGCATGCGCTTAGTTTTGAAAGCGTCGACTTCTTGAATTTGCTTCGTACACAACTGTCTTCGGAAGCATAGACTCAAAGTGTTCTAAACGAAATTTACCATTTTCTTCGCTCAGGTGGCGATTCAGCCACGAAATCCTGCACTTAATAAAATATTCGCCCAGACAAATCTGCCCAAAATCAAAAATGTTGCTCAAAATGCAGCAATTCTCTTCATTCAGGCGGCTGAGCGGACATAATGCTGCATTTCCTGCAACAACCTGTCCTTAACCTCTGTTTACCTAGTACCCACAAGCTGCACTTTCTGCAACATTATCGCCCTAAGTCGGCACAGGCAGCTTCACTTACTTATCCCGCCGGTTTCTCTTATATATTAATACTGCGCCAGACGCAGCATTTCAGCCTTAACCTTGTCCTTGCTAAGCAGGAAGAATTTCTCCATCGGCGGCGAGATCGGCATCGCCGGTACATCGGGTCCGCACAGGCGGAAGATTGGCGCATCGAGGTCAAACAGACAATGCTCGGCGATGATCGCCGCGACTTCAGCGCCGATGCCTCCGGTCTTGTTATCCTCATGGACAATCAGCACCTTGCCGGTCTGCCGGACAGCGGCAATAATCGCCTCGCGGTCCAGCGGCTGGAGGGTACGCAGATCCAGGATATGTGCGGTGACGCCATGCTCCTTCTCCAGCTCCTCCGCTGCCTGCATCGCAAAATGCAGCGGCAAGCTATACCCGATCACCGTAATATCACTGCCTTCACGCAGCAGATTCGCTTCACCAATCGGCACCGTGTAGTCGCCTTCCGGCACATCGCCCTTGATCAGCTTGTAGCATTTCTTGTTCTCGAAGAACAGCACCGGATCAGGATCACGGACAGCGGCCTTGAGCAGGCCCTTGGCATCTGCTGCCGAATAAGGCGCCACAATCTTAAGCCCCGGCGTACCGAAGAAGATCGACTCCGGACACTGCGAGTGGTACAACCCGCCGAAGATGCCGCCGCCGATCGGCGCACGGATGACGACCGGACAGTTCCAGTCGTTGTTGGAACGGTAGCGGATTTTGGCTGCTTCGCTGATAATCTGGTTCGTTGCGGGCAGCATGAAATCAGAGTACTGCATCTCGGCAATCGGCTTCATGCCGTACATCGCAGCACCGATAGCCACCCCTGCAATGGCAGATTCCGCAAGCGGCGTGTCCAGCACCCGTTCTGCGCCGAACTGCTCCTGCAAGCCTTTGGTTGTTGTGAAGACGCCGCCCTTCACGCCGACATCCTCACCCAGCACGAACACCGACTCGTCACGTTCCATCTCTTCCTTCATCGCCAGCCGGATTGCATCGATATATTCCATCATCGCCATGGCTTAAGCGCCCCCCTTCAGGCCGGATTCATCGTAGACATGCAGCAGCGTATCTTCCGGTTTCGGGAACGGCGCATTCTCCGCGTAGGTTATAGCTTCTTTCAGTTCAAGATTATATTCGGCAGCCAGATCATGCTCCTGCTCGTCACTCCATAGACCGAGTCCGGTCAGATAGGTGCGGAACGCGGCGATGCCGTCTTTTTTCCAGTTCTCATCGACTTCCTCCTGGGTCCGGTAGGCCAGATCGTTATCCGAGGTGGAATGCGGCGACAGGCGGTACATCATCGCTTCAATCAAGGTCGGGCCTTCACCGGCAAGCGCACGGTCCCGGGCCTCCTTGACCACGCGGTAGACCTCCAGCGGATCATTGCCGTCCACCCGGATGCCTGGGAAGCCGTAGCCAAGCGCACGGTCGCTGACCTTGCCGCCAAGCTGCTTATGGGCCGGAATCGAGATCGCATACTGATTGTTCTGACAAAAAATAATCATCGGCAGCTTATTTACACCGGCAAAGTTACACGCTTCATGGAAATCCCCCTGATTGCTGGAGCCTTCCCCGAAGGTGACGAAGGAGACGAACTTCTTCTTCTGCATCTTCGCCGCCAGCGCGAAGCCTGCTGCATGCGGAACCTGGGTCGTGACCGGGCTAGAGCCCGTTACAATCCGCAGGCGCTTGCTGCCGAAGTGGCCCGGCATCTGCCGGCCGCCGCTGTTCGGATCTTCCGCCTTGGCGAAGACGGACAGCATCAGCTCGCGCGTGGTCATTCCAACAGAGAGGACAAACGCATAATCCCGGTAGTAGGGCAGGAAATAGTCATTCTCCCGGTCCAGTGCAAATGCCGCCGCGACCTGTGCCGCCTCCTGCCCGATGCCGGATACATGGAAATTGATCTTGCCCGCGCGCTGCAACAGCAGACTGCGCTCATCATATTTCCGTCCGAGCTGCATGAATCTGTACATATCGATAACCTGGCCGTCTGTGAGTCCAAGCTGCTTATGTCTGTTAACCGTGTCTACAGTACCTTGGGATTCCATATAAGAGGTACCTCCTTGAAAGTATTGCCGGCGCCAGCTTCCAGCCCCCGCTATCTCTAAGCGGTTCAGGATGCGTCCGCCAGGCAGATTGACCTTAATATTGTTATATGTGCCCTGATCCTATCACCAGGTACTAAATTCATTATATCCGTTTTCCCGGCAAAAAGAAAAGCCAAAATCCCTCCGCCATGCAGAAGCTCTGGAAACGAACAAATATAGCCGGTATGGAGCGATATTAGCGCAGTACGCGCCTTCCGCTCCCTCCGGCCTTCTTGTTAAGCTCTCTATCGCACGCTAGAATCCGATTGCTCTTCCATCCACCGCCAGCATGGCCTCGCCCAGTACCTCCGATAGTGTCGGATGGGCATGTACTGCCTCCCCGACCTCCCAAGGTGTGGCATCCAAGATCTGTGCCAGCGCCGCTTCGCCGATCAGGTCGGTCACATGCGGGCCGATCATCTGCACGCCGAGGATATCCCCGTTCTTCGCGTCAGCCACTACCTTCACGAAGCCATCCTTCATTCCGTAGACAATGGCTTTGCCGATGGCCGAGAACGGGAACTTCCCGGTCACCGTCTCGCGGCCGAGCTGCTTCGCTTCCTTCTCCGTGTAGCCGACACTAGCCACTTCCGGCCGTGTATAGACACAGCGCGGAACTAGATGGGCTTCATACGGATGGAGCGCTTCACCGGCCAGATGATTGACGGCACGGATGCCCTCATGGCTGGCAGCATGAGCCAGCTGCAGTCCGCCGATACAATCGCCAATCGCATAGATATGCGGTTCACCCGTCTGCATATTGGCATTTACCGCAATGACACCTGTATCGAAGCGGATATCTGTATTTTCAAGTCCGAGATTCTCAATATTCGCGACGCGCCCCACAGATACGAGCAGTTTGTCAGCCGACAGACTCTGGCTCTGCTCTCCCTTGCGGGCTTCAATCGTAATCCCTGTCTCTGACACCGTGCAGGTCTCTGCATCTACCGTTGTTCCAGTGAGTACCCGGACTCCTCGTTTCTTCAGCAGGCGCAGCAGCTCCCGTGCCACCTCTTCATCCTCCTGCGGCAAAAGCTGTCCGGCTGTCTCTACAACAGTCACCTGCACTCCGAAATCAGCCAGCATGGACGCCCACTCCACTCCGATTACCCCGCCGCCCACAATTATTATTGAGGCCGGCAGCTCCTCAAGCGTCAGCGCTTCTTCACTGCTCAGAATCACCTTGCCGTCAGGCACCAGGCCCGGCAGAATGCGCGGACGCGAGCCGGTAGCGATAATTAGATTAGTAGAGACCACGGTCTCCATCTCGCCATTCTCCAGCTCTACAGCCACTGCGCCGCTTCGCGGAGAGAAGATCGAAGGGCCGATGATCCGGCCTTTGCCCTTCAGCACCTGAATCTTGTGCTTGCGCATCAGATACTGTACCCCCTGATGAAGCTGCTCCACTACCGCTTCCTTGCGCTGCTGCACTTTGGGGAACACCAGCTTGGTGCCCGTAGTCTCTATACCGTAGCTTTCGCTCTCGTTGATTTCAGCCAATACCTCTGCACTGCGCAGCAGTGATTTGCTGGGAATACAGCCGCGGTGCAGGCAGGTTCCGCCCAGCTTGTCCATTTCAATAACGACAACAGATTTGCCCAGCTGCGCAGCGCGAATCGCTGCCACATAACCGCCGGTGCCTCCGCCAAGTATCGCTACATCACAGGTCATTGTCATGATATGTATCCTCCAGTCATTCCTCTTGAATTCAATTCAATCTCTTATATTGTACTCTCTTTCGAGAGTAATACAAAACTTACAAACGTCATGTATTCATGGACTTTTGCAGGTTAAAGCGTTATCATATGGGTGAATTCAAACGGCTGCGAAGAGGAGCGACTGTGATGAAACTGCTGATTTCACGCTTCATTGCCATCCTTATTCTGGTGATTCCCGGCCTCCTGGCGATGACGGGCTTCCTGATGATGAAAGATGATCTGTTCAATTATTTTGCCATGCATGGCGATGAGACTGCTATTCCCAAATTTGCGTGGCTGCATTTCGGCGGCGGACTGCTCTTGTTCCTGGCGGGCATGACCTTCCTGGGCGGCTGGATTCTGACCCGTGACCGCAAAAAGAACTACGTAGGCCCCCGCTTCCGGGAGAAGCAGCAAGCACAGCAGCCCCCGTCTTCCGAAGCCCGCTCCTAATCCTATAACTGAAACAGGGGATGTCTCAAGCCATGAACGAATCGGCTGCTGAGACATCCCCTGTTGGTTATTGATCACACCCGCTATTAGCCCCAAACTGGCAAAATCTAATGTACCAAATACAGCAGAATGCCATTTACCACTCAAAAATCGGATTTCTATTGCACAATATACAGTTACCTTAGCTAATTAGCCGCAGTAGCCTTTACTTCATTAGTCTGTACGCATTAGCCTCAGCACAGCCTTCGTTCATCCTATTCCTCAAAATCACCCTCACACCCGTCCTATCAAAAGCCCGTGCTCCGCTCACTCCCCAGCCGCTTCCTTGCTCCCCCGCACCAGCTCGCTGTAAAGACCGCCCTGCTTCAGCAGCTCCTCATGCGAGCCCTGCTGAAGCAGACGTCCGCCCTCAAGCACCAGAATGCGGTCAGCAGCGCGGATCGTGCCCAGCCGGTGGGCGATCACGAAGCTGGTCCGGCCGCGCATCAGCGCCTGGAGCCCTTCCTGAATCTTGATCTCAGTCACCGTATCGATGCTGCTCGTCGCCTCATCCAGTACCAGCATGGACGGATTCGCCAAAATTGCCCGGGCAATAGCCAAGAGTTGCTTCTGCCCCTGGCTGATACCGCTGCCATCTACAGACAGCATCCGGTCGTAGCCGTCCTGGAGTCGCATAATGAAGGCATGGGCATTGGCCAGCTTCGCGGCCTCCTCCACCTCTTCATCGGTTGCATCCAGCCTGCCGTAGCGGATATTATCGCGGATCGTACCTTTGAACAGGAAGGAGTCCTGCAGGACGAAGGCCATATGACTGCGCAGACTTTCACGGGTGACCGTTGACAGCTCCCGCCCGTCCAGCGTAATGCTGCCCCGGCTCGGATCGTAGAAGCGGGACAGCAGGCCGATTAGTGTCGTTTTGCCAGCACCGGTAGGTCCGACCAGCGCAATCATCTCCCCTGGCTTCGCCTCGAACGTAATTACCTGGAGCGTATCGGCTCCACCTTCATAAGAGAAGGACACATCCGTGAACTTTACGGCTCCCTCCACATGTTCCAGCTTCACCGCCTCGCCTTCATCCCGGGCCTCCGTCTCCTCATCCAGCACCTCGAAAACACGCTCCGCCCCGGCGATAGCCGACAGCAAAGTGTTCCACTGGTTCGCCAGATCATTCAGCGGCCGGGTGAACTGACGCGCATATTCGGCAAAAGCAATAATAATCCCCACCGTCACGAGCCCGCGGATGGCAAGCAGCCCCCCGACTCCGGCCACGATGGCAAAGCTCAGATTGTTCAGACCATTCATCAGCTTAGGAATAAAGCCCGAAATCGATTGTGCCCAATACCCCGACAGCATAATCCGTGTATTACGCTCTCTGAAGCCGGTGATCACCCGCTCCTCCTGCGAGAAGGCTTTGATAATCCGTTGCCCGGACAAGGTCTCTTCGATGAACCCGTTCAGCTCACCCATATTGCGCTGCCGCTCTTTGAACAGCGGTCCGGTCCGCCGGGTAATCCAGCGCATGCCCAGCATCATCAGCGGTACCACAATGAAGGTCAGCAGCGTTAGCAACGGGCTGAGCCACAGCATCACGCCTACCGTTCCCACCAGCGTCAGAATACTGGAAAAGATCTGAATGGCCGAGCTGTTCAGCGTCGAGCTGATATTCTCAATATCATTGGTCAGACGGCTCATAATCTCCCCCTGCTGCCTGCGGTTGAAGAAGGAGATCGGCAGACGGTGCAGGTGCGAGAACAGATCGGTCCGCATCCGGTAGACCGTCTCCTGGGCCACCTCGATCATCCAGACATTTTGCAGCCAGGAGACCAAAGAATTCAGCAGGTAGACGAGCGCCAGAACCAGCAGGAAGACAGCCCACGTTCTGCCACCCTCCCCGCCGAGATAATCGTCCACTGCCCGGCTGATCAGGTAAGGTCCAAGGAGTGACAAGGCTGAGCTTAGCAGAACCATGAACAGCACTAAGATCAGCTTTGTCCGGCGTTCGGCGAGATACGTCCATATGCGGCCTAGTGTGCCCGACCAGTTCTTGGCCTTCGCCTTCGGCTTCCGGCTGCCCATCGCCCCGAAGATTTTGGCTTCGCCGTGGCCTACCTCCAGCTTCGGATAGCGGAACGGCTCAATGAGTGCTTTGAACATGCTGCGCCTCCCCTGTCTGCGATTGATAGATTTTGCGGTACAGTGCGGACTCATCCATTAGCTCGGAATGGGTCCCTTGCGCAATCAGCCGGCCTTCGTCCAGCAGCAGAATCAGATCCGCTGAGGCGGTTGAGCTGATTTTCTGTGTGATCAGGAAGGTCGTGCAGGACAACTTCTTCAATTCTGCCAGCAAAAGTCCCTCCGTCACCGCATCAAGCGCACTGGTACTGTCATCCAGAATCAGAATCGCCGGTCTGCGCACCAGCGCCCGCGCAATGCTCAGACGCTGCTTCTGCCCGCCCGACAGATTGACTCCGCGTTGCCCGAGGGCAGTATCGTAGCCTTGCGGCAGCGCTGCAACCGTGTCATGAATCTGGGCTGCCGCCGCTGCCTGCTCAATCTCTGCCTGACTCGCCGCTGCATTTCCCCAGGCTATATTCTCCCGGATTGAGCCGGTGAACAGGAGCACCTCCTGCGGTACATAGCCAATAGAGCCCCGTAAGGTCTGCATATCCATCTCCGTATGCTTCTGTCCGTCCACCAGGATGCTGCCGCTGCCGCATTCATACAGCCGGGGAATCAGCGTTACCAGAGAGGTTTTGCCGGAGCCGGTCGCGCCCATAATTGCCACACGTTCACCCGGCTGCACCGAGAAGGAGATGTCCTCCAGAACCTTAATGTCACTGCCGGGATAGCTGAAGCTGACCTGCTGGAATTCAACCTTGCCTTGGGCAGCCGACGTTAGACCTTCTCCTGAAGTCATGCCCAGCTCGCCCGGACCTTCGCTTGCCGCCATCACTTCAGCGATCCGTCCGGATGATGCCCGTGCGCGGGAGAAGCTTACCATGATCCAGGATAGTGCTGACAGCGCTCCCATCGTACGCAGCGAGTAGTTAATGACGGCAACCGTCTGCCCCAGCGTAGCATCCCCTGTAGAGATCTCAATACGCCCAAACCACAGCACGGCCAGAATCCCGGCATTGACGATGATCATAATGAACGGTGTTGAGGTCTCGGTGAGCCTCAGCGCAGCAACAGTCGATCTCATCAGCTCTCCGCTGAACGTTGCGAACCGCCCGATCTCATGGCCCATCCGCACAAATACACGGATCAGCCGGATTCCGGTCAGATTCTCCTGAATAACCCCATTCACGCCGTCAAGCCTCGTCTGCACATTGCGGAACAGCTCGGACGCCCTGCGCATCAGCCAGATCATAAATATCACCAAGAACGGCAGGGTCACGGTCAGCAGCAATCCCAGCTTGATATGTACAACAAGCGCCATAATCACGCTTCCGATCACAACCAGCGGAATACGGGTCATGAACCGCAGCCCCATGAATATCGTATCCTGTATTTGTGTTACATCCCCAGTAAGGCGGGTGATCAGGGATGAGGTAGGGAAGCGGCTAAAAATATCGTAAGAGAACGACTGTACCTTTTCATACAGTTTGTCACGCAGGTCGAACGCGAACCCCTGACTGGTATGCGATGCAAAAAAGGAGCTGAGTATTCCCGCCACAAATGCCACAGCGGCACTCCCGACCAGCACACCGCCCCACAGCCAGACGACAGCCGTGTCCTGTTGCCGGATACCGTCATCAATGATTTTGGAGATCAGCAGCGGCTGCGACAGCTCCACGGCCAGCTCAATCAGCATCATGACCAGCGCGGCAATGGCGGCGACCCGGTATTTTTTAAGAAAAGTCAACATTAGCTTCATCGAAGATACCCCATTTGCTTATTCGTAGAGCGCATCCCGCAGGCGGGTAGACATGGCAGAGCCCTGTCCCGACTTCAAAATGACCCGGCGCAGTGCCTTGTTGCTGCGGTTCAGCTCAGTGAGCTCGGCCAGCATGTCTTCCAGTAAATTCTCCGTACCCGGGATAAGCTCCCCCTTCTCCCGCAGTGCATGGATCCGTTCCTTGTATTGCTCCAATTTCTCTGTCACCTGACTAACTTCCCTTCTGTTCACTATATTCTCCTGCTGAAGACACAATTGCGTTCATTATAGCACATCCCGGGCGGAAACAATGTTTGCACTGGCTACTCCGGCCCCGAGTATGATACTCTAGTAAGGTCGATTTTTTGGTCGTGTAGCAGATTAGCTGAACAGTGAAAGGATAGATGGACGTGGCACAATTATTTTTCAGGTATGGAGCTATGAACAGCGGCAAATCCATTGAGATTCTCAAGGTTGCACATAATTATGAAGAGCAGGGCAAGTCGGTGCTCCTCTTCACACCTTCCATTGATAACCGGGATGAAGTGGGATACATCTCCTCCCGGATCGGACTGCGCAAGCAGGCCATTCCGATTGATGAGCATACAGATATGTACAGCATCGTCAAAAATAGTCTGCCGAAGCCCCACTGTGTGCTGATCGACGAGTGCCAGTTCCTGAGCAAGGACTGCATCCTGCAGCTGGTGCGCATTGTGGATGAGCTGGACATTCCGGTGATGGCCTTCGGCCTCAAAAACGATTTCCAGAACAATCTGTTCGAAGGCAGCAAATATATGCTGATCTACGCCGACAAGATTGAAGAAATGAAGACCATCTGCTGGTTCTGCGCACGGAAAGCCACCATGGCACTGCGGGTTGAGAACGGCAAGCCGGTATACAGCGGCAAACAGATCCAGATCGGCGGCAATGAAGCCTATTACCCGGTCTGCCGTAAATGCCACAAGAATCCCCCATTGTAAAGTACCCTAATATACAACATTAAAACGCACTCCAGCCCTGATCCGGCTGGAATGCGTTTTTTGTTCTCCAGTCTATTGAACCACTTGAAACGCCTTGTGCTCATCCTCCTTGCGGACGAACAAATCATGCTGCATCGTACTCTTCCCTCCGAAGTTAGCACGCCGTGTGGTCTCTCTCATGCCGCCGTTAATCCTGGAACGGTGAGGGATGCCTGCTGCCGCAAGGCGGCTTTTGACCCGGAAATATTGTCCCTGATCGAAAGTAGTGTACACTAATGTGCGCTCCCGCGGGACGAAGAAATGCCAGATGCCTCTAAGTAAGCCCACATGCGTCACCTCCCTTTAGTTCAGATAACGTTCAAGTAGAATCCGCAGATGGTGCTGTTCATGTCCGATGATCAGACAGAGCTGCGCACGCACAGACATGGCAATCCCGCCAAAATTCCCTGTACGGGCATAGACGTCCTCCGCAAGACTATCTGCCAGCGCCAAGGTGGACTCCCGGACGATCCGGTAGTGCGCAATCATCTCCTGCAGCGTGAAGCGGTCGAACGCCCCGGCAGCCGCATAATCATTCTCCTCATAACCAGGCAACGGCGCCTGTTCCCCCCTCGCAAAACAAAGCAACCGGTAAGACATGATGCGGTCATTATCCGTCAGATGCCCTAGCATTTCCTTGATACTCCACTTCCCGGGGGCATAGCGGTAGGCTCCTTGCTCTTCTGTCAGCCCGCCAAGCAAAGTCAGCACCTGCTGAGTCTGCTCTCTTAGAATGACGCTCAGCTCTCCTTCGGGCGGCACCAATGTAATATATCTGGACTGAAATTCGGTGTACTCTCCTTGCGCAGGACGCTGATTCATGGTAAAAACCCCTCTCCAATCCAATTTTTAAGAAATATTTGCCGGAATGTGTCAAAACCTGTTGTTGTATCCTAGCCTATTATGTATAATATCACCAGGATTACAGATTTGTTAATCTATTTCCCGGGAGTGTAAGCATGCTGGATTTTGTGCTATTTATGATATTTTCAATATTGGAAACGTACGCAATGTTTTATTTAGCTTTCAAAGTTTTTAAAATTGATGTTTTCCATATAGAAATGATATTTGCAAGTTTTATAATGGCATTCCTTTCATTTGTAATTCGTGTGAACTATTCTTGGGTAGAGTTAGACATAATTGTACAATATCTCTTAATTTTTTGTTTCTTATGGCTACTTTTTAGAATTCATATATTTTATTCAGCAATACTTACAGGCATGACCTACCAAGCTTACACATTTATTCAGTTAATTTACGCACTAATATTTAATAAATTCGGTTTATTATCAAGTCAAACATTCTACGGCTTAGATATTACTACGTATTTTTTGCAATTCCTCACAGCTTTGACTGCTATAATAACAGGTTATTATGTTGGATATAAGCGTAAAGGATTTGATTATGTTCCAGATAAACCCAATGGGATTGTCATAATTAGCAAACGCGAAAAAATACTTTTCATTCTAAATTTACCAACTGTAGCAGTTGTAATTTCTATTATGCATCTATTTGATTCTGGTTACTTTCTGGCTCTACCAGTTATATATTTCACCCTTATGTTTTGTTATATTTACTTATCTTATACGAAGGACAGAAGCGGTCATGAATATATTAAGCAATAAAATTGCTTCAATTATTAAACAAACGAATCCTCAGGAGACTAGCTCTATTGAAATTATGCAATATTCCCTTAATATAATTTTAAACAGCTTGGTCATTATCATATCATCCTTGCTCATTGGATGGTTTACAGGAAGTGTTGGAGAAACCGCAATTGTTCTTTTTGGCTTTGCCTTTCTAAGATTTATGTCTGGCGGTAAGCATCTTAAGACTGCAACAGCCTGTAATGCCATATCTATCACATTATGTTCATCCCTACCACACCTTTCTTTTTTAATCGAGAATCAATTGTGGATAATTAATTTATCCTCATTTATTATTATGCTTATTTTTGCACCTAATCCTGATGCCAATGTAAGAATCCCTCTACGCATTTATCCATTCTTGAAGGTGATTTCCTTAATGATGGTAACATCAAATTTCTTCATTTGTTCGTCTGTCCTCGGATTGGCTTTCTTTGCTCAATCCTTAACAGTAATATCTTTACCTAAAAGGAGGGTCTGAATTGAAACAGAAACTAGCACGCATTGCATCCAAAGCCCTGACATCATCAGCCCATGTATTTGCTTCAGTACTAAAATCTTGGATTCACAGCCCGGAAGCACCAAAAGAATTACGCAAGTAATTACACAAGGATGGGGAGTACATGCGTGTCTTACTAAACGACGGCTCTTCCCGCAGTATCCGGGAGGAGGAGATATTGTATTTCTCTAACCACAAGAATACGATATTCGTCCATACGAAAGAAGGCGAATTTGTTCTCCCTACCACTCTTTCCGATTTGTATGCAGCTTACGGAGGCATGGGCTTTGAACGTCTTGACCGCAGCAATGTAGTCAACATTGGCAATATTGACGGTTATGATCCGGAACGGAAGATTGTTCTGTTCAATCAAGGGGAACAATTTGCTACTGTATCAGAGTCCAATGAAACACGTATCCGCAGATTTCTAGCTTCAAGGAAAAACGAATCACCGTCATAGACTAGCAGCGATCCTCCAAAAAGAGGGTCGCTGCTTTTTTATAATCATATACGGCTACAAATTCAATCATTATCACATATTATCCAACATATGTAAAGTAAAATTCACAGGGCGAATACCAGCAGACGGATTATATTCCAGATGGTACCATTTACATAGAAGCATTTCATTAATATCTTAATTATCTTTCCCAACACTCTCAACCATGATGGAGGAATACAATGGAAACTTACTTTCATCCTTCTCCGCGCCCCTCATCACTTGAGCAATTGTCTGACGAACAATTAATGAACATCTACGAATTGGCGCTGGAAGCCAAGGCTTCGCCAGATTTTATCCAGATAATCAGGAACGTCCTCACTACGCGGAATATTTCAAAAACCCAACATCATTAGCATGCGAAGCTCTCCTTCCATAAGATATACTTGCACAGACGCCAAAAAACCATCCTCCACAGACAGTGCGGGGATGGTTTTTGGTGTGTAACAAACTTTTGTCTACTCGATAATTTCGGTCTTGAACACGTTCTCCAGCTTACCGCCGAGGCGCTTTTTCAGGGGAACCTTGATGTCGCGTCCCAGCTCTTTGAAGAAGGTCTCTGCGTCACATTTAACGTTCTGAGCCATGGCAATGACGGTTCCATCGGCAACGATATTCTGATTCACTTCTAGCGGCACATCTACTTCGATATCGTATTTTTTGGTCAGTGTCTTGATGTATCGTGCAAAAATCTCCAACAGCTCTTCGTTGTTGAAATTCTCGATCGCAGCTTTTCCTTTGCTGGTAAACTTCATATTGATTCTCATGTTTCTTATCCCCTTTTCTGTCTAACCATTTGTAGTTTGTTTATGGATCAAGATGAATAGATGGCTGCAAGAAAGGGCAACATTATTCATTTTGGAAGCACGTTATGCCGGGCCCTTCTTTACTTGTACACGCCCTTGATCTGTTGTACTTTGAACTGGGTGAATTCCTTCAAGGCCTGAATAACCTGGTCTTGTTCCTCTTCCTTCAGCTCATAAATACCTTCACGCAGCCATTCTCCGAATAAGTAAGCCTGACGCCCCTGGCGCGGCTGCCTGCGGAGGCTATCCAGACTTCCCTCGAATATATCGTTCAGCACATCGGTCAGGTTGTACTTCTCGATCTTCTCTATAACCATTCCTGCCCCATATTCCGTCTCATAAACGATTACCTCTTCAGAATCAAAGGAAACATATGACGTTTCTTTGTCTTCCTTCGCCCGGAATTCCTTCAGCTTGTTGAACGCCGTCTCGTAAATGTAGTCTTGGGACTGATTATGCTTAGGTAGCTTGTAGCCCTGTTTCAGGGTCTTGATGTACTCAATATCAGGCATATAGTCGGCCAAATGATACATCCGGTTCTTGAGATCCCCTCCGAGTGCTTCAATGATCTTATCCAGGTTATCCTTAAGCGGGATACTCTCTCCCCGTTCAATCTTGCTGAGCTGTGAATAGCTGATGCCGCTCTTCTCTTCCAGCCCCCTGAGGGTTAACCCGCGGGCCTTCCTGAAGTGCCGGATGAAATTCCCCAGCTCATCGGGGTAATTATCGAAATCGTTCATAAGAGCCACCTCTACCTATATCATAACACAAGACAACAATTTGTGTTTCATAATAACAATTGTTTGTGTAAATTCTTTGGATCAGAATCGTAAAAACCTCCACATCCCCTTAATTTCTGGAGTTAATTCCCATAAATGAGAGCCGTTCCGATCCGTTTTCCTTATTCTCTCAAATACACCCCGATCTTATCCGATATTAACTAATGTAAACTTAATACCACAATTGGAGGAATGTTCATGTCTTACACAATGGAAGTCAATATTGCAAAAAACCAGGTAATCGTCAAAGCCTACGGCCTGACTGAGAGTGATGTACCCGCCTACATAGCAGATTTTGAAAATGCTCTGAAGCAGCTGAAGCCGGGCTTTACCGGAGTAACCGATGTGACAGGTTCCCCAACTGTGCTAGCGCCTGAAGTAGCCGCAATGCTCGCCCCGACCGGTGACCGAGCGATAGAAGCAGGGGTAGGCGGCTGGGTATACGTCGCAGACTCCCCGGTCTGGAAAATGCAAATGAAAAGACTGTTCGGCAAATTCGCCGTGCATTACCCTACATATCAAGAAGCCGATGCTTACCTTAGCAGCCTGGGCAACCAGTCCGTTAATTAGTTTGGAGGAGGAATTCTCTTGTTACCCATCTCTTCAACTTCTTCACCGGGCGCTATCTCCGTTACGGGTACCAGCAATCAGTCCCAAGCCAGATCCCGCGACAAAGAAATTCAAAGCCTGATCAAACAAAAGGCCAATCTGAACGAACAGGTTGCGGCCATTAACTCCAATGAGAACTTGGACAAAAAACTGAAACAAGAGCGCGTACAAGCACTGAAAGCCTCTATCCAGGAGGTAGATTCGCAGATCACACAGATCAAAGCTGAGGAAATGCAGGAAAAGATGGAGAACAGCAAAGCCAAAACTACCAAGACCCAATCCACCGAGACGGCTTCATATTCAACTAACCCTAATTCGGATTCGATGCATGCGATTATCTCAAGCAGTATCACATATGACCGTATGGGGAAGCTGGTTAACCTTGGGAAGCAGCTGGACAACCAGACCAAGCCTATACAGAGTGAGATCAAGCTGGAGAGAGACCGTCTGGCCAACAATCCCACACATGATATCGGACGGCCCTACATGCTGGAGAATGCCGAACGTGTAGTGCTACAGACCAAGCGGGAGAAGATCCTGGATATGAAGTCCACCATCCACAGGATCAACAGCAAGATTTCGGAGTTAGCTTCAGAATTGCGGGAAGACAGCAGTGCGGCTGCACAGAACAATAATGTTCCAAGCTCACTCTCCCGGATTACAGATGACAGCGATGAGATCAATTCCTCCAACCCTTCTGCCAAAAGTAAACAATCCAACAGCCCCGCAGACAAGGACGCTCCTGGAGCCGCCAACCCGGTAACCAGCGCCACCCCAGCTTCACCTTCGCTGGATATTATGGTGTGACTGCACATGTACAAAACCGTTCCTTACCGGAACGGTTTTTACTTTGTTTACGAATTCACCACATATAATGACCCAGGTGTTTTTTGTTATTCCTTAATACCCCGGCCAAGGATGCCGCACACAATATAATATAGAGTCCCAGGAAAACCGGCATGGACAGGAATCCCTTACGCTCAACAATTCCCATTCCAATAAAAGTCATCCCTAATATGAGATAAGGCAGGACCATCCCTCTTTGGAAAGACGCCCGCTCCTCCTTACTCAAACTATCCCTAACATATTGCCGAAGGAACACATCTAGTCCGAAAAAATGACAAGCCGCTTGTGTGAGCATCCAGATCCCTAAAAAAATCTGCGCTATGATTTCTCCCACCTCCTTTGCTTATCCCTTTATTATAAACTAAAAAAGCCACTCGAATGAAGGAGTGGCTTGAACGTTGCATATTATTTATCATCATGATGCTTCTACTCAATGAGGACTGTCTCAGCATCATCCGCTTTTTAGCCACATATTTGTAGCCGTTTTTCGCATACGTTCTGAAGTTTTTATTCATTTCAAGACGGGTGCTCCCGCCTATCTGTCGTCAATTAGAGATTGTCTGTTTTCGATTACATTCCCATTTATTCACATACATCCGACCTGGGTTCAGTGAAACAAAATACCACTTGCTATTGGGGAATATAATTTCCCATTAGCAAGTGGTATTTATTATTATGCTATTCCTGCCCCTAACCCTTTCAAGACACCTTATGCTCAATCCGCAGCTTGTCGGCGACCATGGCAATAAATTCCGAGTTAGTTGGCTTGGATTTGGAGATATTAATGGTATAGCCGAACAGGTGGGAGATGCTGTCGATATTGCCACGGGTCCAGGCGACTTCAATCGCGTGGCGGATGGCGCGTTCTACGCGGGAAGGCGTGGTCTTGAACTTCTCGGCTATAGCCGGATACAGCGTCTTGGTGATGGCACCAAGGATCTCAATGTTGTTATAGACCATGGTGATGGCTTCACGCAGGTACTGGTAGCCTTTGATATGTGCAGGGACGCCGATTTCATGAATGATTGACGTAATATTCGCATCCAGGTTCTTGCCCTTGGACAGCGGAACCACATTACTGGAAGATCTGGAAGAAGAATAGCCGGACATGTTACCGGAAGTGCTCATGCTGCCCTGCGTACCGACCAGCTGGCGCACACGGTTCGCCAGAACCTCCATGTCAAACGGTTTCAGAATATAATAAGAGGCTCCAAGCTGAACGGCTCTCTGCGTAATATTCTCCTGGCCGAAAGCGGTCAGCATAATGATCTTGGGCTGCGGGTTCAGATCCATATCACGCAGGCGTTCAAGTACGCCGAGGCCGTCCAGATGCGGCATAATGATATCAAGAATAAGGACATCAGGGATCTTGCGTGCTCCGCTGAGCATCTGTAGTACCTCTTCCCCATTATAGGCAATGCCTGTCACGGTCATATCTTCTTGTTCAGTAATGTACTCTGCGAGCAAGTTCGTGAACTCCCTGTTATCATCGGCCAACAACACTTCAATATTCTGCACTGGCTGCTTCCTCCTTATATATCTGCTATTCAGAAAATAATGATCATCTTCTCTCCCTATAACTTTCGACATCAGATTTGAATATCCTTCTGTCGAAAATTATTTTTCTTTATTTTTTTTCGGTGTTGATTTATAATTGAATATTTTATTTCAGGTTTCGAGGATAATCGCTGCCCTTCGACAAAAAAATCTTAAGGCTAAACCGCCTTAAGATTGTATTGAAGCTCCTGATCCTGTTGAACCACACCGGAGTCCCTAAGCATCCACTCAATGAAGCAGCCATACCCTGACTTGGGATCATTGACGAATACATGGGTCACTGCACCGATCAGACGGCCGTTCTGGACAATCGGGCTACCGCTCATCCCCTGGACAATCCCTCCGGTCTTATCGAGCAGACGGGGGTCGGTGATGCGCAGCACCATGCCCTTCGTAGCAGGGGTCTGCTGACGGGCGACATGGATGATCTCTACGTTGAAGCGTTCGACCTGTTGACCATCGACGACAGTAAGAATCTGTGCGGGACCTTCCTTCACTTCAGTGCTCATGGCCACCGGAATCGGCTCCTGATACAGGCTGTGCTCAGGATTACGGGTCATTTTACCGAATATTCCGAAATCCGTGTTACTCTCCACATTCCCGAGAACCTGGCTTTCTTTCAGAAAACGAGCCCGTTTCTCCCCCGGATCGCCATCCTGGCTCTTGGAGATCGAAGTGACGCTGGACTGCACGATATGCCCGCTGCCGACCACAATCGGCGTACCTGTGTTCATGTCAGTGATGACATGCCCAAGGGCCCCGTACACACCCTGCTTCGGGGCATAGAAAGTGAGTGTCCCTACACCTGCTGCGGAATCACGGATGTAGAGCCCGAGCCGCCATACCTTGTCTGTGCGGTCATACGCGGGCTTCAGCTGAGCTGTGTGCTCTTTACCGCCGCGTTTGTAGATGATGCTTAAGGAATCATTGCTTTTGCCGGCCTCTTCGACCAGCCTTGCTACCTTCGATACCTCGTCCAGCTTCACCCCGTTGATGGAGATCATGAGATCGCCGGGCAGGATGCCGCTATTCTCGCCGGGTGAAATCTTGGACTGCTCCGATACTTCAATCAGATGATGACCTACAACCAGCACGCCTGCCGACTTCACCTTCACGCCAATCGTCTGACCTCCGGGGATGACCTTAAGTTCATTCTCGGTTCCCTGTACCGCCGTAAGCGGCTGATGTTCAAGCGGTGCTGCGTGGATCTGTGAGGGTCCCGTTATGCCTGATAAACTGAGAAAGAAGGCAAATAAAAGGCCGGGCATTAACTTCCTGAGGTTAGGCTTCAATGGCTGTCACACTCCCTTTTGCTTCTTTCGCTTGACGAAAAAGGTGGTCGCCAATTGCGTACCTATAAGATAACCTTGCCCCCAGGCTTTTATTACTGTCAATCATTGTCCCGCTTAGCTTGCAGCTGCCTTGCTGGCCTCGGCCAGACCCAGCATCTCCTGTGCGTGATGCAATGTTTTTTCGGTAATTTCCACACCGCCCAGCATCCGGGCCAGCTCCATTACGCGGCCTTCGGCCGAGAGGGAGTCCACCTCAGTCATCGTGCGTCCGTCTTCGACTTTTTTGGCAATCAGGTATTGATGATCCGCCATACAGGCCACCTGCGGCAGGTGGGTAATGGAGAACACCTGGCAGGTGGAGGACAGCTTATACAGCTTGTCCGCGATGGACTGGGCCGCACGTCCGCTGACCCCGGTATCCACCTCATCGAAGATAAGGACTGGAATCGCATCATGCCGCGCAAAAATACTCTTCATTGCCAGCATAATCCGCGATAGCTCTCCACCGGAGGCGATCTTGCCTAGCGGACGCAGCGGCTCGCCGGGATTCGGGGAGATCATGAATTCAGCGCTGTCGATCCCCTGCCGGGTCAGACGGTACCGCCGTCCCTGATACTCCATGCCGCGCGGATCTTCGAGCGTCTCCATCTTCACCTGGAGTGAGGTCCGTTCCATCTGCAGATCCTTCAGCTCTCCCTCGACCTGTGAAGCAAGATCCGTCGCACACTGCCGCCGCGCTCCGCTCAGAGCTTCGGCTGACTCCATTAAGATATGAAGCAGACCATCGCGTTTGGCCGTTAATTTCAGGATATATTCGTCTTTATTCTCCAGAAGATCCGTCTCCCGCTCAATCTGCTGATAATACTCCAGAATCTGCTCTACGCTATCCCCGTATTTACGACGCAAGCCAGTAATCTGGTCCAGACGGTTCTCAATATCATCCAGCCGCGCCGGATTGAATTCGATCTCTTCACGGTAGTCGCGCAGCTGAAACGCCGCATCCTCCAGCTGGTAATACGCCGACTGCAATTGCTCGAAGACTGCCCGCAGACCTTTTTCGTCATACCGCACCGCATCTTCAAGCCTGGAGATTACATTACCAATGGACTCCAGCCCTTGCCTGTCATACAGCAGCTCGTATGCGCCGGATACTGAATCCATCATTTTCTCGCTGTGGGATAGTTTTACCCGTTCTTCGGCAAGTAATTCATCTTCTCCCGGTTTTAGTCCCGCAGCAGAAATTTCCTCCAGCTGAAAACGGTACAAATCCAGCATCTGATACGCCTTTTGGCTGGATTCCTGAAGTTCCCGAAGTTCTTTTTCCACTTTGGCGAAGGCTGTATATTTCTCCTGATAATCTGCCTTGAGCGGTCCGATCACCGCTTCCCCATAGGTATCCAGCAGGCCCAGGTGACGTTCAGCCTTCAACAGGTTCTGATGCTCATGCTGTCCATGAATATTGACCAGTTGCTCCCCGATTTCGCGCAGCATGCTCAGATTGACCATCTGACCGTTCACGCGCGAAGTACTCTTGCCCTGGGAGGTAATCTCCCGGCGGATCACCAGATGCTCCTCACGTTCTGCCCCAATGCCCAGCCGCTCCAGCGTATCCCAGACCGGATGGCTTCCCGGCAGACTGAAAAGCGCTTCCATTTCGGCCTTCTCACACCCGTACCGGATGGAGTCAGCAGAACCGCGTCCCCCGGCAATAAGTGCGAGCGCATCGATGATAATTGATTTCCCGGCACCGGTCTCCCCTGTAAGGACATGGAACCCCGGATAAAAATGCACATCCACCGCCTCAACCACGGCCAGATTGCGTATAGACAATGTCTCTAACACGAATACAGCACCTCCGACAAGATGATTGCCTGTCTGCCCGCAGGCAGAACTACGATATATAGCCCATAATTTGTGAAATGACGTCCTTGCTGTCCTCCGGCTGGCGGCAGATAATCAGGATGGTGTCGTCTCCGGAGATCGTACCCATAATTTGCGGCCAGTCGATATTGTCAATCAGCGCAGCCACAGAATTGGCCGTTCCCGGCAGACATTTCATGACCACAAGATTCGCGGAATAGTCGATTTGTACAAAGTTGTCCACCAGCACCCGCTTCAGCTTCTGGGTGGGGTTGTAACGCTGGTCGGTGGGCAGGGAATACTTGTAACGTCCGTCATCCATCGGTACCTTAATCAGCAGCAATTCTTTGATATCTCGGGATACGGTAGCCTGGGTGACTTGAAAACCCGATTCCCGCAGCGCCTCCACCAGATCATCCTGGGTTTCGATTTCCTTTTGCGAGATAATTTCTCTAATCTTGATATGCCTGTGTCCCTTCATTGTTGCCTCCCGTATTTATATAGTGCTTAACTGGATTCTCCGTCGTCCTTGCCGAAATTAATTACATGAATGTTGGAAGTCACCGTATCCACATAGAGTACCCCGCTGCAATCCGGGTAGATCAGCAGATAGGGGAGGATGTAGTCCCGGAGTCCGCTGCCGGTGAATTCAAGCTCCTTGCGGGGGCGGGACAGGATGACCAGATAGTAATGCTCCTCATTCCTGGTGGCTACGTAATCAATGAACAGCCTGCTGTACATCGGTGCCCCATTCACCTGAAAAGACAGCGGAATCTTCAGCTTCCCGCCGATGACCTCATACCCTGCATCCTCCAGCAGAGCGATGGATGGATGGGACTGAATGACCTTGTTGATCGGCACCCGGTCCTTCATGAAGGACCCCGGAGACCCCTGCAGCCAGATATAGATTCTATAAAGGATAAAGATTGCCGCCGCCAGTCCTATAAGTGCCACTACAGCCTTGTCCGAGCTCGCCACTCCCATCACCTCGGTGAATCTATTCGCGTGCCGGCGGGTAAAATCCTGCTTCTGGCCGACAATCTGCCGCTAATTCCGGTTCGGGGAGACCTATAAAATTGTTATCTTTGCAGCAAAAGAAACTCATCTCTTCGATGAGTTTCCATGGCCCGCAGCGCTGAAGGTTGCATTCGCTTCCTTAATGACGGAGTCGGCAAGCGCGGCGAAATTATTCGGCTGTGCTTCAGCCGCAGAAGTCTCCTGCGCTGAAGGCTGCTCCGCAGCCTCAGCAGGCAGCAGCTTCCAGTGTGCCAGAAATTCGATATTACCTTCCCCCCCGGTAATAGGGGAATACGTCAGTCCTGCAAGCGTGTAGCCCAGTTCGGCTGCCATGGTCAGTACGTTTACCAGCACCTCCCGGTGAACAGCCGGTTCGCGCACGACTCCAGACTTGCCCACCTTCTCGCGGCCGGCTTCGAACTGCGGCTTAATCAGCGCAGCGATATCAGCAGGACGGTTCAGCAGCGCCATAAGCGGCGGCAGGATGATTCTCAGTGAAATGAAGGAGACATCGATACTTGCAAAGTCAGGTACCGGTCCCTTCAAATCTGGCGGGGTCATGTAACGGAAGTTGGTCTGCTCCATTACGGTTACCCGATCATCATTACGCAGGCTCCAGTCGAGCTGGTTATGTCCCACATCGATCGCGTACACATGGGCCACGCCGTTCTGAAGCGCACAATCGGTGAAGCCTCCTGTTGAGGAGCCGATATCCAGCATGTTGCGGCCGGTCAGCCCGATGCCGAACTGCCGTAAGGCCTTCTCCAGCTTCAAGCCGCCGCGGCTGACATAGGGGTGTAGTGCTCCCTTGACTCTGAGGACAGAGCTGCGGAGCACCTTCATCCCCGGCTTTTCAATCCGTTCTTCGTTCGCAAGCACCAGGCCCGCCATGATGGCAGCCTTGGCCTTCTCACGGCTGTCGTAGAAGCCTTGCTCCACCAACAGCACATCAATTCGTTCCTTAGGGTGTTCCATGTTCATCTCCCGATCACTTCGGTCAGCCCTCCGCCCCTGCCCTTACGAGGTAGAGGTTGACTTATAGGTATAAGTGCTGAGCCCCTTCATTGACTTAATACGTGCGCATACGGCTTCAACGGTAAGCCCGGTCTCCTGCCGCTGCTCCTTGATGGACCCATGCTCGACGAAAATATCCGGCACTCCCATCAGGTGAACATGTGCATCATATATTTCATGCTCTGCAAAGAACTCCAGCACCGCACTGCCAAGGCCGCCGGCCTGGCTCGCTTCTTCCAGCACCACCATACCCGTTCCGGCATGTGCCAGATCAAGCAGCATGGTATTATCCAGCGGCTTCAGGAAGCGCGCATTGACTACACCGATCTGAATACCTTCACGCTTCAGCACTTCCGCCGCCTCTTCGGCCACCTGAACCATCGGGCCGCAGGCAAGCACGGCATAATCTTCTCCGGGACGCAGACGTTCCCAGGTGCCGATAGGCAGACTGTGCAGCTCAGCATCCAGAGCCACACCCGTGCCGTTAATCCGCGGATAACGGTAAGCAATCGGTCCTTCATTATAGTCCAGCGCCGTCTTCATCATGTGGCGCAGCTCATTCTCATCCTTCGGCATCATAAGCACCATGTTCGGGATATGACGCATAAACGCGATATCGTACACGCCCTGATGGGTCTCCCCGTCTGCGCCGACAAAGCCCGCACGGTCAATGGCGAACATAACATTAGCATTATGGCGGCAAATGTCGTGAACGATCTGATCATAAGCGCGCTGCATGAAGGTGGAGTAGACGGCAAATACCGGCTTCATGCCTTCCATAGCCAAGGCCGCACATAAGGTGGCGGCATGCTGCTCCGCAATCCCGACATCAATCATCCGGTCCGGAAATTCCTTGGCGAACGGGAATAGTCCAGAGCCGCCCGGCATCGCCGGTGTTACGGCAACCAGCCGCTTATCCTGATGCCCCAGCTCGATTAACGTCTGTCCGAAGACTTCCGTGTACATCGGATTGCCGACTGCTTTAAGAACCTGACCGGATTCGATTTTGTAAGGGGAAATTCCGTGCCATTTATAGGAATCGACTTCCGCCGGTTTGTAGCCCTTGCCTTTGGTGGTAAGGACATGCACCAGGACAGGCCCGGATACATTATCCGCCTGATGGAAGGTGTCGATCATCTTCTCCAGATCATGACCGTCCACGGGTCCAAGATAGGTAAATCCGAGTTCTTCGAACAGAACACCGGGTACCAGCATGTTCTTCAGGCCGTCCTTCACATTCTGCGCAGTCTTCGCCAGCCGGCCGCCAATGGCCGGAATTTTCTTCAGCAGGCCTTCGACCTCGTCCTTAGCCCGCAGATAATGACGGTCCGAACGGATCTTGCTCAGATAGTTATGCATCGCTCCTACATTCGGTGCAATGGACATTTCATTGTCGTTCAGGATCACCATGAGCTTGCGGCGCTCATGCCCGATATGGTTCAGCGCTTCAAAGGCCATTCCGCCGGTGAGGGCGCCATCGCCGATAACGGCAATTACCTTATTGTCTTCACCCTTGAGGTCACGGGCCATCGCCATGCCCATTGCCGCAGACAGAGAAGTGCTGCTGTGTCCGGCTTCCCAGACATCATGCTCACTCTCCGAACGTTTGACGAAGCCGCAGAGTCCGCCCTGCTTGCGCAGGGAATCGAACCGGTCCTGACGGCCGGTCAATATCTTGTGGACATACGCCTGATGCCCTACATCATAGATCATCTTATCCCGGGGACTGTCATAGCAGTAATGCAGGGCCAGCGTGAGCTCCACGACTCCCAGATTGGATGCGAGATGTCCCCCTGTTACTGACAGCTTCTCGATCAGAAACTGGCGGATTTCCTCCGCAAGGGCAGCCAGTTCCCCGACTGATAAAGATTTTAGCTCCTGAGGATCATTTATTTGTGGAAGCAGCACGAGTATTCCCCGCTTTCCTAGATGTTGTAAAATATAAACCCCATTATAACACAAACGAAACGGCTGCTGAAACACAGCCGTTTGCCGAATCTTCATTTAGTGGTCACGTGACATCAAATAATCTGCAATTTCCAGCAGCCGGGACGGGTCCTGGAACCCTCCTTTTAGGATCGCCAGATGCGCAGCAGCCGTAAGTTGCTTCACCTCTTCGCGCGAAGCTTCAAGGCCGATGAAATACGGATAGGTCACCTTCTGCTGTTTGATATCACTGCCGGTCTTTTTGCCCAGCTTGCTCTCATCACCGATGAGGTCCAGAATATCATCCTGAATCTGGAAGGCCAGACCGATCTGTGTGCCGAACCGGCGCAGGGCCTCCAGCTGCCCCTCATTCGCACCGGCGATTCTGCCGCCCGCAAGCAAGGAGAAGATCATCAGATCGCCAGTCTTGTGCAGATGAATATACTGGAGCTGCTGCAGGTCGGTCATTCCCTGCTCGCCTTCCATATCGGCTACCTGACCGCCGACCATACCGCGCGGGCCTGCCATCTCAGCCAGATCCTCCACGATGGACAACACGCGCTCTGCCGGAACCCCATGCTTACGGGAGGCTTGTACCACACTGTAGAACGCATGGGTCAGCAGCGAATCCCCGGCCAGAATGGCCATCGCTTCCCCGAAGACCTTATGGTTCGTCAGCTTGCCGCGCCGGTAATCATCATTATCCATCGCCGGAAGATCGTCATGAATCAGAGAATAGGTATGCACCATTTCAATCGCAGCTGCTACAGGCAGCGCAGCTTCACGGCTGCCGCCCAGCGCTTCGCACGCGGCGGTGACGAGCAGCGGCCGCAGGCGCTTACCACCAGCTTGCAGCGAGTATTCCATCGACTCTCTTAGGACCTGGGGGACGTCCCACTGCTCTGGTACGACCCCGCTTAGAGCAGCAGCAACCCAGCTGCTAACGTCAGCTATATACTGCTCCAGCGGTTCGCGGCCCTGCGGCCCCGCCGCCCCGCCGGATGGCTCAAGCTCAGAATGACTCATCGCTATCGCCTTCCAGCCGGCTGCCGAACGGCTTCTTGCGCAGTTCGCCATCCTCCACGGTGATCATCTCAATCTTGCGCTCTACCTGCTCCAGCTTGCTGCCGCATAGCTGCGAGAGCTTCATTCCCTGCTGGAATAAATCAATCGCCTTCTCCAGGGGAACGTCACCATGTTCAAGCTCACGCACGATACCCTCCAGGCGCTCCATGGCTCCCTCAAAATCCAGTTCAGCTTCCTTCGCCATTCGCTTTGCCATCCTCCTTCATTCCCCATACGTGGCAGTTTAGTTGTCCGTCATTAAGCTTTATGTTGACCACATCGCCAAGCTCTACTTCCTTCAGCGATTTGATTACACGCTGTTCCTTCTCGTCATACACGAGGCTGTAGCCCCGCGACATGACCTTAAGCGGGCTGAGCGCATCCAGATGGCGCAGCTCCGCCCCGAACCGCGCACGCTTATCTGCAAGGCGCGCCTGCATGGCCGCCGTCAGCTCACGGGTGAGGCCATCCGTGCGCCGGCGGGCAGCGCTGACGCTGCTCAGCGGATGGAAGCGCTGCAGGCTCTGGTGCAGCAGCGCACTGCGCCCCTGCGCGCGGCTGTGCCTTGTCTCTGCTGCGCGGAGCAGGGCCGCGCGCAGCATATCCAGCCGCTGCGCGTGCTGGGCCAGCTGCCGGCGGGGGCCGGCCAGCGCCAGCGAGCGCTGCAGCGCAGCGAGGCGTTCGCCGCCGCGCTGCGAGCGGCGCAGCAGCGCTTGGCGCAGCCGCTGCCGGGCCATGCGCAGCTGCCCGGCCAGCTCGGCTGCGCTCGGCACAGCGAGCTCTGCCGCTGCCGTAGGGGTGGCCGCCCGGAGATCGGCGGCGAAATCGGCGATCGTGAAGTCGGTCTCGTGGCCCACAGCCGAGATGACCGGAATCCCGGAGGCCGCTATCGCCCGGGCGACGGCCTCTTCATTGAAGGCCCACAGCTCCTCCAGGGAGCCGCCGCCGCGCCCGACAATCAGCACATCGGCCTCTCCCATAGCATTCAGGTTCTGGATGGCCTGTACAATGGACGGGCCAGCCCCCTTACCCTGCACTAGTACAGGGTAGAGCACAATCGCAACCTGCGGATAACGGCGCTGCAGGGTGATGATGATGTCCCTCACAGCAGCTCCTGTCGGGGAGGTCACAACCCCGATGCAACGCGGGAATTGCGGCAGCGGACGCTTGCGCTCCGCTGCGAACAGGCCTTCCTTCTCCAGCTTGCTTTTCAGCTGCTCGTAAGCCAGATACAGGCTGCCGATTCCGTCAGGCTGCATATGTGTCGCATAGAACTGGTATTGCCCGTCCCGTTCATATACGGTCACATTCCCCCTGGCGATTACCTTCGTGCCTTCCTTCGGCACGAACGGCAGCCGCGAGTTATGCGAAGCGAACATGATAGCTTTGATCCGGCTGCTCTCATCCTTCAGCGTGAAATACATATGCCCGCTTCCGTGATGGGTGAAATTCGAGATTTCACCGCGAATCCATACATCGGACAGCAGCGCATCCGAATCCAGCTTCATGCGGATATATTTGTTAAGCTCCTTGATGGAGTAGATCTGCCGCTCTGCCGCCATAAGTCCGGCCTACTTCAGGCCGCGGCGGCGTTTGGCCGCGATCAGCGTGTTGCTCATCAGCATAGTGATCGTCATCGGTCCCACTCCGCCCGGCACCGGCGTAATGAACCCGGCCACTTCCCGGGCACTCTCATAATCCACATCCCCGGCGAGCTTGCCTGTATCCAGACGGTTCATGCCGACATCAATCACAATCGCCCCCGGCTTCACGAACGAGGCATCGATGAAGTTAGCCCGGCCAATCGCTACCACCAGGATATCTGCCTGACGGCTAAGCTCAGCCATATTCGCTGTGCGCGAGTGGCACATGGTTACTGTGGCATTCTCACGCTGTAACAGCAGGGATACAGGCTTGCCGACAATATTACTACGGCCGATTACAACAGCATGCTTACCGGAGATGTCCGTACCTGTCCGCTTGATCAGTTCAATGACCCCGGCAGGCGTACAGGGAAGCAGACTGTCATCCCCGATGACGAGGTTCCCCACATTGACCGGGTGGAAGCCGTCTACATCCTTCTCCACCGAGATGGCGTCAATCACAGCCTTCTCTTCAATATGCTTCGGAAGCGGCAGCTGAACGAGGATGCCGTCAATATCGCTGCGGCCGTTCAGGTCTGCCACCAGTGCCAGCAGCTCCTGCTGGGTGGTAGCAGCATCGAGCCGGTGCACTTCGGAATGGAAGCCCAGTTCAATACAGGACTTCTCCTTGTTGCGCACATAGACCTGGGAAGCCGGATCTTCACCGACCAGAACGACAGCCAGACCCGGCTTCACGCCGCGCTCTGCTAAGTCTGCAACCTCCCGGGCAATTCCGATCCGAATGTCGTCCGATACCTGTTTACCGCTGATAATCGCTGCTGTCATGTAAGTCTCTCCCCTATTGTCTATTGAAGGCTTATAAGCCTGTTACTGCCGCTTGCTGCTCAATCTGAATCGAATCTGAAGCTGAACTACAGCTCAGCTCTAAGCGTGTCCACATCCTGAATCATTTTACCGAGGACACCGTTCACGAATTTACCGGAATCTTCTGTGCCGAAATGCTTGGCCAGATCAATCGCCTCATTGACAGACACCTTGGCTGGCACATCGCTGGCGAAGATCATCTCGAAGGTAGCCAGACGCAGAATCTGACGGTCTACACGTGACAGGCGGCTCATCTGCCAGCCCTTAAGATAATGCTCCAGCATATCGTCAATCGCCATTTTGTGCTCCCACACGCCGTTGACATGCGTAACTACATAAGCCTTCAGTTCGATCTCATCCGTAATGACGCGCTCGGTTTCGTTCTCATCAGCCGCTTCTTCAATCAGCATGTCAACCGCCTCGGTTACTTCAACATCGTTCATTTCCATCTGATACAGGCTTTGTACAATAATTTCTCTCGCTAAACGTCTCTTCATGTGTTCCTCCTACGAACTAACTTTCATTCTTGTTTTCGTTTATTTTGTTGTTTTTGATGTTACGCAATTCAACTACAATCATCGGAAATCGGACCATACTAGTACTTACATTTCCCTAAATGCGGATTTCAAACGAATTCAGCTTCCTAAGCCGCAAAAAAACCGCGCAGCCTTTCTTCCGCAGGTCAGCAACTCAAAGTAACGGGTTCCAGGCTTCCGGGAGAAAGACTATCGCGGTTCACTTGAAGGGACGCCAGCGTCCGGACAGCCGCTCTGCGATCTCCTGCCATTGAAACAGGGGACCCTGCGCGGTATCCTTTCGTTTGCCGAACGTATATCCGATGAACACTACCAGTGCAAAGAACAGCATATCCCAAAAACCGCTAATCAGATAAATCAATCCGAGAAAGACACCGAAGGCAACTCCGGTAATTCTACCCCCGTGACTTTCCCATACTTCTCTCCAGGACATAAGGGAAACTCACCTCTATTCCACTCGACTTTTGAAGCTTGGTGCCTGTGTGAGGTTAGCAATGTATACAGACACATCTGCAACCGGAATTCCGGTTGTCTCCTGCACGAAATCATGTACCTGGCGCTGTACATCCGTAGTAAGCAGCGGCAGCGAATGCTCGCCGTCGACGACCGCCCGGATCATAATCTCAAGACCCGCCTGTGAGACACGGATGCGTGATTTCAGGTCGCGAATGCCCTTCACTTTGCCCGCAGCCTTCAGACTCAGATTCTCAATGGTCTCCATCGAGATCTGAATATCCCCGTATTCTGTACGCTGATCCACAGACGGCAGGGATGCGCGGTCGCGGCGCAGGGAGATGTAGAAGAAGCGGATGCTCAGCAGGAACAGAATGACCGCCACCGAGATCGCAGCGATATAGACCGCCGGTCCGTCCGAAATTTCATACTTGTCCGGGATGACACCGCTTAAGAGGAGGATGGCAGTTACAGATAGTATTCCAATGCTTAAGCTGTAGAGGAACAGCAGAAGCCTGTCCAGAATTTTGGCCACGAGTCTCACAACCTCCTTAAATTAAGGTAAACCCTCGACGCACTGTCGGGGGTTTATGGAAGAACTGAACCCTTACTTCACGCGGATAACCGCATCCGTGTCCTCGCTCTTGTCAATGCTTGTATTGCTTTTGAACTGCACATCATGAATATGCACATTCACTTCCACAACGGTCAGACCGGTCATGGTTTCGATGGAGCGCTTAACATTGCGCTGAATTTCAGCAGCCACTTCCGGAAGACGGTAGCCGTATTCAATAATTACGGACACATCCACCGCAGCCTCGCGCTGTCCAACCTCAACCTTAACCCCTTTGGACAGGTTCTTGCGTCCGAGAAGCTCCACGATTCCGCCGGCGAAACCGCCGCTCATTCCGGCCACACCTTTCACCTCAACGGTTGCCAAACCGGCGATAACCTCGATCACCTCTGGAGCGATCTGGATTTCACCGATTTCCGTACGTTCAAATTCTGTCGGCAATGTACTCATTTGGACTTCACACCTTTCCAGCAAAAAAGTTGTAGGGGCACTTCAAGCGGGCAGTACGCCTATTATTAAACATACTATATCATTTGACGAACTTTATGACAAACCATGAGAAGCCGTCCTAAACTTCATACTCCTCGAGGAACTTGATATCGAAGTTCCCGTCCAAAAACACCGGATGCTCCAGCAGTCTCTGGTGGAATGAAATGGTGGTATGTATGCCCTCCACCGCAAATTCAGCCAGTGCACGCTTCATCTTGGCGACAGCCTCTTCCCGGGTCGGTGCCCAGACGATCAGCTTGGCAATCATGGAGTCATAAAAAGGTGAAATGGTATAGCCCGGATACGCCGCGCTGTCGACCCGCACCCCAAATCCGCCCGGTGGCAGATAGAAGCCGATTTTGCCCGGAGACGGCATGAAATTACGCTCAGGGTCCTCGGCATTGATGCGGCATTCAATCGACCAGCCGTTGATCACAATATCCTCCTGGGTGAAGGAGAGGGGATTACCTTCCGCTACTGAGATCATTTCCTTAATGAGATCGACGCCGGTGACCATCTCCGTTACCGGATGCTCCACCTGAATCCGTGTATTCATCTCCATGAAATAGAAATGTCCGTCAGGACCCAGCAGGAATTCCAGGGTACCTGCCCCCGAGTAATTAACCGCCAGTGCAGCCCGTACCGCCGCTTGGCCCATCGCATCGCGGACCTCCGGGGTAAGTACGGCGCAAGGCGCTTCTTCGATCAGCTTCTGGCGGCGGCGCTGCACAGAGCAGTCACGCTCGCCCAAGTGGACGACGTTGCCGTGATTATCGGCGATGATCTGAATCTCCACATGCTTCATGCCGGTCAGGAATTTCTCCAAATAGACTCCGGCGTTGCCGAAATTCTTTTGCGCTTCCTGCTGGGCAGCGGTAATCTGCTTCACCAGTGACTCTTCATCCTCGGCGATGCGGATGCCCTTGCCTCCGCCGCCTGCCGTAGCTTTGACGATAAGCGGGTACCCGATATCACGGCCGAGCATCACGGCTTCCTCTAAGTCACCGACAATCCCGTCAGAGCCCGGTATAATCGGAACTCCGGCCAGCTTCATCGTTTCTTTGGCTACAGCCTTGTCGCCCATCCGGGTAATCGCATCCGGAGACGGGCCGATGAAGGTAATGTTACAGGATTCACAGATCTCGGCGAAATCCGCGTTCTCGGCCAGGAAGCCATAGCCGGGGTGAATAGCATCGCATTCCGTCAGCGTGGCAACGCTCATAATATTAGTAAAGTTCAGATAGCTGTCCTTGGCGGGCATCGGTCCGATACAGTACGCCTCATCCGCAAGACGTACATGCAGGGAATCGCGGTCCGGCTCCGAATAGACAGCCACGGTGGCAATACCCAGCTCGCGGCAGGCCCGGATAATGCGGACCGCAATCTCGCCGCGGTTGGCAATCAACACTTTTTGAATGTTCATGCGTTTCCTCCCAAAGTTTAGCGAAGCTTGCAAGCTCCTCTTCATTCTCGCGGCAATTATTCCGCTCTCACCAGAAACAGCGGCTGACCGTACTCCACCAGTTGGCCGTTCTCAACCAGGACAGAGACAATCTCGCCCTTCACTTCGGCTTCCAGCTCATTCATCAGCTTCATTGCTTCAATGATGCAGACCGTAGATTTCTCATTCACCCGGTCTCCGACATTAACAAAGGAAGGCGTCTCCGGTGAAGCGGCACTGTAGAAGGTCCCGACCATCGGCGAGACGATTTTATGTAATGCGCCTTCAGCGGAGGTTGCGGGCTGCTGCGCCGCAGCAGGAACTTCACTAACAGCCTGAGGGGCAATAATCTGCGGACTTTGCGGCTGCGGGGCTGGCGTAAAGGGGTAGGTATAAGGAGCCGCCTGAATTACTGTTCCTTCAGCTTCAGAGCGATCCGGTTTACGGATAGCCAGCTTCATACCTTCGCTTTCAATCTCCAGCTCGTGCACGGAGGAAGTCTGGTCCAGCAATTGAATCAATTCCTTAATCTCGCTTAACTTGAACATTGGGTAGTTCACTCCTTCAGCTTTCTCTCGAAGCCATTTTGGGACGCAGGCTGAGCAGGATACGATATCCGTTCTGACAAGCATACCTGTAAGGCGGGTCTGCTCTGTAATTCTCTTGAATCGCTACCTTGTGTAACCGCTGCCTGCGTAATCTTCTTTTTCTATGCATCGATAACTTTATGTATTATATCACAAACGCTAGAAATGGAAAGAGCCTGGGACGCGCCCGGGCTCTTTCGGCATTTTATTCTATTTTCCCTGATTATATTCAGCAGGCTTACTGCTCCGAGACGTATTGGACCTTAATCTTGTCCTGGGTAACGCTCAGTTCCTTCATTACAAAATCCACGATGCCTACCGCCTGCTTCACATCCAGCTTATCGCTGAGCACCACGATTGTATAGGCGTCACCCGCTTCTTCTTTCACAATGGCCTCACCGTATTTTTGTTGAAGCTTTACTTCAATCCCGGTGATTTTGGATTCCTTCTCTTCCAGCTTGCTGAGCTGCTCCTGGGCTGTAGCACTCTCGGCCGGTGTCTTATCCATATTGTTAATCAGCGCCAGCAGATCATTATGATCCTTCAGGTTCTTCTGCTCGCGTTCGTACAGGTAGTTCGTGAACAGGCTGCTGGCCGATACGCTCTGCGAAGCCACTTCATCCAGGATTTCCTTATCATCCTTCGCCGGAGTCTTGTCTACAGCGGCTGACGTATCCTTGCTGTCTTTGCTGTCTTTGCTGTCTTTGCTGTCCTTGGTATCCTTAGTGTCCTGAGTGTCCTTATTTTCCTTGGTATCCTTGCTGCCAGCCGTATCCTTGCCTTTATCAGCCGTAGTAGTGGCTGCCTTATCCGTTGTAGCAGTTGTATCCTTAGCGGTATTGCTGCTGTCAGCAACCACACTGCTGTCATCTATCACGGCCGGAGTCGTACTGTCTTCAGTTGCCACTGTTGATGCTGCTTCATCCTTGACGGTCTTGCTGCTGTCATCCACGGTTCCTACTGCAATACCTTTGTCTGTGCTGACCTCTTTGATGACAAGTCCGCTGTCAAGCGTAGTGGCGGTTCCGCCGCCCGTCCCGTCTTTTATAGTGTCCACCTGGATGCTGCCTGCGGTTTCTTTGGGGATGGGAGCCCCCGTATCTTCCGTGAACAGATAATATGCAGAGAGCACTACCATCAAACTGAGCATAGAAACCAGCCAAATCGTTTGTCTTTTGCCCTTCATTGTTTATACCTCCTATAATTTTGTTGCCAGCCCTCTTGTCGTGTGTGTCGCGTGTGTATCGTACAAGCCTCTTCTGTTAAAGCATATGCCGGGGTTGCCTGAGACATGCCTATTCCTGCTTGCGCGGGACAACAGAAATCCGGTAGACCGGAACGTTAAGCCCTTTTTCAACCGCCTGCTCAATCAGACTGCGCACTACCTTGTTCTCTGCCCCTTTGGCGACCACCAGCACTCCCCGTACCTGAGGCTTCACCCGCTTGGTGATGATCGGGGCCTCGTTCCCTGACTGGCTGTAAGTGACGATCTGGCCGTCCCTGGTGTACTGGGTGGTATGGCGTTTACCGCCGCTGGCATCTATTTCTTCACTTTGCTGCTGCGAGTCATTCATATTGCGCTGCACGATAATCTCCTCTGTGGAATCTACGGTGACCATGATATCTACAGTACCGACCCCCACGATTTTCTCCAGAATCCCCTTCGTGCGGTTCTCCATCGCCAGTTCGATGCTGTCAAAAGAATTCGCGCTCCCGGCCTCCTGCTGCAGGACGGTCTGCGAGGTCCCGCTGTCCGGCGGTTCACGCCCCGTGTTCTCGTTGTCCAGCTTCTTCACATTCACGAAGGAGTTGAACAGCATGATCGCAACACCCAGCAGGCCGATAATGATAAGCCAGCGGAAGGTGTGGCTGCGCTTCGGGCTGCCGCTGCCGCCTCCGGCCCACTGCTCCAGCTTTTTCAGCCAATTGCCCATTGATTGCCCGCCTCCTCTTATGATTTCACGGTACCGGCCCCGCTGCTCTGCACCTTGATCAGAGCGGGGTCCAGGTTCCAGTTCTGCTCCAGCAGCTTGATAATTGTTCCGGCTTCCTCCGCCAGGGTCTCCTGCGTCCCCTCCGTTCCACTCACGGAAGAGGATGACGCCGGAGCCGAACCCCCTGAGGAAGCAGCTTCCTGCGCTTCACCATCCCCGCCGCTGCCCTCCAGGCTGACCTGAACCGGTTCCACAGGGTTAATCTGGATCGGCCCGGCTGACGGGTGGGCTGAAGTACCAGCGCCCGGGACAGCGCCTCCAGAGGCGCTCTGCTCCGGCGGGAGAGCTACCGTGACCGAGGAGATCAGCGGCACCTCCTCGCCCAGCGGCGCATTTGGGTTCGGGCCCATGGCCAGGGCCACCGTCACCTTCACCCCGCCGAGCCCGGTGCTCCCGGCAATCTGGTCGCGCATCTGGCCGGCGATTTCCTCGGCAGCCAGCTTCAGGCTCTGGTCACGTGCTCCGGCAGCAAGCATCCGCCCGTCTGCCAGAATCTTGTCCAGCGAATCCGGTGCGCCGCCCGTTCCGCTTAGTAGCCCTCCGCTTCGTTCCTGCTGCTGCATCGCCACGGTCAACTCCTTGCTCGCATCCCCCTTCAGCAGAGAGATTATCGGGCTGAGCATCGTTAGCAGAACCAGCAGGCTGAGCACCAGCCTGGCGTAGCGTTCCATGGATTTACTGGGCAGCAGCATCTCCACGAATGCAGCCATCAGCACGACGAGAATCAGCTCATGGAGCCAACTGCTGAGCCAGGACATGGCGCACCTCCTTGTCATTTCGTTCTATCGCATCATTACGGTCACATTGCCCGCAGTCAGCATAATGGTTACCGCCAGGAAGAACATCAGCGAGACGGCGGCCAGCGCTGCGAAGACGTAAACCATGCTTTTGCCAATTGTCTGCAGGCAGGTCACGATCGGTGTCTCGCCCAGCGGCTGCATGACAGCGGCAGCAAGATTGTAAATCAGGGCGAGGATCAGAATTTTGATTGCCGGGAACGCGCACAGGAAGAGGATAATGATCACTCCCGACAGCCCAATGGCGTTCTTCACCAGCAGTGAGGCCGAGATGACTGTGTCCGTAGCATCCGCGAACATTTTACCGATCACCGGTACGAAATTCCCTGTTATATATTTGGCCGCGCGTATGGTCACCCCGTCTGTAACCGAGCTGGTAATCCCCCGGACGGAGATCACGCCGAGAAACACCGTCAGCAGCACTCCGAGCAGCCCGGCCCCGATATTGCGCAGCAGATTCGCCAGATGGGTCAGCTTATACTTCTCTGACATGGCGCTCACCAGATGCAGCACTGCCGAGAAGAACAGCAGCGGGAAGACCAGCGTATGAATTAACGTGCCTACGGTATGGATCATGAACACGATCAGCGGATGGGTCACCGACACCGTGACGATATTGCCCATCGAAGCCAGCAACGCGAATAGCAGGGGAATCATGGCCATCATGAAGTCGATCATCCGGTCGATGGCATCCTTGGCATAGCCGATAGCGACATTGAAGCTGTTGACGGCGATGACAAGCACCACCATGTAACAGAGCATATAAGCGATCTTACTGACGGATTTCCGTTCAAAAGCGGTCTGCAGCGTCTCCAGAATCATGCTCAGCACACTGATCATCACTATCGTGACCAGCAGCTTGCCGTTGTAGAGCACCTCGTGCCACATGAAGTTCATCAGGCCGGACAATACGCTTTTGAAGCTTAAGCCCTTATCCCCCGGCAGCAGCATATCCATCAAGGAAGGTGTCCGGCCCTCCGGGAAAAATCCACCGTAATCCTTCATTAGCTGGTCCCAGTAAGACTCCACTTTGTCCTTTGGCAGATGCTCCACCTGCCCTTTCACCCACTGGTCAACAGGAGACGCCGGGCCTCCGCTGCCGCCTGTAGCCGGGGACGAAGGAGCCGGAGCCGTACTTACAGCATCTGCAACACTTGCAGAACTTGCGGCACTTGCCGTGCTTCCACACAGCAGAAGCAGCTGGAGCACCAGCAGCAGGGCTGGCAGAAGCAGGAGCGCTTTTACCCCTTTTGGCGGCCGAAAAATACTATACTCCTGCATTCCCCTCACCTCCGCTTTACTCCAACTTGTCCGGCATGTCCGCTGTATCAGGCTGGCAGCAGCTTCATGACCGTTTCAATAATAATGCTGATAATCGGAACAGCCAGTACCATGATCAGCACCTTACCGGCCAGCTCAATCTTGGAAGCAATCGATTCCTGCCCGGCATCCCTCACGATCTGCGCCCCGAATTCCGCGATATAGGAGATGCCGATGATTTTGAACACGGTTTTGATATGGATCATTTCCATCCCGGAGGATTCCGCGACCCGCTCCAGCGTACCGAGAATCGTTCCGATCTTGCCGATCAGGAACAGGAAGATCAGAATGCCGGCCGCAGTAGTCAGCAGGAAGGCGAATACCGGCTTTTGCTCCTTCAGGACGAGGATAAGGACCGTCGCCAAGATGCCAATTCCCACAATCTGAATGATTTCCATAACTTCAGCCTACTGAAAAAGAAAAATTGTTTTGATTTCCTGCAGCAGCCCATCCAGCATGCGGATGACCATGAACAGGACGATGATAAAGCCGACAATCGTTACCCAATGGGCGATATCCTCTTTGCCCATCTGCTTAAGCACCGTGTGGATCATGGCGATAATGATGCCGATGCCGGCAATCTGAAAGATCGCGTTGACTTCAATATTCATTCCTGGCACCTCGCTAAAAGATCAAAATGACGATCAATGCTCCAAGCAGCAGACCCAGGCTTTTACTCACCTTCTCATACTTGCCCTGATCTTCTCTGGCCGCTGTCTCCTCCTGCTTCAATTGCTGTAAAGCTAGTGCAATATGCGTGCTCTGATTCGGCCGGTCACTGGTTCCGAGCGTGCAGCTGAGCTGCCGGATGATCTCCTTCTCCGTGCCCCGCAGCGATGCGCTGCTCCAGTGGGCTTCCACCGCCCGCCGGATGGCCTCTTCCGCACTGTAGTTATGCGGCGGATTCATCTCGTCCGCCGCCGTAAGAAAGAAGGCACGCAGCGGCTCCTTCGTCTGCAGCCCGATCCGGCGCAGTGCCTCCGGCAGCGGCGTGTAGCCGTACTGGATCTCGGTCTCCAGCCGCTGGAGCGCTGCAATCAAGGCCCGGATATGCCTTGGCCGGTCGGCATACTGGGCCGCCCGCTTGAAGCCGGCCAGTGTTCCGGCCAGCACGATAAGTACCGCGCCAAGCAGTTTAAGCATGGCGGTCACCCCCTGACACCGGCTGCTCCTCCGGCGAGACCAGCAGCAGCCCGCGCTTCTGGGCATCCAGAATGCGGAAGGACAAGCCGGAGGTTCCGCGGTGCAGAATCACATACCGCTCGAACATCCGGTGCTCCAGCAGCCCGCCGAGGCCCGGCCGCCGGGCCAGCTCGGACACTTCCTTGCCGTGCGCGGAAGCGACCACCGAGATCCCGGCGTGCAGCGCCTCGGTCACCGCATCCGCGTCCTCCATGCGGCCGATTTCATCGGCGATCAGCACATCGGGCGACAGGGAGCGGATCATCATCATCATGCCTTCCGCCTTGGGGCAGCCGTCCAGAATATCCGTGCGGGGCCCGACATCGAAAGCCGGAATTCCCCGGCGGCTGCCCGCAATCTCGGAGCGTTCGTCGACGATGCCGACCTTCAGCCCCGGCCGGCTGCCTTCCCGGCCCCCGCTTGTACCTGCCGACAGTTGCCTGGCCAGATCGCGCAGCAGTGTGGTCTTGCCATGCTGCGGCGGGGACAGGATCAGCGTATGCATGACCCGCTGCCGCCCCCGGTCCAGCAGATAAGGCAGCACGCCATCGGCGATGCCGTGCACCTCACGGGCAATCCGCACGTTGAAGCCGGTAATATCACGCAGATGTTCCACACCGCCCCCGCTCAGAACCGTCCGGCCGCAGAGGCCGATCCGGTGTCCGCCCGGAATGGTGATGAAGCCCTTGCGCAGCTCCTCTTCCATCGTATAGAGGGAATGATTGCTGATGAGGTCCAGCAGCCGGTGCGTATCCTCCCGGTCCGGCCGGTACGCCTCGCCGGGTAGCTGAGTCAGGGTGCCGCCGGCGCCGATGAAATGATACTTGCCGGAATAGTTGATCTCCAGCGGCCGTCCCTCACGGACGCGAATCTCCTCCACCTTGTCCAGGAGCGCAGCGGGGAGGCCGCCGAGCAGCGCTCTTACTTTTTCGGGAAACAACAGAAGCCAGTCATTTGCCATACCAGGTACCCCCAAGCTGTCCTCTACTAAATAGCTTTGTTTCATATTTATGCTTGTACTTAAGCTTTATGCCTATCATCTATCATTTCTTGAGAATCCCGAATAAGAGAATAGCCACCCCGCAGCCAATCCAGCCAAGCTTGCCCCAGGACAGCTGCTCTGCCATCCCTGTAAGGCCGACAGCCGTAGTCAGAATGAGGATCGTAGGGCCGACAAGTGCCAGTCCCGAATTAACAGCCAGCGCCTTATCCACCTGATTCAGCTTCAGCATAATCAAGGCCGCCGCAATCTCCACACTGCCGGACAGCAGCCGCAGGCCAGACATCCAGCTTACATACTTGTCCAAATATCTCAACTCCTTCGTTCAAATCTATGGATCGTACACAATCCCTGCACATCAAACAAGCTGTTATCCATGGATATGCGGAAGGGCGCGACTTTAGACAAGGAGAAATGGGGATACTAGCGGAATATTCAGGAGGTGTGAAAGAAATCATAGTCCCGCCCTCTATAAAAAAATATCATCGGTATGATAAAATTAATTTTGCCGTATCAAAAGATAACTGAGCAAAGAAGGGGACCACAGTCATGCAAGTTCGTAATTTCGTAATACCGCTTGTATCAGGAACGATAGCCAGACAGGTAAAAGAGGTAGCTATTATTGTATTTTCAGCCTTTCTGGTAGCAGCAGGGCTCCGCCTGTTCCTGATTCCGCACCAATTGCTCAGCGGCGGTGTAGCCGGGACAGCTTCCATCATCGGGTATTTGACTCATCCAAAATTTATCTCGCTGTACTATTTCGCCATCAATCTCCCGATCCTGATCTGGGGCTTCGTCGCCGTGGGTAAAAAGTACATCTGCTATAGCATGCTGTCTGTCCTGTGCACTACCTGGTTTCTGAACGTCATCCCTGTGGTGAAGCTCACCAAGGACCCGATTCTGGCCAGTATCTTCGGCGGGGTAATTATTGCGGGAGGGGTGGGCTTCTCGCTGCGGGCGGGCGGTTCTTCCGGGGGCTTCGACATTCTCGGTTCTATCATTACCCGTAAGCGGGATATTCCCATGGGCACCGTGTTGTTCGTCATGGACGGCCTGGTTATCTTATGTCTCGGCTTCTTCAAAAGCTGGGATTCCGCACTCTACGCGATGCTCTGTATCTTCGTCAAAAGCCGGGTGGTGGATATGATTCACATCCGCCATGTCAAGCTGACCTGCTTCATCGTCACCAAGGAGCGCGAGAAAATGCTGAACCGGCTGACCAGCCTGCCCCACGGCATCACCGTTGTGAACGCGGAGGGCGGGTACAGTCACGAGGGCAACACGATGCTGATGACCGTAACCACCCGCTATGAGCTGGCAGATCTGCGCAAAACGATTCTGGAGACCGATCCGAAATCCTTCGTTAACGTACTGGAGACCGTGGAGATTATGGGCAGGTTCCGGCGGCTGAGCTAGCGAGTGCATGGTGCGGGCCATTCTTAACTAATGTATGACACACAAAAAGAGTGCTGTTCTCCGCATCTGCGGGGAATAGCACTCTTCTGTAATTACGATACCTTCCGGCAGGCTTAGCGGCGGTCCTGTGGACCTCCAACGAAGGCTTGCTCTTCTGTATCTAAGTTATAAGCGGTATGCAGCGCCTGAATAATCTGCTGCAGGTTGCCGGATTCAATCACACACGATACCTTGATCTCGGAGGTGCTGACCATCTTGATGCTCACGCCTTCATTCGAGATGACCTCGAACATCTTGGCGGCAACCCCCGGGTGGCTAACCATCCCGGCGCCGACAATCGATACCTTGACCAGACTGTCCTCGGAAGTCACTTCACGGTAAGGCAATACGCTGTGCAGCCCCTTGATGACTTCTTTGGCCTTCTCAAGATCGCCAAGCGCTACAGTGAAGGAGAAATCTGCCGTCTCGTTCTGTACTCCGCTCTGCACGATAATGTCAACATCCACGCCCTCATCGGCCAGCTTGCCGAATACCTGGGCGAGTACCCCCGGCACATCAGGAACTCCCAGAATACTGATCCGGGCCACATTCTTGTCATAGGCAATTCCGCTTACTGCTACACCCTGCTCCATGCTTGCTTCCTCCTTCACTACAGTACCTTCATTATGGTTAAAGCTTGATCTTACGACCAGCTTCACTTGATATCGTTTGGCATATTCCACAGCACGCGGATGCAGCACGGCTGCCCCGAGATTCGCCAATTCCAGCATCTCGTCATAGGAGATTTCCTTCAACTTGCGCGCCGTCTTCACAATACGCGGGTCAGTCGAGTAGATGCCGTCTACGTCGGTGTAGATCTCGCAGACATCCGCTTTGATCGCTGCAGCCAGCGCAACCGCTGTCGTATCCGAGCCTCCGCGGCCCAGTGTAGTGATCTCGCCATCCAGCGTCATGCCCTGGAATCCGGCTACAATCACAATCTGCTCACGCTCCAGCGACTCCAGCACCCGGCGTGGAACAATCTCACTGATCCGTGCCCGGCCGTGGGTCTCATCGGTACGGAACCCGGCCTGCCAGCCTGTATAGGATACGGCATTCCGGCCGATTCCGTGAAGCGCAATCGACAGAAGTGCAACGGAGATCTGCTCTCCGGTAGTCATCAGCATATCCATCTCGCGTGCGGGGGGCTGACCGTTCAGCTGATTCGCCTGATCGATCAGATCATCTGTGGTATCTCCCATAGCGGAGACCACCACAACGCAGCGATGCCCTTCATCCTGCTTGGCTGCGATCCGCCCTGCAACACGCTTCATGCGTTCAACGTCGCCGACGGAGCTGCCCCCGAATTTCATGACATAAAGTGACAAAGTTCCATTCACTCCCTATTTCGCTCTAAAGTAGCTTAAATTTTGGTTAACGCTTTAACACAGTATAATACGAAAATCATAACATGCGTTAATGGTTTCACAAAATAAAATGCCCATTTTTGATGAACCCGGCCTTAACCCCGAACCCGCCGCGGCCTGCTCAGGCTTCATTCAGGTGCACTACTGCTCCTCATTCGCTCATCCAGCCCGCTTTAGCCCAATTCAGGAGCACTAGTGCACCTCATTCGCTCATCCAGCCCGCTTTGGCTCAATTCAGGAGCACTAGTGCTCCTCATTCGCTCATCCAGCCCGCTCTAGCCCAATTCTGGAGCACTAGTGCTCCTCATTACTCTCATCCAGCCCGCTTCGGCTCCATTCAGGAGCACTAGTGCTCCTCATTCGCTCATTCACTCCACATTCAGCCCCACCGGAGACGTCCGTTAGAGGGATTTATCCCTTTGAGTCCTAATGTGCCTCCCGCTTTCTGCGGATCTGAGGGATTTATCCCTTTGATTTCCCCGGCCTGTCCACTTTTAGTTTAATTAAAGGGATTAATACCCCTAATCCCCCCATTCAGCTAACTTCCCGCTAAATCTGAGGGATTTATCCCTTTCATCCTTTTCAGCCCCTTTTCCATCACTTCTTCCCTCTTGCCCAGCCTGCCACAGCAAAAAGACCTCCACCGCATCAAGCGGGGAGGCCCTCAAGTTACAACTGGAATCCAAAAAGGCTCCTACGCGCGGGAGATATATTTACCTTCGCGGGTATCGACCAGGAGAACATCTCCTTCATTAATGAACAGCGGTACCTGAACCGTATGACCGGTCTCTAGAATAGCGGCTTTGGTTGCACCTTGAGCCGTGTTACCCTTCACGCCTGGTTCGGTCTCGGTAACCTTCAGCTCTACGCTGGTCGGCAGGTTGATCCCGAGGATTTCACCCTGGTAGCTGACGATATTCACTGTCATGTTCTCTCTAAGGAAGTTAAGCTCCCATTCGAGCTGCTTGGCTGTCAATTCGAACTGGTCGTAAGTCTCGTTGTCCATGAACACATGCTCAGAGCCGCTTGCATATAGGTATTGTACGCCACGGTTCTCGATGATGGCACGGCCAATGGTTTCACCGGCACGGAACGTGCGTTCAACCGTATTGCCGTTACGCAGGTTCTTTAGCTTGGAGCGGACGAAGGCTGCGCCTTTACCCGGCTTCACGTGCTGGAAATCTAGGACGGTGAAGATGTCCCCTTCTACTTCTACGGTCAAGCCTGTCTTAAAATCGTTAACTGAAATCACAAAAAATCCCTCCTGGAATCCATAAATGAACTGAATAATAGTGTCTTACAGTACCATGTAATCCTTAGATGAATGTGTCAGCAGCGTGATGCCGCTCTCGGTAATGACAATATCATCTTCAATCCGTACGCCGCCAAGACCTGAGAGATAGATTCCCGGCTCCACAGTGACAACCATCCCCGGCTGGATGACTTCATCCGCCAGCTTGGACAACCGCGGCCATTCATGTACTTCCATCCCGAGACCATGGCCTGTGCTGTGGCCGAAGTATTCACCATACCCGTAGCGGGTGATGATATCACGGGCCAGGGCATCACATTCACGGCCGGTCATGCCGGGCTTGATATGCGCCAGCGTATGAAGCTGCGCTTCAAGCACAATATCATAGATCTCCTTCAACTTAGGGTCCGGTGATCCCAGAGCAATTGTACGGGTCACATCGGAGCAGTAACCGTCAAGGAGAGCGCCGAAATCGAAAGTGACGAATTCGTTGTTCCCGATAACCTTGCTGCTCGCTACTCCATGCGGCATAGCTGAACGCTCACCGGAAGCGACGATCGTATCGAATGAAGACGAAGTTGCACCATGCGTACGCATGTAGAATTCCATTTCCAGATCGACATCGCGTTCCGTCATGCCCGGCTTGATCACATTCAGGATATGACTGAACGTGGCGTCTGCCAGATCGGCAGCCCGCTGCATAACAGCCAGCTCTTCCTCGTCCTTGAACATGCGCAGGTTCTCAACAGCCTTCGATACCGGTACCATAGCTGCCGGGGCAAGAGCCTCCGCATAAGCGGTGTATGCACTGAAGGTCACATCATCCTGCTCGAAGCCGACACGGACTTGTCCGCCCTTCGGCAGCAGTTCCCGCACGGTGTCAATGAATTTCGAGTCATGCTGTACCACCTTGAGGCCATTCACCTGTTCCGAGGCCTGTGTCATATACCGGAAGTCCGTCAGCAGATAACTGTCATCACCGGTAACCAGCACGTACCCGGAGGAGCCGGTGAACCCACTCAAATAGCGGCGGTTATATCCGCTGGTAATTAACATCGCATCCAGTCCCAGTTCCTGCAGAACCTTACGCAGCTTGGAGACGCGCTTGTTGCCCATTTTCATTCTCCTCTCGAAATAGCCACATTGTATTTTACCATAGCCGCAGGCCAACTGAGAAGTTTTTTCGAAGGGCCTAGGCCAGCTTCGTCTGCTGTTCGCGTTTGCGTTCATCCGTATACTCGATTGCCGCCGTATATCCGATGAATAATCCCCAGAGCAGGAAAAGGCAGAATTCGCTGATGACCGTGTTCCACGACAGCTTGAACGGCGGCTGGAGCAGGAATAGGCGCGAACACGCAAGGAACAGGACCGACCACCACAGCACTCCGTATATCATCCCGGGCCAAGGCCCGTTAAGCTTCCGGAAAATTAATACGTAGATCAGGGACGCCAATACTGAGAATACAATAAAAAACAAATATCCAAGCAGATGCCCGGCAGGGGTCACCAGAAATCCATGCTTGAAAAAGGGCTCCGCCAAAAATCCCGGAATGACCTTGGTAAAGTGCAAAACGTACATCAGCCAGTGCAATCCTCCCCAGATTAAACCGGCGAAATAACCCAGTTCAATGGAGAAATAAAAAGGATTCGTCTGGACGGTCTTGGCCTTGCTTGAAGAACTCATAGAGTTGCCTCTCTTTCGGTATGGGGTTAATCCGGTTTCCACTCCGCTCTCTATAGCTAGTATGTACAGCTAACGGCAATCCAACTAGTAATGTGGTTAAAAATTAGTTACAATGTATTATATAAATCATATCAATATACGGGAAGGTGAATTGGTTGTCCCAGGAAACTCCCAGTTACGGCGGCCAAGCCGTCATCGAAGGCGTCATGTTCGGCGGCAAGCATGTCAACGTAACAGCCGTAAGACGAAAGAATCAGGAGATTACATTTTTGGAGGTGCCGAAGAGCGATAAGAGCTGGGTCCTTAAACTGCGCAAGATTCCGCTGCTTCGCGGCATTGTCAGTATTATAGATTCCAGCGCCAAAGGCTCGAAGCATCTGAACTATTCGGCAGAATCCTATGCCGAGGATGAGACGGAGCCGGAAGAGCTTGCTAAGCAGCAGGCGAAGGGCAAGGACAAGAAGAAGGACGAAGGCTGGAGTCTCGGGATGATATTCGGCGTAGCTGTAATGGGTATTCTTTCTTTCCTGTTCGGCAAGCTGATTTTCACGCTGGTCCCGGTATTCGTAGAAGATTTTTTGTTCAAGAATGTATTTGACAACTATATTCTGCACAACCTTGTGGAAGGCGGCATCAAGCTCATTCTCCTGCTCGTCTATCTCTGGGCGATCTCGCAGACACCAGTGATCAAGCGGCTCTTCCAGTACCATGGAGCTGAGCATAAGGTCATCAGCGCCTTTGAAGCTGGTGAAGAGCTGACAGTAGCGAACGTACAGAAATACAGCCGTCTGCATTACCGCTGCGGAAGCAGCTTCATGATGCTGACGATTATCCTCGGTGTGATTATCTACTCGGTCGTCCCATGGAATTCCCTGATGGAACGGGTACTGCAGCGTATCGTTCTTTTGCCGGTGGTCATCGGAATCTCGTTCGAGGTACTGAAGGGCACGAATGCGGTAAGAGATATTCCCGGCCTTAAGTATCTGGGGTACCCTGGCCTGTGGCTGCAGCTGTTGACTACCAAGGAACCTAAGGACGATATGGTAGAGGTGTCTATCGCTTCCTTCAACCGGATGCGGGAGCTGGACGCTGCAATTGAAGCAAAAGGATATTCGGAGGCAAGTGTGTCAGGCGGCATTTTGGATCCTGCGAAAGGATGATTAGCCAATGATCAGACATGCTTTGATATTTTGGATTACGACAGCTCTTGCCGTATGGGGCCTGGTGATGGATATTATGGCGCGCGGCCTGATGGCCCTGTCCATCTTCATCTTACCCCTGATTCTGCTGGGACTGTTGTATTACGCCTACAAGATAGCCCCCGGCAGAATGGGAGGCGGACCCGGACGTCCGCGCACCAAGGTTAAGCCTTCGGTCAAGACGATGTCCAAGGTTGCCGGCATCCGCAAGACCACAGGCTCACCCGGTAAGCGCAAAAGTTATCCCTTCCAGGTCATCGAAGGCAGTAAGGGTAAGAATGACGATCAGTTGCCCAAATATCACTGAACCATTCAAGCATAACTGCAAAAGGCATCCCCACGTTATTGGAATAACGTGCGGGATGCCTTTTTTTTGTTTTTGGGGGCCCCGCAAAGTACTTGAGTCATTACCGCCTTGGACCTGCAGTCTGAAGGGGTGCCTTCCAGGTATAGGAAGGCGGTGCTGGACGATAGTTAGCGAAGAACTCTTCTCCGGCTGCGATCCCCGCCGTATACAAGGCGTCGGTCTGTGTCTCCGTGATATGAAACTCGGTGGTGGAGATGCCCAGCGTAGGGATTTTGACCGTACGAACGAATTTATCCGTCTCAATATACCGTTCATCATGTGCGGAGAGCATCGTCTCCACCATCGCCTCCAGCATGCTGAACGGCCCCGTAATATGATGCGGCTGCGGGGATGCCTTTCCGATCAGCTGGTAGCCAATGGTTGGCGTTCTGCGCTCTGGTGATTGGAAGCCATCTTTCTTCTCATCGAACAGCCAGAGCGGAAAATTACTGAGCACCCCGCCGTCCACCATATAGATCAGCTGCCCGCTGAACGATTTCCCCCGGGCCGCCTCTCCGGCCAGCCGCAGGATCACCGGATCGAAGAAGTACGGAATACTGCAGCTCATCCGCACCGCCTTGGCAACTTCGAAGCTGTCAGGCTCTATCCCGTACTGCACCAAATCATCGGGCAGCACCACAATCCGCCCGTTGGTGATGTCTGATGTAATCACCCGCAGCTTGCCGCGCGGCAGATCCCGGAACGTAACTACCCCCTGCTCCAGCAGGAGGCCGCGAATCCACGCTTCCAGCGCCTGGCCTGAGTACAGCCCCTTCTTGAGCAGCACACGTAAGGCCGGCCCGACGAAGGCGGTGTTGTAGAGCGCTGCCCTTGTCAGGAAGGAGGTGAACGGCGTACGCCGGATAATCCGGCTCATGGTCTCACCGCTGTACCCCGCTGCCAGCAGCGAGGCAATGATCGAGCCGGAAGAGGTACCTGCTACCCGCCCGAAGGTCCGGCCTGCGCGTTCCGTTGCCTGCACCGCACCTGCAAGAGCAATTCCTTTAACTCCACCGCCTTCAAATACAGCGTTAATCTCCATACATGGCAATCCCCCGTTCCATAGAATGTATTGTTATCTATGAGCACGGGGGAGTATTCATGACTTAATTCTTGAAATAGAAGCTGAGCAGGCTGGCCAGTCCATACGGGTCACGGACTACAATATCATTCGCCCGGAACAGGATGCTGCCTGTCACCTCATCGTACTTCTCATTATATTTGAGCTGGTTGATAATCTGATCTCCGCTCTGCCATTCCGCTGTCTGCTTGGTATCCCCTACCTTGTAGGAGGCCAGACCGATATACAGCTTAACCTTCGTTCCCTTAACCTCATTCACCCACCAGTCCACCAGCTTATCATAACGGGCAGCGCTGAAGGAGAGGCTCCAATAGACCTGCGGGGCAACATAATCGATCCAGCCGTTCTGAATCCAGGTACGCACATCCGCATACATGTCATCATAGGCTGACACCCCTGCTGAAGTATCCGAGCCGGTGCTGTCTGCCTTTTTGTTACGCCATACCCCGAACGGGCTGACCCCATATGAGACGGACGGCTTCGCTGCATGAATCTCCTGCCCCAGCTGACGAATGAACTGGTTGATATTATCCCGCCGCCAATCTCCTTTGCCAGCAATTCCTTGTGCATTGAAGGTCTTGAAGGCCGTATCATCGGCAAAAGCTACATTGGACGGATAGAAATAATCATCCAAATGCACCCCGTCGATATCATACCCTCTGACCACCTCCATCACCGTGTCAATAATATGCTGCCGCGCTTCCGGAATCCCCGGGTTGATGTACAGCTTATTCTCCGCCTTGACGATCCAGTCCGGATGAAGCTTGGCTACATGGTTAGGGGCTAGGCTGCTGGTAGAAGCATCGGTTGTAGCCCGGAATGGATTGAACCAGGCGTGCAGCTGCATTCCCCGGCTGTGGGCACTGCTAACCATATAGGCCAGCGGGTCGTAGCCGGGCTCCTTACCCTGAGTCCCGCTAAGCACCTTGGACCAGGGCACGATCTGTGAAGGATAAAGCGCATCACCGGACGGTCTGACCTGGACGAATACACTATTGAATCCGGCCGCTTTCAGCTTGTCCAGCAGGCTGTCGAACTCCTTCTTCTGCTTATCGGGATTGCCAGCAGAAGATGTTGAGGGCCAATCCAGATTATACACGGTAGATACCCAAGCGCCCTTCATCGCCTTCCCGGTCTTGGCACCAGGAATGGAAGGTACGGTTGGTGACGGTACCGTTGGTATTGGCACAGATGGCGTAGGTACAGTCGGTGTAGGCACTGACGGAACTGACGGCGTCACAGGCGTAGAAGGCCCGCCGATCTCAATCCCTGAATATAAGGAGATATGCTTCGTTGCCTGCTCCCATAGTACCTGCAGTCCAAGCTGCTCGCTTACAAACCGCAGCGGAACCATGACCCGGCCCTGCGTAATCTGAACAGAAGTATCCAGACGGACGGCAGCACCGTTAACGATAGCACTTGTTTTGCCGCTGGTTAGCTGTAGTACATTATTATCCTTGCTGATGGTTGCTGTCTTACTGGCCTGATCCCATTTCACACCGGCACCCAGTCCCTGGCTAATCACTCCAGCCGGCACCATCGTAACGTTAGTACGTGTAATATACGGCGGCACATCCGGGCTAAGCGTCTCCCCATCCAGTTCAATGGTGATCTGCACAGAAGCTGCACGTGCACCCGGCGTCCACACAGGCAGACATAGCATAATTACGAGCAGTCCTACGATCCATTTACGGTAATTCATAATTCCTCCCAGGTGTTGAAGTTGTATATAGACAAAAAAATAGCCTTCTCGTCCTTGGTTCAGGGAGAAGGCCGTTCTTTTGTAAACGGAATCCTTCCTGTAGGTGAAAAAGGAACGGTACCCGTTTTGACGTAAAAAAACTGGAAAGGTTGCGCTAATCAAACAAAAAAAGCCACGTTTATGAATCGCTGGCTATCTCATGGTGAATATCGTACAAGGTCTGCACACGCGCTTCATCCCGGCGGAAATATTCCACCAGCGTTTCGATCCGGGTGATGGAATCCCAGCTCAAGTGATGCTCAATGCCTTCAACATCCTTATAAATATGCTCTTGCTGTACCCCAATAATCCCGAGGAACTCCTCCAGCAGCTGATGGCGGTCCACAAGACGTTTCCCCACTTTTTTTCCTTTGCTTGTTAGGACAAGCCCACGATATTTCTCATAGATGAGATATTCGTCCTTATCCAGTTTTTGGATCATCTTGGTCACAGAGGAGGGATGGACTTCCAGCCCCTCGGCAATATCCGAGACCCGCGCATAACCCTTCTCGTCGATGAGCTTATATATGCGCTCCAAATAATCCTCCATGCTGGGTGTTGGCATTCTAGCTTACCTCTTTTCTATAATGAGCGTAACGGTGGGACCGGGCCTTGCTCTAACAATGATACATGCTTCTGCCGCTCCTTGGCAAGTCCTGCCGGTCATCCGCTTCCCCGCTTAGTGATGTTTACCATGATTCCATTCGCCCGCAGATTGGCACAATAACGTTATCCTCATTCCTAAGGAGCGTGAAATCATGAGCTTAATCACACCCGAACGCCCTCCTGCCAAAAGAACGCGCAAGCCCACCGGACTCTTCATCCCGGAGCTTGTGTTCTTTGAACCTGATGCGCTGAATTATCCCAAAGGGGAGCGGATTATGGAGTGGGTCAAGTCCCGCAATATTCCCTACCGCATGACCACCTCGCATAACCGGATTACCAATCTGCCGGGCGAGACGGAAGTCGAACAATACAAAATCGCCAAACGGACGCTTGTGGTCGGCTTGCGCAAGACACTCACTTTTGACCAGTCGAAGCCGTCTGCCGATTATGCGATTCCGATTGCCACCGGGTGCATGGGCCATTGCCATTATTGTTACCTGCAGACCACGCTGGGAGCGAAGCCCTACATCCGCGTCTATGTCAACACCGGGGACATCATCGATGCAGCCAAAAAATATATCACCGAGCGTTCCCCGGAAATCACGACGTTCGAAGCGGCCTGTACCTCAGACCCGCTTGGCCTTGAGCATATTACGGGTTCGCTGACGGAACTGATCGAATTCATGGCGGAGGAGCCGCTCGGGCGGCTGCGCTTCGTGACCAAATACCAGCATGTCGAGCCGCTGCTTAAGCTGAAGCATAACGGCCATACCCGTGTACGCTTCAGCGTGAACGCCGACTATGTGATTAAGAACTTCGAGCCGGCCACCTCACGCTTCGAAGAGCGGATTGAGGCCGCCGGACAGATCGCCCGTGCCGGATATCCGCTGGGCTTCATCATTGCCCCTATTATCTGGCACGATGGCTGGGAAGAAGGCTACAGCGAGCTGCTGGAGAAGCTGGCGCATGCCCTGCCGCCGGGGATTGGCAAGGGGCTAACCTTTGAAATGATCCAGCACCGCTTCACCAAGACGGCCAAGACCGTCATCGAGAAGCGCTATCCGAAGTCGAAGCTGGAGATGGACATCGAGAAGCGCAAGAAGAAATGGGGCAAATGGGGACAGAACAAATACGTCTACCCGGACGAACAGCAAACCGCCCTGCGCGAATTCATCACAGAGCGGATTTTTGAACATTTTCCGGAAGCAGCTATTGATTATTTCACTTAAGTCACCTAATTAGAAAATCAGCCAGCGCGGCGTGATGCCCTGCAGCCAAATCGTAATACGGAACATCTGGTCGGTGAACAGCAGGATGCCCATGAATACCATCAGCCCGCCGCCCAGCTTCATCAGCAGGTTGGAGTATTTCAGAATCTTGCGGGCTCCGCCCAGGAAAAAGGCCAGTCCGAAGAACGGAAGTGCAAAGCCGATACTGTATGCCGTTATCATCGTAAACCACGTTCCCGGATCACTGGCCGATAGCGCAATTATGGCGGTTAGAATAGGGCCTATGCAGGGCGACCAGCCTGCCGAGAACCCGATGCCGAAGATGAAGGAGCCAAGGTAACCGGCAGGCTTCCATCTCAGCTCCAGCTTGCGTTCCCGGAGCAGGAACTGCGGCTGGAATACGCCCAGCAGGAAGAGCCCCATGACAATGATTAGGATCGCCGATAATTGACGAATCAAATCCCGCTGGCCGTTGAAGAATTCACCGAACAAGCCTGCTCCAAAGCCGAGGGTGTAGAACACTGCAGAGAAGCCCAGAATAAACGCCAGTGTATGCGAGAGGGTCCGGAGACGGACCTCTTTGCTGTTACTGCCGCTCTTCAGTTCCTGCACCGATAAACCGGTAATATAAGATAGATAAGAAGGATACAGCGGCAGGCAACAAGGCGATATGAATGATGCCACTCCGGCGGCAAAAGCGATTCCTGCATTCAGGTTGGACACGGGCGCATCTCCTTCCATACTCGGGGTCACTCGGGTCACTTCATGTAGCAGCAGTACAGATTCAGTTATGTAGTTGGTGCTGAGGACGGCCGGTTACGCTTGTTTGTTAGGCCGGCAGCCCTTTTTTGCCGATGAGGGTTAGGGTCAACAGTGCAATCAGCAGCAGGACAATTGTTGCTCCCGGAGCCAGGTTCCATACCCCTGCAATGACTAATCCGGAAGTGACGGCAATCTCGGCAATCGCCACGGACAGAATGACCGAGGACTTGAAGCTCCGAGACAGCAGCAGACTAATCGCAACAGGAATGGTTAACAGCGCAGAGACCAGCAGCGAGCCGACAATCTTGATCGCCGTACTGATCACCAGGGCCGTTAACACCGTGATCAGCATATTGAGCAGTTTCACCGGAAGTCCGCTGACACTGGCCGCATCCTCCTCGAAGCTGAGCAGGAAGAATTCTTTGAAGAATAAGGTTACGACCACCACAACCGCAATCGTTACGATTCCCACCACAATTAGATCGGTAGTATTCAGCGTATAGATGCTGCCGAACAGATAGCTCATTACATCTGCATTATACCCTTTGCCCAAGGTGAAAAAAAGCGAGGCCAGCGCTACACCGCCCGACATAATGATCGCAATGGACAGTTCAGCGTAGCTTTTGTAGGCTTTGCGCAGCTTCTCAATGGCAAATGAGGCCACGACTGCAAAGATCAGCCCCGCACCCAGCGGGTAAAAGCCGGTCAGAAAGCCCAGCGCGACCCCGGCAATCGTAACATGCGCCAGTGTATCTCCGATCATGGACAGACGCCGCAGCACCAGAAAAACGCCGATCAGCGGTGCCGTAATGCCAATCATCAGCCCTCCGGCCAGCGCCCGCTGGAAAAAATCACTAAACAGGATTTCCAAGATGATGTTCTCCTACCTTTCAAATGTGAAACCTTTCAATGGGAAAGCTTTATCGAACCCTTTTTCAAATCCTTGTTCGATCCCTCCCAAACCCTCCCTTCCCGAAGGGAGGGCCCCAAGGGCTCTGCCCTCTGGACACCCGCTAAGTGCAATTGGCGTGGGAGGACCGACTTGCGGCGCTTAGGAACGTTTGCGGAAGGATCGCTTTGCCTCCCTGCGGGATACGCTTCACAGGGGACGGGATCTACTTACGTTACAATACTAAAGATCAAAAGACTAAGATCAAAAGACTAAGGGATCGTCCTATGTTGCACAATGGACGATCCAAAAACAGACTTGAGCGTCCTATGTTGCACAATGGACGATCTGAAAACTGACTTGGTCGTCCTATGTTGCACAATGGACGATCCGGACAGCACCCCACCCCTTAATTGCAGAACGTACAACAGAATCGCCACTTTTGAGCGGTTAATCGGGTTCTGTTGTATTTCGTACAATGGATATTGGCAGAAGGGCTGGAAAAAGGCCCATTTCAAAGAAACTAATGTACAAACTGCAACAGAACAGTAAAAAGGGCAGAAATTCGGGCAATCTACTGTACAAAATACAATAGGCTGCAGTTCTAGCATACCGTTTACTGATCAGGGTAACTATCCTCTTATCAGCCAATTTCAACGATCAGGATATCAGGACAACGTATGCTGCAAATTGTCAACGGCGCAGTTCTGCGCCTCGTGCGAGTGGCGGCAGTAGAAGTTGATTTTACCATTCTTCTGTACCGGCTCACTGCCCAGGTAATTCTTCATCATGTCGATATCATGCGAGACCATCAGGAAGGTCATATGGTGATGGGCATGCATGTGCATGATCAGCTCGAAGAATCCGGCCTGGGTCTCGGCGTCAATGCCGACGGTAGGCTCATCCAGAATCAGCAGATCCGGGTGGTTGATCAGCGCGCGGGCCAGGAAGACACGCTGCTGCTGGCCGCCGGACAGCTGGCCGACTCTTTTCTCGGCGATGTCCTGAATCCGCATCACTTCCAGTGCATCCTCACACTGCCGGTGCTGGGCCTTCGAGACCCGCCGGATCAGATTCTTGTTGTTGTACAGACCGGACAATACGACCTCACGGACGGTTGCGGGGAACAGCGGGTTGAACGCATTCTTCTGCGGCACATAGCCGATCCGCTCCCAGTCCTTGAACTTCCTTACCGGCTGGCCGAATAATTTGATCTCCCCGCTGGTGGCCGGCAGCAGGCCGACGATCATCTTAAGCAGTGTCGTCTTGCCTGCACCGTTAGAACCGAGGATACCGAGGAAATCACGTTCTTTTACCGTATAATTCAAGTTCGAAATGACCTTCTGTTCCCCGTAGGAGAAGGACAAATCCTGTATTTCGATCATATGCTGATGGCAGTCCAGGGATACCGGTTGCATGTGAAGTACCGCCTTTCACTTATACTTTCCTTATTATTGTAAGGCCAGAATGAGATTTTGCAAATTTTTCTCCATTAACGTGAAATAGTTGTCCCCGTTCTTCTGCTGGGCCTCGGTCAGTCCTTCTACCGGGTTCAGCACCATCGTGGATACACCGGTCTCACTTGCCAGTGTCTTAGCCAGCTTATCGGATACAAGCTCCTCGAAGAAAATATAACGGATGCCCTCTGCCTTAACCAGCGCCGCCAGCTTCACCAAATCCTGCCCGCGCGGTTCAGCGTCCGGCGACAGCCCCATAATGGCATGCTGCGACAGGCCGTAGTCACGTGCCAGATACGAGAACGCCTGATGAGATACGACAATCTCCTTGTTAGGCAGCTTGCCCAGCTCTTCAGTGAACTTCAGATCCAGTGCGTTCAGGCGGTCCACGAGCTTCAGATAACGCTCTTCATAGCCTGCGGTATGCGCAGGATCAACAGCTTGAAGACTTTCCTTGATATTCTTAGCCATCACAAGCGCCGATTTCGGACTTACCCAGGTATGCGGGTCGGTGTGCAGGCTGTCGCCATGCCCGTCTGCTTCAGCTTCTTCACCTTCATGACCATGATCATGCCCATCGTCTTCATCCGTTGTAATCAGCTTCACCCCTTGGCTAACCTCTACAGCCTTGGTCTTACTGTCACCATCAAGGCTCTTAAGGAAATTGGGTACCCAACCTTCCAGACCGGCTCCATTATAGAGGAACAACTGCGCCTTAGAAGTACTTATGATATCCTGGCTGCGCGGTGTCCAATCATGCGGCTCGACCCCTACAGGAAGCAGGTTGATTACATTGGCTTCGTCGCCACCGATTTCGGCAGTGAATTCATATATAGGATAAAAAGTAGTTATAACGTTCACTTTTCCTTCAATAATGCTTCCGCTGCTCTTCGGTCCGCATGCCGCCAGCGACAGCGTAAGCAGCAGCACAGCAGCAAGCAGCAGCCCTTTTTGCAAGCTTTTTGTTACCATTTCTCTATCGACCCCTTAAATCGTAAAATTTACTATTAGAATTATAATAGTAATGGTTACGATAAGTCAACTCCGATCTGCATTTCGTAGTATCTGCAAGGCGCCCTGTACCCCGTTATCTTGGAGCAAAAAGAAGCAATCCCCGCTGCCTGTGGCTTGCGGAGATTGCTGTACGGTCATTATGTGAATGCCCTTCTTGGCATTCTTATTTCACAATCGCTCCGTTCGGCATGCTGTCCGGCACGGTAGCAATGGTCAGCTGCTCGCCCTTGGAGGCGGCCAGGATCATGCCCTGAGACAGCTCACCGCGCAGCTTCACCGGCTTCAGGTTCACAATGCAGATCACCTTGCGTCCCACCAGCTCCTCCGGTGTGTAGAACTTCGCAATGCCGGATACCACCTGGCGCTGCTCATAGCCAAGATCCAGCTGCAGCTTCAGCAGCTTATCCGCCTTCTTCACTGGCTCGCAGGCGATAACCTGGGCTACGCGCAGCTCCGCCTTGGCGAAATCGTCGATGCCGATTTCTTCCTTATGCTCCTCTTCCTCCGGATCGGCAGCTGTCGCATCCGGAGTCACAGCAGCCGCTGCCGGCGCCGCCTCTGCAGCGGCCGGCTTCCCGGCTCCCATCGCTTCGGCGATGTACGCTACCTCCTGCGCCACATCCAGGCGCGGGAAGATCGGGTCGCCCTTCACCAGCCGGGTGCCCGCTGGAATCAGGCCGAAGGATCGGCCGCTCTCCCAGGTGGTCAGCTCGCCCGGCTGAATGCCCAGCTGCTCCCAGATCTTCGCCGGAGCGCCGGTCAGGAACGGCTGGAGCAGGATGGACGCGGTGCGCAGTCCCTCGACCAGGTGTCTCATTACTGAAGCCAGTTCAGCGCTGCGGCTCTCGTCCTTGGCGAGCACCCAAGGCTGAGTCTCGTCAATGTATTTGTTCGTCCGGCTGATCAGCGCGCCGATGGCAGTCAGGGCTACGGAGAATTCCATCTTCTCCATCGCTTCTTCCACCTTGGCGTAAGTACTCTGTACTACCGCCTCAAGCTCACCGTCAAATGCGGTCACCTGGCCGGCATAAGCCGGAAGCTCGCCGCCGAAGTATTTCTCCACCATTGCGCCAGTCCGGTTCAGCAGGTTACCCAGGTCATTGGCCAGATCGTAGTTAATACGATCCACGAAGCTCTCCGGCGTGAAGGTTCCGTCCGAGCCGAAGGGAACCTCGCGCAGCAGATAATAGCGCAGAGCATCCAGGCCGTAACGGTCAATCAGAGTTACCGGATCGACCACATTACCCTTGGATTTGGACATCTTGCCATCCTTCATCAGCAGCCAGCCGTGCGCGAACACCTTCTTCGGCAGCGGTTCGCCAAGTGCCATCAGAATGATCGGCCAGTAGATCGTATGGAAGCGGACAATTTCCTTCCCGACGATATGTACATCCGCAGGCCAGTACTTGTCATACAGGCTGCGGTCCTCCGAGCCATAGCCAAGGGCCGTAATGTAGTTAGTAAGCGCATCGATCCATACATACACTACATGCTTCTCGTCGCCTTTTACCTTAACACCCCAGTCAAAAGTCGTACGGGATACCGCCAGATCCTCCAGACCCGGCTTGATGAAGTTGTTAATCATCTCGTTCTTGCGGGATTCCGGCAGGATAAACTCAGGGTTCTCCTCGTAGAACTTCAGCAGACGGTCAGCATACTTGCTCATGCGGAAGAAGTAGCTCTCCTCCTTGACCAGTTCCACCGGGTGTCCGCTGTCCGGACTTTTCCCTCCGGTAATCTTGCCGTCAGCATCACGTTCAATATCCACCAGTTGGGTTTCGGTGTAGAAGGTCTCATCCGAAATACAGTACCAGCCTTCGTATTCCCCTTTGTAGATATCCCCTTGCTTCAGCAGGCGGTCAAAAATATCCGCAACCACCTTCTTATGGCGCTCCTCCGTGGTACGGATGAAATCATCATTTGAGATGTCCAGCTTCTTCCACAGATCCTTAATGCCGACTACAATCCCGTCCACGAACTCCTGCGGGGTCTTCCCGGCCTTGCCGGCCTTCTCTTCAATCTTCTGCCCATGCTCGTCCGTACCCGTCAGATAGCGCACCTCATAGCCGCGCAGCCGCTTGTATCGGGCCATCGCATCACCGGCTACCGTGGAATACGCATGCCCGATATGCAGCTTGTCGCTCGGATAATAGATCGGTGTTGTTAGATAAAAGGTTTTGTTCTCACTCATTACTTCATCATCCCTTCGTTATCCCTAATCGTCCATTTCACACAAAAAACTCCCGCCCCCTATATGGGGCGAGAGTAAACTCACGCGATACCACCCAACATTCCCCGGCTCCTCACAGAGCACAGGCTTCGTCAGTTCCCTAACGGAACTGTCCATTAACGCTGGAACACGCCGTGCGCTTACGCAGACCCGGCTTCAGGCCTTCCGCTCGAACACAGTTCCTCCCGGACCATATTCAATCTGGCGTCCCATACCGGCTCCCAGCAGCCCCGGCTCTCTGTAATGGTGTCCACATCTACTTATCCGTTCCTCGGAATATCACTTATTATTCAAAATATACCCATCCCGGCAGCCCATGTCAAGTCGTATGCAGCGGCTTGTCCCCTGATGGCTGCTCTTTGCGCGGCGGCACCGGGTCAAGTCCTCCCGGATGGAAGGGATGACAGCGGGCGATCCGCCTGGCTGCGAGCCATGAACCCTTGAGCGGCCCATGAACCTCAATAGCTTCCAGCGCGTAAGCCGAACAGGTCGGGTAGAACCGGCAGGTGGCGGGCTTGAGCGGCGAAATGAACTTGCGGTAGACCCGGATAGGAGCCTGTACCGTTCTTCGTAAATTAGCCATACTCAGCGTTCCTCTTTGCCGCGGAATGCCCCGGCCCGCTCTTCTTCTCTTCCCTGCTCACAATCCTTGCAGTAGCCGAAGACCTCGAATTTATGCTTGACCACCCGGAACTGATCCGGCGGATCGGTTAGATTCATCGGGCAGAATTGAATCGGGTACGTCTTCATACACTGCAGACAAATCATATGGTGGTGATGGTGATCCTGACTACAGCTTGCTTTGAATTTGACGCCTTCTTCAAATACAATCTGCTCCAGCACCCCCAGCTCCTCCATAACGCGCAGGTTGCGGTAGACTGTATCGAAGCTCAGCCCGCTATACTTACGGCCCATATGCTCATATACATCCTTCGCAGACAAATATCCCGTATTCTCGCCGAATAATTTGGCAAGCGTCTTGCGCTGATCGGTGATTCGCAGCCCCTGCCCCGACATGGCTTCCAGGATTTGATCTGTCGACAGCATTCGCTCATCTCCCATAACATAGGTCGTTTGTGTTGTACTCTCTTTATAATGCCCCAAAAGCACTGCCCCGTCAATAAATGTGCCCGTTACCTGCCCGCATCAGCAGACGTGCGGCAGAATACAAAAACGGCAGCCGCCCCCTCAGGAGCGCTGCCGTTTGTATTGTAGAAAAATTATTTTTTCGCCGGAAGCGGGGTGAAGACAAAGTTAACGGGCAGGTTGCTGCCGGAAGCGACGGAGAACACAATCTCTACACGCCCTTCATACTCTCCGGTACGGTAGATGACAGCATTCGTGTCTGATGATTTGCCTAATGTGCCCTTATTGGGCAGGTTCACCATTGTGCCGTTTACAAGCAACGGTCCCAGATAAGGACCCCCGCGCGGGTTGAAGGTGATCAGCGTGTTTGCTGCAACACGCTCCAGTACGATTTTGTAAAGTACCCCGAAGTTACCAGCATTGGAAACAACCGTTCCCTTCATTGGATCAATACCGTCCAGGTTCTTGTCAAGTTTGTTGTCCCCCAGAAGCAGCTTGCTTTGCGTGGCACCCACCAGATCGGTGACGTTCATGATCCGCGTAGAATCTGGAAATGTTCCGCGGGTATGCACACCGTCGCTGTCAAGAATAGGCAGATAAGGAAGCTCAGCAACCGGATCTTTGCTCTCCTCCACTATGACTACGTTATACTGAACCGGCAGATCACTGAACAGGTCTGCGCTCAGCGACATTACGTCTTTAGGCTTCATTGCATTTTTGTTCAGGTCAGTCATAATCGGAAGACTTTGCCCCGGCTGCAGGGTAATTTGCGATTGAGCCGAGCCGGTAATCATGGAGTTAAAGTATTTCTCCATCGATACTTTGCCCGTATATTCCGGTAATGTCACGGGACCGGCAACCCCCAGATACTGGGTAGTAATGGTTGTTGGATACAGGTTGTTGTTCGTAGCAATCACATAGAGCTTCTGTCTGGTAGCCATATTGTTCATATGATGCACAAGGAAGCGTGTATTGCCCACAGAGCTTTCACGGTACAGTACACCTTCCGTATTAACGGTCTCTGGGCTGTTGCTGCGGATCAGGTTGTAACCTTCGGACGACAGCGTATACGGCAGATTCGGAAGCGACGGAATCATCCCGCCGTCCATGCTGATGATATCCCCCGGAATGGTGAACAGCTTCGTTACTTCATCCTGTGTATACAGTTGTTCATTGGTGATTGTAATCGTCTTCTCAAAAGTACTGCTAAGACCGCGCTTGTCCGTAACCGTCAGCTGAATGGATAGCGGTCCCGGGTTAAAGTACGCCAGAGAACGATTGTTCCAGACGGCAGTCAGCTCTTCATTCTCAGGATCATAGCTGGTATCGGTCAGCGTTACCGGCTCACCCATTTTGTATTCTTCTTTATCTGTTGTGAATTGGGCCACTGGCGGCTGATTAGGCTGCAGTACCTGGATTGTGACCGGATAAGGATCACTCCACATATTATTGGCATCCCGCACCGAGTAGGTAACCGTATAGAAGCCCGCCTGATCATAGATATCCCGCTTATTGTCGCTCCACCGTTCTTCAACAATCGGCGTACCGTTCGGCGAAGAGCTGGAGGTCACATAATTCACGGTAGTCTCACCGGCATAGATTTCCTTAGGCTGAACTGTGAAGGAAGCCGTCGGCTTCGTATTCAGCGTAAGAATAACCCGCTTTTGTACATTATCTACAGTATAAGGAATATTAAGTGCATAGGTAATCGAGGTTAACGGAATCATGAAGGTACCTTTGAACTGGTAAGCCGGTCCCTTCATGGTGAACTTAGTACCATTGACGGTATAGATTTTGCTGTCTGTTTTGAAGCGCATAATGCTGGTTCCCTTAGTCACAATGACCTCTTTGGTTTTGGCATCATACGTGAAGGCAACGCCAACCATTTCCACCATTGCGCGAATGGATACGTAAGACACGCCGTTCTTGACTGCCATCGGCTGATTGGCCGTGTAAGGCGTACCATTTCTGAACATCTTGTTGCTGTTCATCATCAGAATAAGCTGGCCTCCTCCTGTAGCAGAGGTAGTCATGCTTGGATTCATAGGAGTATCCGTAAGCGGAGTTGCTGTAGGCATAACCGCATCGGTCGGAACAGTACCGTCCACAGGAGCTGCTGTTGCACCTGGAACAACAGTAGCGGCCGGAACCGGTGTCGCTGTCACTGCCGGAATGCCTTGAACCGGTGATGCTGTAGGAACTGGTGCCGGTGTTGGAGTCGGTATTACTGTGCCTGCCGGCGGCTCGGTTACCAGCGGCGGCAGCGGATCCGTTGACTCGGGCTGAAGCTGTGTGTCAGCGGGGTTTGCCGCTTCGTTAACGCTCTGAGGTGTTGTACTCTCTGTGCTGACAGGCGCGGCCCAAGCCGGAATGGCTGCAGCGACTTGCGATACAGCCAATACTGCCACTAAAAATACTTTTTTCAAATTCATTGTACGACTCCTTCTGCTCCCATTGTAGTGTATAAGGCAGGTATCTTCATTACTTTCTCTCCACCTTATATTCCCCGTAAAAACGGGAGCCGTCCTCTTCAGGACGGCAGAATATTTTGCCACGTTCATTTTACAAAACATAGTATTAGACGCATGTTATAGCGAAAAGTTTCATTCTGTGTAAAAAGAAAACAAAAAAATAACGACCGCCCCCTGTACCTGGGCAATCGCTATGGCCGGCAACCTGCTAGGTACGGGCATCGGCCGTCCTGAACCTGCTGCGGTATTCCTTGGGGGTCATTCCCGTCTGCTTCAGGAACACCTTAGTGAAATAACGGCGTTCCTGATAGCCGATACCCGAGCTGATGGCGGTGATGCTCTTATCGCTGCTGGCGAGCATGAATTTGGCAGCTTCAATCCGCTGCTGGGTGACATACTCCACGAAGGTCACCGCGAAGCGGTTCTTGAAGAGCAGGCAGAAATAACTGCTGCTAATGCCAATCGTATTCGCCACCTCATCAATACCGAGATCTGTGTGCAGGCGCTCCGTAATGAATTGTGCGGCTTGATTCATCAGCTGCTCCGGTGTTTTTTTGACAGGCTCGTCAGCCGCAGGCACTTCCTGAAACAACGGGATGCTGTTGTACAATTTGTCCTTATACTGCCTGCTGCGAATCCGGGAGCCGATCTCCCGCACCTTATCGCCAAGCTCCCCGTAATGAATCGGCTTGCAGATATACTCCTTCACCCCGAGCCGGATCGCTTCACGCGCATAATCGAATTCCTGGTAGCCGCTGAGCAGCAGCACCTCGCTCGTAAGCCCCATCTCCCGCAGCTTGCCTATGAACGTCAGCCCATCCATCACCGGCATGCGGATATCGCAGAGCACCAGATCAGGCGGCGTTTCCTCGGCGATGCGCAGCGCCTCCATCCCGCTTCGTGCCAGCCCCGCAACCTCCATCCCCATGTCCTCCCAGGGCAGTACAGTATTGAGATTGCTCAGAATGGGCGCTTCATCGTCAACCAATAATACTTTTAGCATAATGGCCTTCCCCCTGCCCGTATTTCGGAATGACGCACTGGATAATCGTTCCTTCCCCAGGACTTGCACATATGAAAATCCCATATCTGTCGCCGTATTCGATCCGTATCCGGTCTGCGACACTGCGTACACCCAGCCCCCGCCGCTCCAAATGAATGCCCTGCCCCGGCTTAGCTTCCGGCTGATGCTCTGCAGCATCATTCACCATATATTGGAACATAGACAGCTGAGACGGGGTCATCCCGATTCCGTTATCCTGTATCCGCAGTAACAGATTGCCTTGGGACTCCCATACTTTGACACTCACCAGACCCTTATACCCGATCCCCTCAAAACCATGCTGAATGCTGTTCTCCACCAGCGGCTGGAGCGTAAGCTTCAGAATCCCGCAGCCCAGCAGCTCTGGCGGAATCTCAAGCTCATAATCGAACAGATCCTCGAAACGGAACTTCTGGATATCCAGATAATTGCTCAGATGCTTAACCTCTTCCTCCAGCGTAATCTCATCCCTGTCCTGAATGCTGATCCGCAGAATACTCGCCAGCCGGTAGACCATCTCACTGACCTTGCGGCCTTCATTCTGCACAGCCAGCACATTGATCGATTCCAGGGTATTGAACAGAAAATGCGGCTTGATCTGTGCCTGCAGCACACGCATTTCCGCTTGATTCTTGCGCTGCTGTTCCAGATGAACCCGGCTGAACAACGAGTTGATTTTGTCCATAAGATCATTGAAGCCTCTGGCCAGCAGCGTCATCTCATCGTTGCCCTTCTCCTCGACACGGGTAGTAAGGTCTCCGTCCTCTACCCGGCGCATGAAGCGCACAATTACAGCAATCCCGCCTGTAATCCGATTCATGAAGAACAGATTGAAGATGACCGCCCCCAGCAGGCACAGGAACATCACAATAACGAACCAGCGGGCGAACACCGTCACCTCATGAGACAAAGTATCCCAAGAAGTGATGGAGACCAGACTCCAGGGATACTCCTTGAGATGGTAGACCGACAGAATGCTTTTCTCGCCGCCGAACTGCGTCTTGAAGCTCTGAAAGCCGGGCTTAAACGTAATATTCTTCGTGGTGAAGCTGCGGAAATCCTGCCCGTCCAGCTTCCTGTCCGGGTCCAGCAGAATCATTCCGTCATCGTTAACCAGCATGAAGGACACCTTCTGGTCGGTGCCCCCGATCTTCAGATTGCGGAAAATCGACTCGAACTCCCAGTTCTTAATCTGCACCACCAGAATGCCGATATTCTGAAAGAAGCTAAGCTCCTTAATCAGCCGAATTTGCGTGAATACAGCCTCTGTTCCAGTCAGCTCAGGATATTCATGCGGTGCCAGCCATTTCGGAACCCCGTTCAGCTTCATTACTTCCTGGTACAGCTCACTGCCTTTGAACTTATCATAGGGCAGGGTGCGGAAATTCTCCTTGTTGAAGACCGAGACGATCTCCGAGCTCCCTTTCCCGTTGAAATTGTACAGGAAAGCATAGCTGATCGACGGATGGTTATAGAGCAGACTGCGGAAATTACGCTGGCTGGCATTCAGGCTGAGCTGCTCGGCATCAGTTAAATCCTGCTTGGAGGGATCATCCGCACTGAGCGCCATATGAAAGACCGAGGTGGCAATTCCGTTGTCCGTCACATTGTCCATATCCTTGAATACATTAGAAATGCTGTAGCTGATCGCTTTGAGCGAATATTCAGACTGCTGGCTGTATTTCTTCTCAATGGAATTATAAGTCACGAAGAACATAATCATGCCAAGAATGAACAGCGGAATGATAATCAGGCCTAAGAATGCCGTAAACAATTTGTAGCGCAGATTCATCGGCTGTTGCTCCTGACATGATTAATGTTATCCTTTTACACTGCCTGCGGTAACACCTTCAATAATCTTCTCCTGCAGAATCGCATAGATCACTATGACCGGAACCACGCTGAAGACGATCCCCGCTGACATCTGTGCGTAATTCATCTGGTACTGATCGCGGAACTGAACCATCCCCACGGGGAGCGTACGCAGCTCGTCATTGGAGAGGAAATAGTTAGCTAGCAGGAATTCATTCCAATTTCCCAGGAAATTAACAATGAATACCGTAACCATCGCCGGAACTGTCAAAGGTACAATAATTTTAGCAAAGATACCCTGAGCCTTCAAGCCATCAATGACTGCAGCTTCTTCAATTTCACTGGGCAGCGAACGCATAAATGCCGCCAGAATAATAATCGTGAACGGGATTGCATTGGCAATGTAAGGAATAATTAGCGCCCAGTGAGTATTGAGAATATGCAGCTTACGGACAATCGTATAGATAGGCAGCATCAGCGCGTTGTTCGGAATCAGCATCCCGATCAGAACCAGCGAGAACAGAATCTTATTCCACTTCCCCTGGCGCATCCGTGTGACCGCGAAGGCGAACATAGACGCCAGCAGAATAGACACCACAGAAGCAAGAATCGAAATATATAAGCTATTGAAAAAATAAGTACTGATCTTGGCATTCACCCAGGCTTCCACATAGTTGGACCATTCGAAGCTCTTCGGAATACCGAAGGGATGGAGGGCAATCGCATTGTTATCCTTCTTCACCGAGGAGAAGAGGACGAAGAGAAACGGGAACAGCACAATTAACAGATAACCCAGCAAAGCGATGTGCGGCAGACTTTTCTTCAGCAGGCGCGGCATCAGTATTCAATCCTTTCCGTACGGCGGGCAAACACCAGCTGGTAGAGGGCGGTTACCACAAGCGTGAACAAGAAAATCAGAACAGCGATCGTATTGCCGTACCCGTATTTGAAATTGGTAATCGCATACTTAATCATATAGGTGGCCATTACCTCAGTTGAACCCGCCGGGCCTCCCTTGGTCATTACGATAACGATATCGGCAGCCTTCATCGCTCCGGCAATCGAGAGCATAATCACTACCGAGATGATCGGTACGATCAGCGGCAGAGTGATGCGTGTAGCCCGCTGGAACCCCGTAGCGCCATCAATGGCCGCTGCTTCATCCAGCTCCCCGGGAATGGAGAGAATCGCCGCCAGCACCATCACAATGTAGAATCCGGTCCACTGCCAGGCATTTGTAATCAGAATCGACAGCATGGCGAACCGTTCGTCCGACAGCCAGTAGACCGGTTCAATTCCGACCAGACCCAGCACTTTGTTGAACAATCCAATGTTCGGCTCGTAGATGAAGCCCCAGAGAATGCCTATTACTGCGGTAGACATAATGGATGGCATGAAGACCGCCGTCTTGTACAGCCCCTTCAGCTTCTTCACATTGGCGATCAGTAAGGAGAAGAACACAATCAGCGGCACCTGTATGCCTACGGAGAACAGAATAAACCAACCGTTATTTTTCACAGAAATCCAGAAGCGTTCATCTCCAAGAGCTTTCTTGAAGTTGTCCACTCCGGCATATTTGACCGTATCGGATACACCGTTCCAGCTGGTGAAGCTATAATAGATCGAGCTGAAGATGGGATAGACGAAGAACATAATGAACAGAACCAGTGCCGGAATAACGAACAGAATGAACACCAGAGGATTTCTCAGTGCCTTATTCATAGCTACCTCCATATTGCTTTTCTTTTGAAAAATGCACCCTGGAGCAAGCACCAGGGTACATGTAGTTCACCGCTTCTTATTCCACTGTCGCATTGGCCTCTTCCTGTATCTTCTGAAGCGCTTCACCCATCTTCTCAGGAGTCGTCTGCCCGCCGATCAGGCTTTGAATCTGGATATTACTGATCTCAGTGGTGACATCCGCCTGCACCAGCGAGTCAAAGGCCGGGAAGGACGACTGGGAGCTGTTCAATACCGCGACAATCTCACTCATCAGATCATCCGTAATATTCTTATTCAGCACAGCCGGATCGATCTTCATGGCAGGCAGGACTCCGTCCTCTACCAGACCACGCAGCTGCATCTCTTCATTGAACATATTTTTAATGAAGGATTTCACTGCTGCAAGCTGCCGCTCGTCTTCACCCGCCGAAGCGGAGAAGCCATAACCGTTGTTCACATCGCGCATCAGCGCTGTCTGATCCCCCACTCCGCCTTCTACTGCCGGAATATTGAAGAACCCGACCTTACCGATTAGGCCTTCGCCGGATTGTCCGGCCTTGAATACGGAAGATTTCCAGGTCCCGTCATACATCAGGATTGCTTCTCCGCTGGTGAACTGGGTAGTATATTCAGCATACTCGAAGCCCAGCTCGCCCTTCTTGAAGTAGCCTTTATCCACCCATTCCTTATATTTCGCCAAGCCCTTGATTACATTCGGATCATTCCACTTCGCTTCACCGGTAGCGAACTTCGCAGTCACATCCGGTCCGGCATAACGGGACCAGAGATGATTGGCCAGCATCAGCGGTACCCAGCCTGCTTTGGAGGCACCGGCCATTGGCACTTTACCATCCGCTTTAATATCGGCCAGCTGCTGCTCCAGTTCGGCAAAGGTCGTCGGAGCCTTCCAGCCCTTACTTGTATAGTATTCTTTATTATAGAAGAAGCCTTCTCCCGAGCCGCCGATCGGCAGACCGTAGATTTTGCCTTCATAGGTGAACGGGTCCAGATTGGAGAACTTGTCTTTGATGCCTAATTCATCAAGGATCGGGGTCAGGTCCAGCAGCTTACCTTCTTTGGCATAGATCTTGGAGTCTGGACTACCGAACAGGTCAAAGATCTCGGGAGGGTTACCAGCTGCCATTTCACCGCGCAGCTTCTCCTTACGGTTCACATCCGAATCTACACCATCAAGCTTGAAGGTCAGTCCAGGCACATCCGCCTGTACCTTACCCACCACATCCTCCAGAATAGCCAGTCGTTTCTGCTTGTCTGCCCCAACCTGAGTATGACGAATCGTCATCTCGAAAGGCTCCGCACTGGCAGGTTCTTCAGTGGCTGCCGCGTTGGTGGCTGCCGCCTCTTTCGTCGCCGCCGGCTCTGTCGTTGCAGCCGCATTGTTCTTGTTGCCTCCACAGCCTGCCAGCAGCGCTGAGCTTACGAACATCAGGGACAACAGCAGTGTTAGACTTTTTCTCATTACGGGTGACCCTCCCTATTTAATGATTTCCCTTACAATTCTAATTATAGAAAAACATATTTGTAATCGTAAGGTTAAGATTTATCTTCAATAGGGATAAAATCCTCTAATGAAAGCGAATTCAGTCAGGTTTTCTGACATACAAAAAAGCGAAACTCCTCAGAATAGAAGCTCCGCTTTCGATAATTATTATATTTATTTAGACCAATGCAGACTCTTTACGCCCCTCTTCAATCAGCCGGTACGCACGCTGCACTTCTTCATCGGAAGGTGACTCCACCCCTTCAAGCTCATAGGGACGGCCAAGCTCTTTCCATTTGTAGATTCCCATTACGTGATAAGGCAGAATTTCAAACTTCTCCACTCCATTTAAGGTGCCAATGAACCGGCCGAGATTCTGTAAATCCTCTTCTTTATTATGAATGCCGGGAACATAAACATGGCGAATCCACATTTTACGGTTATTATCAGATAACCAGCGGGCCAGCTTCAAAGTACGGTCGTTGGACTTGCCGGTTAGTTTGATGTGCGCTTCATCATCAATATGCTTCAGATCCAAGAGCACCAAGTCGGTAACATCCAGCAGATCGCTGATTTTCGATCCATCATTATAGCCGTTAGTATCAAGCGTGGTATGCAGATTCCAGCGTTTCTTCACCTCGGTGAACAGTTGCTTCACGAATTGCGCCTGGAGGGTTGGTTCACCGCCGGATACGGTTAGCCCGCCGCCGGACGATTTATAATAATTCAGGTAAGGCTCAATTTCCGCCAGCACTTCCTCGACGGTCATTTCCTTGCCTTCATTCAATTCCCATGTATCCGGGTTGTGGCAATACTGACACTTGAGCAGGCAGCCCTGCATAAAAAGCACGAAGCGGATACCCGGGCCATCCACCGTACCAAACGTTTCCAAAGAGTGGATATGTCCTTTAAGCATGAGATGTCATCCTTTCAAAAAAACTTAAAATTTTAACCACTTTCAGACAAGAGTGTACCGCCCTCTTGCAAGGGCGGCAGCTCTTAATTCATTTCAGTTCTTGTAGAACAAGAATGCATCTTACATGGAATCGTGGAATGTACGGTTGATAACATCCATCTGTTGTTCACGGGTCAGCTTGATGAAGTTAACAGCATAGCCGGATACGCGAATGGTCAACTGTGGATAGTTCTCTGGGTGATCCATAGCATCGAGCAGCTGCTCACGGTTAAATACGTTAACGTTCAAGTGCTGAGCGTTATTGTGGAAGTATCCGTCCATCATGAAGACAAGGTTGGACTTACGGGAATCTTCGTCTTTACCCAGTGCCTTAGGAACGATAGAGAAGGTATTCGAGATACCATCCTGTGCATCGGAGTAAGGAAGTTTGGCAACAGAGTTCAGGGATGCCAGGGCACCCTTCTTGTCGCGTCCGTGCATTGGGTTAGCACCAGGAGCGAATGGTTCGCCTTTTTTACGTCCGTCAGGAGTAGTACCAGTCTTTTTACCATATACAACGTTCGAAGTGATAGTCAGTACCGATTGAGTCGGCACAGCGTCACGATACGTTTTGTTTTTGCGGATCATCGACATGAAGGTTTCAACCAGTTCAACTGCGATGCCGTCAACAGCGTCGTCGTTGTTACCGTAGCAAGGGAATTCACCCTCAGTTTCAAAGTCGATAGCAATGCCTTCTTCGTTACGGATTGGCTTAACCTTAGCGTATTTGATTGCACTCAGGGAGTCAGCAGCAACGGACAGTCCGGCGATACCGCAAGCCATCGTACGCAGAATGTCGCGGTCATGCAGCGCCATTTCGATACGTTCGTAGGAATATTTGTCATGCATATAGTGAATGATGTTCAGCGTGTTGACATAAGTCTTAGCGAGCCATTCCATCATTGGTTTGAAGCGTTTCATTACTTCGTTGTAATCCAGATATTCAGAAGTGATCGCAGGATATTCAGGACCTACCTGAGCACCGGATTTCTCATCTTTACCACCATTGATTGCATACAGCAGAGCCTTAGCCAGGTTGGCACGGGCACCGAAGAACTGCATTTGCTTACCGATACGCATTGGGGATACGCAGCAGGCAATTGCATAATCTTCACCCCAGTATGGACGCATTACATCATCGTTCTCATATTGGATGGCGCTGGTTTCAATAGATACCTTGGCACAATATTTTTTGAAGCCTTCAGGCAGCTTCTCGGACCACAGTACAGTCAGGTTTGGTTCTGGTGCTGGTCCCAGATTGTACAGGGTATGCAGGAAGCGGAAGCTGTTCTTGGTTACGCGAGTTGTACCGTCTTCGGCCATACCACCGATGGATTCTGTCACCCAAGTAGGGTCACCGGAGAACAGGTCGTTATAGTCAGGCGTACGCAGGAATTTCACAATACGCAGCTTCATTACGAAATGGTCAACGATTTCTTGTGCTTGCTCTTCAGTCAGAGTACCTTCTTCAACGTCGCGTTGAACATAGATATCAAGGAAGGAAGATACGCGTCCCAAGGACATTGCCGCACCATTCTGTTCTTTAACAGCTGCCAGATAACCGAAGTATACCCATTGTGTAGCTTCTTTGAAGTTGACAGCCGGTTTGGAGATGTCCATACCATGAGCTGCAGCCATTTGTTTCAGTTCGCCCAGAGCACGCATTTGCTCGGACAGCTCTTCACGCAGACGGATAACATCTTCTGTCATGGAGTCTACTTCGAGTTCAGCCAGTTGCTGCTTCTTGTCTTTAATCAGGAAATCAATACCATACAGAGCAATACGGCGATAGTCGCCGATGATACGTCCGCGGCCATAAGCATCAGGAAGACCTGTGATTACGCCGGATTTACGCACAGCTCTCATATCTGGTGTATATGCATCAAATACGCCTTGGTTATGCGTTTTGCGGATGTTCGTGAACATGTCAACGATATTCTGCGGAAGCTCGAAGCCGTAAGCCTTAGTAGCATCGATCATCATCTTGATACCGCCGAACGGTTGGATGGAACGTCTGAAAGGCGCATCAGTCTGAACGCCGACAATCTGTTCCTTGTCCTTGTCAATGTAACCAGGAGCATGGGAAGTGATAGTGGAGACAGTATCGAGGGAAACGTCCCATACGCCGCCTCTTTCTCTTTCTTCCTTACTCAGCTGGGAGATAATCTTCCACAGTTCAGTAGTATTGCTGGTAGGACCTACGAGGAAATCTTCATTTCCTTCATAAGGCTTGATGTTCTTGGCAATAAAGTTATTAACGTCAACTTTCTTGGACCATGTGCCTTTTGTGAAATTTCTCCAGCCAGACTTAACCTCTTGTACTTCTTTTTCAATCACCGACATGCTAAATCCCTCCATTTATATTTAGTATATTTGTAGAGATCGCGGGCTTGAAGGTTAATCCCGTGTCTCGTGATCCCATGAGCTATGGTTGTTATAAAATTCACAATCGCATCTTCATAACCGGGACCGTTGTTTATATAAACATTTTAGTTTATTTTCTGAAAAAGGACTGTGACAAATATCACTCTTTCGGTGATATTTGTCACTTCCATCCAGTCCCATATTAACCTTTAACCTTATTCTTTGTCAGGCAACCGTTAATTAATTATCGAATTTGCCGTAGAATGCGTTGCGGTAAACATCAGCAAGCTCGGATACCAGCGGCATTTTAGGGTTGGCAGTTGTACATTGGTCTTCAAATGCACGGTCAGCCAGATAGTCTACACGGGATTCGAAGTCCTTAGGATCGAAACCAAGAGCCGAGAAGGATTCTTCGATGCCAAGTTTTTTGTTCATGTCGCGGATCGCATTGATCAGGCTGGTTACGCCTTCTTCGGTAGTGCGTGCTGGCAATCCCAGAATACGGGCAATTTCAGCATACCGTTCGTCAGCTACAAAGTGCGAATATTTAGGGAACGAAGCGAACTTCGTAGGCTTCTTGGCATTGTAACGGATAACATGCGGCATCAGGATTGCATTGGTGCGGCCATGCGCGGTGTGGTACTGTCCGCCCCATTTGTGCGCCAAGCTGTGGTTAATCCCCAGGAATGCATTGGCAAAGGCCATACCGGCAAGTGTCGATGCGTTGTGCATTTTCTCACGGGCCAGTTTGTCGCCTTGCAGTGCGGATTTCTCCAGCCACTGGAATACCAGCTGAATAGCTTTGATTGCCAGACCATCGGAATAGTCACTGGCCATTACAGATACATAAGCTTCGATTGCATGTGTCAATACGTCCATACCTGTATCGGCAACTGCTGTTCTTGGCAAGCTGTATACAAACTCAGGATCGATAATAGCTACGTCTGGAGTCAGCTCATAGTCAGCCAGCGGATACTTAGTATTATTACCCGTTGTCTTATCTGTGATAACTGCGAACGAGGTTACTTCGGAACCTGTACCGGAAGTTGTAGGAATCGCAACGAATTTCGCTTTGTTGCCGAGCTTAGGGAATTTGTATACCCGTTTGCGGATATCCATGAACTTCTGCTTCAGGCCGTTGAAGTCTGCATCCGGATGTTCATAGAACAGCCACATTCCTTTGGCAGCATCCATAGGGGAACCGCCGCCGAGTGCGATGATGCAGTCCGGCTGGAATCTGTTCATCATTGCCGCACCTTTTTCTACAGTAGTTGTCGATGGATCTGGTTCAACTTCAGAGAACACTTCGATGGCTACTGGAGTCTGACGTTGACGCAGATAATGCTCAACTCTTTCAACATATCCGAGCTTCACCATCATAGGGTCAGTGATAATAGCTACGCGTGTAATATCAGGCATTTTGGCCAGGTACTGAGTGGACCCCTTCTCGAAGTAAATCTTGTCAGGTACTTTAAACCATTGCATATTCACGGTACGACGGTTCACCCTTTTCACGTTGATCAGATTGATGGCAGTCACGTTCTGCGATACCGAGTTGCGTCCGTAAGATCCGCAGCCCAGTGTCAATGAAGGGATATTAGTGTTATAAATATCACCGATTGCGCCGTGTGTGGATGGCGAGTTGACGAGAATACGTCCGGTCTGCAGACGGTTGGAGAACTTCATGATAACTTCTTCGTTGTTGGAATGGATAGCCGAGCTGTGGCCCATGCCGCCAAATTCAACGATTTGAGCTGCGCGTTCGATACCCTGGTCAGCATTCTTCACTTTGTAGCAAGCCAGAACCGGGCTCAACTTCTCAGCGGACAATGGATATTTAGTACCTACACCTTCAAGCTCAGCTACAAGGATCTTCGTTCCGGCAGGAACCTGAATGCCGCACATTTCAGCGATCTTCACAGCGGATTGGCCAACGATAGCCGGGTTAACCGCACATTTCTCTACGTTCATTGCGCCGCTGGTCAGCTTAGCCGCTTCTTCTTTGTTCACAAAGTAACAGCCGTTTGCAATCATTTTCTTCTTCACTTGATCGAAGATAGCTTCTTCAATGATGACAGCCTGCTCGGAAGCACAGATCATACCATTATCGAAAGTCTTCGACAGGATAAGGTCAGTTACAGCCTGATCAATGTCAGCACTCTTCTCAATGAAGGCAGGCACGTTACCAGGACCTACGCCAAGTGCCGGTTTGCCGCAGCTGTAAGCTGCTTTGACCATTGCCGATCCGCCGGTTGCCAGAATCAGTGCAACGTCCGGATTGTTCATCAATGCGTTTGTTTTGTCCATTGTAGGAAGCTCAATCCATTGGATGAAGTTCTCTGGTGCGCCGGCTGCTACGCCTGCATCATGCAGAATTTTGGCTGCTGCCGCACTACACTCTTGCGCTGACGGGTGGAAACCGAATATAATAGGGTTACGTGTCTTCGCGGAAATCAAAGCTTTAAACATTGTGGTGGATGTTGGGTTGGTAACCGGTGTGATACCCATAATGATTCCGACTGGTTCAGCAATTTTCTGGAAGCTGTCATAAGCGTTATCCTCAATAACGCCTACAGTCTTGTCGTACTTAATTCCGTGCCAGATATATTCAGTGGAGAAGATGTTCTTCGTAATTTTGTCTTCGTATACTCCGCGTCCTGTTTCTTCAACTGCCAGTTTTGCCAGGTACATATGCTTGTCGAGTCCGGCCAGCGCCATTGCATGAACGATTGTGTTTGTCTGCTCTTGATCCAGGCCCATGAACGCTTCGTGGGCTTTCTTTGCTTTATCCACCAAAACCTGAATATACTCTTCAGCGGTGGTTTGTTTCACTTGGGCGGCGACTTCGTTTTTAACTGCCATCTCCCTCGTCCTCCTGTCAATTTTTAGGTTGTTTCTTTCTATACATTTATCTTAGCACATCCTTTTCACCTTGTATAGTGAAATCTTTCACAAAGTTTAAAGTTTTTTTTGAGTTGTTTTCAAAGCGCTTTCATTCGATCATTTACCGGTATTTTTTCCATATTATATGCATTATTTAATTAATATTTGTCTATTCTGCGAACGCAATACGGTAGTCTGCAGCGTTAATGGCCCATCTTGCCTTGCAATGCCAGTTGGGCTTCGGTAATTTTGCTCATGAATGCCAAGCCGTCACTTCAGTTCATCCGCTGCTCTTCTATAGAATAACTCTGACGGTGTGAATATAAATATAAATCTCAACTTTACAAGTGGAAACGGAACCGTCCTTTTAAAGGACGGTTCCGTTTCAGCGAGAAATAGAAGGATAAGTTATAGTGTGCAACATATAAATTCTTATATTTTAAAAAAAGGAGACAGCATCTCTGCTGTCTCCTTTTATCCACCTCTTCCCCCACTAGGAGGACATCTAAATCTACTCCACCTTAATCGTATCGAAGAATTTCTGCTGGACCGTTGCGGCCGCCGCATCAAGCTGGACCTTCGAGTCTGTGCCTTCCTTGGCGAACAGCTCCTGGATCACGTTGGACATCGTGGCATAATAGTCCTGAGTGTTGTACTGGGCTTCAGGCTTGCCATCCAGCAGCGCCATGATTTCAGGACTGTACTGATATACAATATCGTACTTGTCATAGACGGCCTTGGTCTTCTTGCCGAAGTCGGAATCGGCAGCATAGTAATCTAGAAGCGGCGGGATATAGTATTTGCCGTCCGTTTTACGCTGGCTGATAATAGCATCGAGCGCTTCCAGGCCTTTATCTGAGAAATAGTCGAAGGTAATATAACGGAAAGCCATCTCTTGTTCATCCTTGCTGGCATTCGGGTTGATGACCAGATAGTCGCCGCCGAGAACACCGGTATGCTTGCCACCCTTCTCAGCCGCAGGCATTGGATAGGTCAGCACATCCTCAGGCTTGAACCCGCCCTGGTTAAGGGCCTGTTCAATGACACCGTCTGAGCCGGCCATAACCATCGCGGTACGGCCCTGCTGGAACGCTCCTACCGCATCGCCCCAGCCGAGGGCCCAGTCTTGGGGAACGGCTTTGGCTTCCCATCTCAGCTTCTTATAGAAATCCAGCGCTTTGATCCCGGCTTCAGAATTGAAGGTTGCCACCACCTTGCCTCCCTCAATCTTCTGGATCTCTCCACCTGCTTCAAATAGGAAGTTGGTCCAGTTCCAGCCAGCTTCGTTGCCTTTGCCCATCGGGGCAATCCCGGAGATACCTTTCTTGGGGTCGGCCACTCCTTTGGCTGTGTTCAGCATGTCGTCCCAGGTCCAATCCATTGGAGGTACGGCTACACCTTTGTCATCGAGCATTTTCTTATTGATCATCGTTGTAGTGACGTAACCCTTCTGCGTTACCCCATACACCTTGCCGCCGATAATGAACTGATTCTGCAGCACTGGATTGATCTGATCCTTGAACTCATAGTTGTTCCACAGATCGGTGATGTCGGCTACCCAGCCCTTCTCAATCAGGAATTTGGCTTCGGTAGCATATGTGTTGAAGAAGGTAGGCGCTTCGTTCGCAGCCATCTTCACTCCGATCTCGCTTACATTATACTGCCAGTCATCCTTGACGATCTCCACGTTCGGATAGACTTCCTGGAACCGCTTGATTTTGTCATCCTCCTGCGCTCTCACCTCGGTCAGGTCAGGCGTAGGATAGTGGATTTTGATCGTTACCTTCTTCTGGGTGATATCATCTGCCGGTGACTGTGACGGGGTTGCCGACTCTTCTGCCGCCTGGGTCGCCGCTGGTGCAGGTGTCGCTTCTCCCCCGTCCGCCGCCGGCTTGTTGCCGTTGTTATTGCCCCCGCAAGCGGACAATAAGGTCCCCGTTACCAGGAGACAGGCGAATACGCTGGAAACTTTACGCATTGTAACTCCCCTTTTCCATTCATAATGAGCTTACCCTTTCATCTTAAAAGAGAGACCGCTTACAAACGAGGTGTGATTATATTGCTTTCATGTGCAGGTATACGATCCGTATCTTCTGTAAGGATTCTTCTGCTCACCCTTTGACCGCTGACAATGAAACCCCGCGCATAATGAACTTCTGGAAGACCAGGAACACCAGGATCGGCGGCAGAGAGACAATGAACAGAATCGCAAATTTGATGTTCGTATTCAGCGCTTTTACATTGATAACGTACTTATAGATGGCGGTAGCGAGCGTATACTTCTCCTCACTGTGCATGACCAGCGACGGCCAGAACCAGTCATTCCAGGCTGTGGAGAAGATGAAGATCGCCAGTGTTGCAAAAATCGGAATCGACAGCGGCACCGCGATGGTGAAGAAGCTTCTCGGCTCCGAGGCTCCGTCCATCCGCGCCGCTTCCAGTATCTCGGGATGAATCCCGTCGAAGAAATTCTTAAGCAGCAGGAAGAAGAACGTGTTCGCGCCTGCCGGCAGCCAGAATGCCGCATATTGATTGAGCAGGCCCAGCTCCTTCAGATTGACAAAGTTCGGAATCATATAGCTCGTGGCTGGAATGAACAGTGTCATCAGGAAGAAGAAATAGAAGGCCTTGCGGTAAGGCACATGCATCCGGGAGATACTAAAGGACGCGAGTCCCAGCACAATTAAGGTAGCGGCCATATTTCCTGCAAAAATATACAGGGTGTTCCGCAGAAACATGGCCAGATCGATATAATCCAGCGCATCCTTCAAATTGCCGAAATGCCATTCCTGCGGGAAAAAATGCGGCGGAAAGGAATTGACCTCGATATTCGACTTCAGCCCGTTGAACATCGTCATGAGCATGGGGTACAGCATGCTGAAGATCATCAGGACGATGAACAAAACCATAATTCCATATACCACCCGGTTGCTGGTTTTCTTAAGATCATGCTCCGAGAGAATCCCTCTGTCTGCGCTCTTCATCCTAGTTGTCCTCCTTGTTAAGCTTGAACTGAAGAATGCCCAAACCGCCCAGAACAACAAACATCAGCATCCCCAGCGCAGTCGCCGTACCATAATCCAGTCTGGTAAAAGCATACTTCACAATAAGCAGAGCATACGTCAGCGTTGCATTGTTCGGCCCCCCGTCCAGCAAGGCCATCTGTGACTGGTAGCCCTGAGAGGTGGCGATGACTTGAAGAATCAGCATCAGCAGGATCAGATTGCGCAGCGAAGGCAAGGTGATGTGGCGGATACGCGCCCATACTCCCGCTCCGTCAATCTCGGCGGCCTCATACCAGTCCCGGGGAATACTAAGCACCGCAGCAAGATAGATCAGCATCCCCGAGCCGAACTGCTGCCAGGTCTCCATGAAGACCAGCGAGATCATCGACCAACGGATATCGGTCAGGAAGGCGATCTGCTCCGCTCCGGTGCTGCCGATTAAGGCATTAATCGGTCCAACCGGATCATACAGCCAGCGCCACAGCCCGTATAGGACTACAGCAGGCATGACATATGGCAAATACGCGGCAACGCGCACGAATCCGCCGAATTTCCGCAGCTCGGAGATCGCAATGGCAAAGGCAATCGGAACCCAGAAGCCGATCACCAGACACAGCAGCATATAGTACAGGGTGTTTTGGACAGCAATCAGCACATCGGGGTCGGTAAGTGCCCTGGCATAATTATCCAGGCCGGCGAAGGTATTCCCTTTGACGAAATCAACGGTGTAGAAGCTGTACAGGAACCCTTTGAAGATAGGCACCCACATAAACATAATGAAGATGATCAATGCGGGGACAAGAAACATCACGCCCCAATAATTCTTTTTCCAACGGTTCTGCTTGTACGGCTTGCTCTCCAGCTCCGCTGGAAGGTGATCGTGTAACGCAGCAGACTGATTCATTCGGGCTCCCTCATTCCTGTCGTCTTTCAGCACTTTATGGGAAAGCGCCTCCTGTCTTCATTGTAGGAAATGAGGGAGAGACTTAACATGTCTATATCTATGGCAATCGTAAGCGTTCTTACTTCTTCAGCTCGCTGGGACTGAGTCCAAAGTATTTTTTGAAAATTTTGCTGAAATGCTCCGGCGACTCGTATCCCACCCGCTCCGCTATCTCATACCGGCGCAGATCGGTGTTCAGAATCATCTCCCGGCTGTCCTCCATCCGCAGCTTAATCACATATTCCCACAGGTTATAGCCTGTATTCTTCTTGAACAAATAGCTCAGGTAATTAGGGCTGACATGATTCTTCTTCGCTACTTCATGGATCGTTAGCCCCTTCTGGGCATAATTCCCGTCAATGTATTCCTTCGCCTTCTGCACGATCAGATTACTGTGCGTATGCAGCTCCTCGGGCGACGGATCAGCGGCATAGTTACTCCAGTTGAAATCTCCATAATAGAACACATAATGATCTGCATGCTCGTTGTTCCAGAGGATCGCCTTCGAGGCTTGCCGGTTCAGCACATCCATGAAGCTCAGCCCCTTCAGAATCTGGCTGATGCCGATAACGGCACTCAGCTGCAGATAGCGGTGAATATTAAAATGAAGGCTGCGGCCCAGCACCTCCAGCCGGCTCAGCTGGCCGGTGGACGGCTCCTCGTAGCTCTGCTCATCCCACTGGATGATTATGGTGATTTCCTGGTCCGGCGAATAGAAGGCTGTGGAATTCCACTCCTGATCCAACAGCTCCTTGGCAATATTCAAGGCGGCGTAGCGCAGCAGGCCATGATCACGGGTAGTGTACCTCTGCTCAGGCCGGTCTTGCGGCAGGGGGAGCCTGATTTTGATCACCGCAAAAAATGGTCCCTGCAGACTAAGCTCATCCAGCTTGCGCCGCTTCTCCTCTGCCTCCAGCACCTCCGCAGTCTCCGTAAGCAGACTGTTCAGCAGTTCGCTGTACTCGGGAAGCGGCTCCTCCAGGCGGAAGCGGTCCCCATTACCATCCATATATGTAGCCAGCTCCGGCGACGGTCTATTCATCTTCAGAACAACACTGCGCACCGAATCCAGGAACTGCTCACTGTTCAAGGGCTTAATGAGATAATCTCTCGCCCCCAGCCGGACGGCCATCTGGGCATACTGAAAGGTCTCATGCGCAGAGATGACGATCGTCTGCATCCAGGGCCTGGTCATTTTGGCATGCTGCATCAGTTCAATCCCGCTCATCGCCCCCATCTGGATATCGGTCACAAGCAGATCGATCTCCTCCATACGGATACAATCCAGTGCCTCATACCCGCTGCCGGCCGTATAGATATGGTCAATATCCAACCCGGAAGCAGCCAGCAGGCTGCTCAGTCCTTTGCAAATGAGCGGCTCATCATCAACAACCAGTATATTGAACACCGTATTCTCTCCTCTACTCTATAGTCTCTGACTTCGGAAGGATCACACTTACTATCGTGCCTCCGCACTCACGCGGTCCGTAGCTGATCCCGTAATCCCCGCCGAAATGCAGCTGCACACGCTGATGGATATTGCGGATACCGTATCCGTTAACCGGGTTCTGGCTGTCATCATTGAGGATCTGTTCGATAGCCTTATAATCGACCTGCCTATAGCCGTTATCCTCAATGGTAATCCGAATCCGGCCATCCTCCAGCACAGAGGTGATGATGATTTCACCGTCCTCCTCCATATGCTTAACCCCGTGGATAATGGCATTCTCGATCAGGGGCTGCAGGGTGATCTTGGGAATCAGATTCCTGGTGGTCCCGGGAGCGATATTCCAGATAACGGCGAACACATAATCATGCCGGTGCTGCTGGAGCTTGATGTAGGCACTGGCATGTTCAAGCTCCTCTTCGAGCGAGATCAGCTCCCGGCCCCGGCTTAAGCTGATCTTCATCAGCTTGGATAATTCCTTGATCATTTCCGCGGATTCCACGTTGCCTTCGAGCGAGCTTTTCCAATAAATACTCTCCAGGGTGTTGTACAGCAGATGCGGGTTGATCTGCTGGTAGAGCAGCTGCAGCTGCGATTCCTTCTGCTTCAGCTCCATCTGGTATTTGTACATAATCAGGCTGTTGAGCCTGCGGGCCATATCATACGTGGCGGTAATCAGCACACTGACCTCATCGTTGCTTCCTCTGCGGGGAGTCTCGGGCACACGGTTGCCCGGCTCATACTTGCGTACAAAAAAAGCCAGCTTCTGCAAAGGAGTCATCAGCGAACGCCAGAAGTAGGTAATGATGATCAGTCCGAACAGCGCGTAAGCCACTGTTATGTATTGAATGACGCGTTTCATTTCGTTCTGCTGCTGGAGCAGGGATTTGACGGGCACCTTGTAGACCAGCTTTTGCTCAAAGGCATGATTGTTGTTCACCACATAGATGAAGTCATCAGTGATGATATCCTCGGTCCCTTCCGGATCTCCCGCCTCCGAGCCGTCCGGCAGGACGATCACCTCTCCGGTTGAATTCGTGGTCGAGGCCAGTACACGGTTGCTCATATCGGTCAGATAGATTTCCCCGTCCGGCAGTGAGATGGACCTTAGCGATTCGCCGATCTTCGATTCCATCTTGGTCACCACCAGCACGCCGAGCGTCCCTTCCCCCCGGTAGATATTATTGACAGCCCTGACATAAGTGAGCGTCTTCAGATTTTCGGCCTGCGGACTCAGCTTCTCGGCGAACATCAGGTATCCGCGGCCCTTCTGCTGTACCACCTGTTCGAACCAGTATGGCCGTTCCTCCTTGGAGAAAAAATAAACCCCCGCCTTCTTCACCTGCGGGAAATTGGGAGCGAAAAAGTAGTAGTTATCGGGATCATATACGTATAGCGAGTAGTAGATGCCGTCACCCCGCTCCGCTCCCTGCGAATAGCTGCCGAGCAGCTTCTCGATGGTCTCATAACGTTCCACGCGCTCCAGCACTGTATCATTCCCGCTCATGTTGAGCTGCTGCAGGACCGGATTCTGGATGACGGTGGTCGTGATTTTGTTCACCGTATCGATGTCTCTGTTAATAATGGCGAGATTCTGCTTGTTCAGCTCCACATAGGCATTGGTCACATGGTGCTTCAGAATCTCCTCTGCCTTGTAGTTTCCGTAGCTGTTCAGAATCAGAATAGGCGTAATCATGATCAGGAACAGCAGAATCAACTGCTGCTTAACACTGAGCCTGATAATGGGTTTCACAAGCGTGGACAACACCCTGGATTCACCTCCAGTTTCAATAATACAAGGGGAAACGGCGTTGCCGTCCTTTTAAAGGACGGTACCGTTTCAGCGAGAAATAGAAGGATAAGTTATCGTGTGCAAGCTATAATTTCTTATATTTTAACAAACCTACAAGCGCTTACACAGGTTTATTTCAAAGTTCTTTATGTCCATTTGTATGGAGTTTTTCAGCTAAGCAAGCAAAAACCAGCCCACACACGAACATCCCGTGTTGGACTGGTTTTATAGTGATTTATAGTGTTTCATCCTGAGCACATTGAGCCGGACGGTTTATGTTAGCTGTAATTCTTCCTCTACTGTTCTCAAAAAAGCAAGCACAGCAGCAATCATCTGCTCCAGCCCCTGTTGTTCAATCGGAAAATGACCTGCACCCTCTAAAATCACAGATTCTTTTCTGCTTTTAAGATGGTCATAAAACGGTTTACTGAAGCAGTAAGGAGTCATAGGGTCTAATTGAGGATGAACGAGTAATACCGGACACAAGTCAAACTGCTGAGGTTTCAGGACCGGTTTCATATTTAGAAAGGTTCTTAATAAGCGTAAAGGGATTCTTGTACCTGCCGCATGGGGATCATTCATAATGAGTCTGGTCAGCTCGGCGTTGTTCGTGATCCATCTCATCCGGGATACTCTATTCACAGAGATCTGCAAGGAGTCTAGCAGGGCAGGGAATTGATTCATACACCATCCCCCTAACCGGCTGATGAGTTTGTTAGGAGCTAACTGATCACGAACCTTCGGATCACTCGTATCTACAAATGTCGTTGCTATTAACCCTTTGACCCGCTTACTTTGTACAGCAGTATGATAAGCTAACATGCCTCCAATACTGGAGCCCAGCAGAATAATAGGCTTGCCGTCCCTTCTAAGCTCCTGTTCGATCAATTCATTAAGGATGTCAATCCAGAACTGATAATCTATTGATTCCGCTGAATCGGTATAGCTTAGACCATAAGGCGGCAGATCCGGCGACACTACTTCATAACCGTAGGTTTGGAGCATTCGTGCATATGGAGCGAGCAACCTGCCATTGCCGCCAGCTCCATGAATGAAAATGATTTTTAAAGGTGCGTCAGGAGCTGGCATACGATCCAGATGAATATGAGCATGGTTCCAGGTCATCCATTCTTCGGCGGGTAAATGGGGTTCATTGATCTGCATGTCATCCGGGAAAAACTTCTGATATTGCTTCCAATAGGTCACTGATTGATTATAGGATGAATCCTTGTTCATGAATAAGCTGTTCCTCTCTCAGGGGACCGGGATTTCTTTTTCCATAATGTAATCATCCATGACGAATCCGTTCCCGATATCTGCCACTTGTTCCCTAAGGGTCCGAAAGCCCTTTCTTGTATAGACCGCAATACTTGATTCATTATCACGATTGACCGTTAGCCAAATATGAGTCAGGTTCCGCTCCTGGCACAGCTTCTCCAGGAAGACCAACGCTTGGCTGGCATAGCTGCGCCCCCTGTACTCCTTGCCTATATAGAGCTTGCTCAGGAAGAGCTTCCCTTCCTCTTGTCTGGCTGACATATACCCCACCGTGGAGCCTTCCCCGCTATGGATTAAGTAATATTCGTAACCCTGCTCATGGATCTGCTGCGTAATCGCTGGAACCGACTGGTACTTGCCAAGCATATACTCGATCTGCCCTGCGGTAATAATGGTGATATAATATTCACTCCATATCTCTGCCGCCAGTTGGGCAACCTCAGCGGTTTCTTCCGCTGTATGCACGCGTGAAAACATAAGACTCATAATATGTACCTGCCTTCCTGGATCTCTCGTATCACCTTATCTATAGAATAATATATATTAATATAGAAACATAGTCAGCTTAACCGGCTGCCTAAAGCCTCTACCCCTGCAAAAAAAGAACGTCCTGCTGCCGACCGGCAGCGTGGGACGCTCTTCATCTCAGCTGATTTATCACCGTCCCCTTGGACGCGGGCTTAGATACAGAAGTTCACGCTCTCGTATACCCGTTCAACTGCAGCCACGAGGCACAGGCATCCGCCCAAGTCTTAGTGTGCTGTTCTTCAGGAGCTAAACCCAAACCGTGTACGCCGTGTGCATAGATATGCAGATCGAACGGAACATGATGGCGGCTAAGTGCTGCGGCGAACAACAGACTGTTCTCTACCGGGACATAATCATCATCAGAGGTATGCCAGAGGAACGTTGCCGGTGTGTCCGGGGTCACTTGGAACTCACTGCTGAGCTTAAGCGACAGCTCTGCATCGGGAACGGCTCCCAGCAGATTCTCCTTCGAGCCTTGATGGGTCACCCCTTCGGTCATTGAGATGACCGGGTAGCATAGAATGAGGCGGTCAGGACGGCTGGACAGCCGCTCCAATGGCTCAGGGTGATCAGGATTGCCCAGATCATAAGATACCCCGGCGGTAGAAGCAAGATGTCCGCCCGCCGAGAAGCCCAGAATGCCGAGACGGCCCGGGTCAATTCCATATTCATCCGCCCGGAAGCGGATCGTGCGCAGCGCTCTCTGAGCATCCAGCAGCGCACTCGGGTATTGGTAAGGCGCAACACGGTAACGCAGCACGAATGCTGAAATTCCGAGGGTATTCAGCCACTCCGCAACCGGACCGCCTTCATGGTCGGCACGCATCGCATACCCGCCTCCCGGACAGACCAGAACAGCGGCATTCCCCTTGCCTTCAACTAAATAAGGTGTAATCGCAGGCTGATCCTCTTCACTGGTTCCCAGCGCTCCAGGCGCACCTTCAGGCCATAGCAACAACGTTTCCATTATCATCCCTCAAGCTTTCCTTCTATATTAGATTAGATAATAGAGGAAAAAAGTTCCTCAAGGGCCATTCTATCAAGCTCTTACAGTTCATGCAATCCGGATATCACCAGATCCGCTGTCTTCAGCAGCTCCGGCCGGCCAATCCCGACAACGTTCATGCCGGCCGCCTTCCCGGCGGCTACTCCGGCCTCTGCATCCTCGAACACCACACAGTCCTGAGGCCCCAGCCCCAGCTCCCGGCAGGTGGTCAGGAACACCTCAGGGTCCGGCTTCGCCTGCGAGACCTTGTTGCCATCTACCACCGTATCGAACAGCCCAGCAATATTCAGCTTATCCAGGATGAAGGCTGCATTCTTGCTGGCAGAGCCGAGGGCAATAGCTACGCCGCGTGCTCTGAGCGCACTTAGATAGACTCTAACACCGGGCAGCAGCTCCGATTCGTCCAGTCCGGAAATGTATTCAACATAGAGGCGGTTCTTCCTCTCCGCCATCGCCAGCTTCTCAGCTTCACCGAAACTCAGGCCGCCGATCTCAAGCAGAATATCCAGCGACCGCATCCGGCTGACGCCCTTCAGCCGCTCATTGTCCGTCTCCGTGAACGGGAAGCCCAGCTCCCCGGCGAGTGAGTGCCAGGCCAGATAGTGATACTTCGCCGTGTCTACAATCACGCCATCCAGATCGAAGATAGCGCCCTTCATATGCTCCAGCATCATTGTCATACTCCTCTCTGATTGGACTGTGACGCTAACTCCAGGATTGCACCGGGCGGGCATGGCACCGCCTCACTGCCGAATCCGGCGAAGCTTATCGATTCGCTGTTGCCCGGCGCTGCCGTAACCGTGATCTCTTCGCGGCCAATCTGCAGCCGGAAGCTGCCTCCGCGCAGGATTACCGGCAGCTCAATGGAACTCCAGGTCTCCGGCAGAGACGGCTTAAGGGTGACGATCTGTCCATCAAAGCGCACACCCGCGAAGCCAAGAACCGCAGCCATCCACGCGCCCCCATTTGCAGCGGGATGGGTCCCGCCAATATAGAGATCGCCGACATACTGCTTCGACTCACCGGTAAGATCTACGGTGGCAGTGCGCATGAAATACGGATATCCCCAGTCCGGCAAGCCGATATCCGTTGCAGCCAGCGCGTAGATACAGGCGCTGAGGCTGGAACCATGCTCGGTTCGCGGCTCATAGAATTCCCAATTGGCCTGCTTCACTTCCCTGCTGAACCGGCTCTTGAAACAGATGTAACATCAGCACCACATCGGCCTGCTTCAGGATTCTTGTGGTTGCAGCCAGCCCATTGCCTCCGCCCCAGTACTCATTCGGGTGAATGACCCGTGCCTTCAGCTCAGCCAGAGACACATCCTCCAGTTGCAAATAACGGTCGAATTGTTCAATCACCAGCGTATCCGGGTCCGGCTGCGGGACGTAGAGCTGTGCCAGCATTGCAGTGAATTCATCCAGGAACGGCCCGTCAGAATAAGGTTCAGCAAGACCGTTATACACGGCCGGATATTTGTCCTGCAACCGTTCTGCTGTCCGCAAGGCAATCTTCAGTGTCTCCTGAACCATGGCACTCGTAAATGCATTATTATTCACCCGCTCATGGTATTCATCCGGGCCGGTAACATCCAGCAGCTCATAACGCCGCTTCACAGGATTATAGTGAGCATAGGAATAGAAGAAACGCGCACATTCCCAGATGACCTCCGCCCCGCCGTCCGCCAGGATGCTGTCATCTCCCGTGAAGGTCACGTATTGCCAGATTCCATGCACGACATCTGCACTGATATGAATCTGCTTATCGCGGAAATAGGTCCGCATGGGCCGCCCGGTAAATACATCGTTCACATTGAACAGAGTGCAGGCATCATCCCCCGTATCCTGACTCTCCCAGGCATAAAAAGCGCCCAAATATCCGTACTCTGCCGCCTTCCGCCGCGCACCGTCCAGCGTGTGGATACGGTACATCATCAGATTACGCGCAATCCCCGGGTCGCTGTGCAGGAAAAAGGGAAGCATGAACATTTCTGTATCCCAGAATACCGCACCCTTATAGACCTGCCCGGACAAGCCGCGCGCCGGAATCGAGACCTTCTCCGACTTCGTCGGTGCAATAATCAGCAGCTGATACATACTGTAGCGCAGTGCGAACTGCGCTTCTTCATCGCCTTCAATGACACAATCGCTGCGTGACCATCGCTCCGCCCACTTGCACCGGTGCGCCTCCAGCAGTCCAGCATATCCTGTAGCGGCTGCTGCCTGGACGGTCTGCACCGCCCAATCATCAGGGGAGCCCTCACCAGTGCCGTCTTCGGCATCCAGACCTGTGAATACTGCTGCATATTTGTACCACTCATAAGTCTCTCCGGCCTTGGCATCAAAAGAAATATGACGGAGCGCCCTCCCCATGTCTGTGATTATGTCTATGTCCATCACTGTACCTTGTTCTGCTAAGCTGAACTCTGTATGCTCCGCCACCGCCACCGGCAGCCCCAGCTCCCCGGTAACCGCTGTTGACAGCAGCCCCCCGCCGGCAGAGCGGCTCTGCTGCTCCAGCAGATGGGGGCCGTTGATATCCCACACCGCGCCATCGATTCCCGTCGTAATCTCTATCCGGCAATCGGCAGTGCAGTGCAGAGTCCATCTGGCGGCCAGCAGATGGAGCTGGTCCATGCTGGCGAACCGCTCTGCGGTCAGGGTCAGTCTGCCGCCCTCGCGGACACCGAACACCGTCTCCCTACGATGAACTGCGGAATGGAGATCCAGACGTTGTGTATGCTCCAGGGGTTCTATTTCCAATACGCTTAGCTTTATGCCGTCACTGGTGATTAACGTATACAGTCCATTCGGGGCGTTCACCGGCTCGCGCCATTTCTCGCCCGCCCGGTCATATACTCCGGCTAACGTAACCGCCGCAAGCTGCTCCTTTCCGAACTCTTCAAGCACTCCCCGGAAGTCCATATAACCATTGCCGGTCATATATTTGTTGCCGTTCGCCGTAATCCGCCAGGGCTCGAAGCTGTGCTCGCTAACCGTCCAGTCCATTACACAGCCATCCCTTCAGCAAGCGGAAGCTCAATCCCAGCTTCATCTACGGTCACCCGCTGATCATAGATCAGCACCTCTGCGCTTCCGCCATTTACCGCTCTGAAGGAAACCGCCTCCGCATTTACCGTAATGCCCAGCAGTACGCCCCTGCAGATCACCTGGAAGCTGTAGACGGTCCACTGCTGCGGCAGCACCGGCCAGAAGGACAGGCAATCTCCATCCGAGCGCATCCCGCCGAAGCCATAGACGATGTTCATCCACGCTGCGGCGATTGATGTGGTGTGCAGCCCTTCCCGGGTATTGCGATTATAATTGTCCAGATCCAGACGCGTGGCGAACTCGAAGAACCGGTACGCTTCCTCCGGCTTGCCGAGTTCATTGGCCAGAATCGAGTGAATGGACGGCGAGAGCGAGGACTCATGAATACATCTCGGTTCATAATATTCGTAATTCGCCAGCTTGGCCTCGCGGGAAAATTGCCCGTTATACAGGAACATGAACATCAGCACATCCGGCTGCTTGATCATATCGTAACGGTACAGGCGATCATAAGACCAGTTAGCGTAGAGCGGGAACTCGGACACCGGAATGGAGTGAATGTCGAGATGCGGCATATCGAAGAATCCGTCATGCTCCTCATATAGGCCGCTGCCGGGGTCGAACGGGATTTTCATATGTGCACGCTTGTAATCCCAGTCAGCCAGTTCCTCCTCACGGAGCGTAGTAGCCGCTATAACCGCCGCATATTTCTCCGGCGTCTCCGCCTTCATTAAGGCTACCGTTTCGAGCGTATATTCGAATAACTTCTGGGCCATCAGATTGATGTAGCAGTTATTGTTTACCATGAGCTGGAATTCGTCAGGTCCCATCACACCATAATATCCGTATTCCCCGGTGCGCTGCCCCCATTGGCCGCGTGATGCATAGAACCGGCTGATCTGAATCAGCATCTCGGCCCCTTTGCTGTAAAGGAATTCCCGGTCGCCTGTATTATTCATATAATGCCAGATTCCGTAGGAGACGGCCGTCCCGACATGAAGCTGCAGGTTGGAGTGCTGCCACAGGTCACAGCTCTCTGTTCCGTCTATTGTGGCAATCGGGTAAAAAGCCCCTTCGCAATCCACCTCGTGCCCGCGCTGCAGCGCCTCCGGCAACGTCTTGTAGCGGAATTCCAGCAGGCTGCGGGCCGCCTTCGGATTATTGAACAGATAGAACGGCAGGCAATAAGACTCCGTATCCCAAAAGGCAAGGCCCCGGTAGGCTTCACCGGTCAACCCTTTGGCACCGATGTTGTACCCGGGATGGTCCCCGTGATACGTCTGATACAGCTGAAAAATACAAAAACGGATGCCCTGTTGATTCTCCGGGTCTCCTTCAATCCGGATATCACTGACAGCCCAGATACCGCTCCAATAGGCGGCCTGGTCAGCAAGCACCTCTTCCTCTACCAGCCGGTCCGCTGCTGCTGCAAGCTCCATGCCTTTTGTCCAGAGATGGTCTGCTGCTCGTGAAGTATTACTGCCTGTCACATTGACTACCAGCTTCGTGAAGGAAGCAGGCTCGCCTTCAGCCAGCATAAGCGAGAATTGTTGCCCGATATAGCGGTCCTCATCCACAAGCTCCGTATTCAGCTCCTGCGAAGACTTCAGGACACAGCCTGAGAACAGCTGATTCCCGGTCGTTAGCGTACGGGCCATAATGGCAGTCACCGCACCCTCCTCTCCGCTGCGCAGCTCCCTCCACATGCTCTGGCCGTGTTCCTCATGGATCATGCCGAAGTCAAGCCCTGTGCGAACATCCACCGTACCCGTGAAATTAAGCGGCGTGAAGGTGATTTGCTGCATTCCCAGATGAGATGTGGTCATACTAACCAGCCGCGTGAAGCAGAGCTTCAGCTTTTTCCCGTCCGCCAGCAGCCAGATGAACTCCCGTGTATAGGTCCCGGTTCGGAAATCCAATCTGCGGGTGTACTTGTCAATACGGGAATGGGCCAGATCCAGCAGTTCACCATCTACCGAGATCCGGGTATGCAGCCAATCTACCCCATTCACCATATATCGCAGCGACCGGATAATACCCTTATAGTGGTTGCCGACCCCCATTTGCTCATTTAGTCCATTGAAATAGCTGCCCGGCAAGGAATCCCCGCTGTAGCCCTCGTCCGCATACCCCCGCACCCCCATGTACTCATTGCCCAGTGAAAAAATCGATTCTGAAGTCCGGTTTCGTTCCGGATCAAAGCCCTCCTCAATAATTGCCCATGGATCGACCTTCAGATAGGGATCTGCTACCTTTGCCATCTTGGAACTCTCCTTCGCTAAGAGAATACTCGGCCTGCCCCGCCGCCCTATGCGGAGGTTCGGACGCTCAGTTTCAGAATATCTCTAAGCCCGCACAGGACCAAGGTCAGCTCGTAAGCGAGTTATGTGCATTTGTACGGACATCATTAACATGCGGGAAAACCAAAAAAAGCCGTTCCCTCCCTAGAACTATCCAGAACAGGGGGGAGCTGCTATAATATCCTATAACACAGGGAAAGGAACCCTTTTCAGGGCAAAAACGTAACCAATCTCACACAAATGAAGTGAAAATTATCACAATGTTAAAAATTCGACACTTTTATACGAAAATATTTAACCATAAAGAGGAATTTCAAGGTATAATTAATTTAAAATTTACTGAAAAACTGAGGGAATAAAGGGGATGTCGATTATGATAAAGGAACATTATAATGTTATCGAAGCCCGCGGCAATACAAACTGTTTCTCCGAACAGAACTTTAACCGCCTGTTGGTCACAATGAAGGAACGCATGGTCCCTGAGGGTTCTCACCTCTTCTGGGAAGGCGACTTTTCGGATAAATTGTTTTATATCAAGCGTGGACGTGTGAAATTAACCAAATCTACAGACGAAGGCAAAGAACTGATTCTGTATATGTATCAGGCTGGTGATATGGTGGGTCAGGCTGACCCGTTCTTCAGCACGAAGCACAGCTTCACGGCCGAAGTGATTGAAGAGAGTGAAGTTGGCGTGATCGAGCAGAAGGATCTGGAGATTCTGATCTGCCAGCACTGCGATTTCGCTATTGACTTCATGAAATGGATGGGGATTCATCACCGTCTCACACAGACGAAATTCCGCGATCTGATGATGTACGGCAAACCGGGCGCACTCTGCTCCACACTGATCCGTCTTGGCAACACCTATGGTGAGAAGACCGGCGACAGCATTCTGATTAACAAAAAAATCACGCATACAGATCTGTCCAACATGATCGGCGCTACCCGTGAGAGCGTTAACCGCATGCTGAGTGATCTGCGCAAAAAAGATGCAGTGGAGTATGAGAATGGTATGATTGTCATCAAGGATCTGGCGATGCTTCAGGAAATCTGCCATTGCGAATTATGTCCCAATGAAATTTGCCGAATTTAATTTCCTATCAATAATACCCTCTATTTACCTCATTGAAACATATCTGACCCGATAAATTTAATAGAGTGGTCAAGGCGCCCTGTCCGGCGTCTTTTTTTCTTGTCACGCGATGTATTCACCGTACTGGCGGCACATCCTATGAACCTTTTACTTCCCAATCATCATAATATTCTGGTGTTACAGGCAGTTCCTCACCCCTAAGGAACTTAGCAGCATATACGGCTAACGGAGAAGCTGAGTCGAGTGTTATTCTAGTGATATCCACCCATTCCGCCCCACGGGAATCCTGTTCTTCGAACATTGAAATGGCAACAGGCTCTTCTTCCCCGGCCAATTCAACCTGATACAAGGCTGCCATATGATGCATTTGTGTAAAGTGATCTTCGTTATGCGGGATAAAGAAATCGAAGGTGCCCAGGTTTTGTTGTACCTTTACTGTATAACCAGTCTCTTCAACAAACTCTCTGATCAAGCCGTCAACCAGGGATTCACCAGTCTCCAGTCTCCCCCCCGGCAGATCGTATCTTCCGCTATAAGGGCCCCTTCCTTTATGGATCACCAGCAGCCTGCCGTCACGCTGACAAATTCCATATACGCCAAAATGGTTAAAGCTTGCCATCGCAGCCCTCTCCTCCGTTCGTCTTCTAAATAGATCACCTGTATCAGTAAGCTATACCTACACGGGTTCTTATGAAATCGCTAGCATCAATTTGACTATACGTGAATTCCGCTGTATCTGCTACAGATATTTCACTGCCTCCTTCGGGCAGAATATCTTGTCTCACACGATAGGTCCCCAAGCGTTCTCCGTTCAGCAGAGCGGTTGGGCACACAATGGTCCATTTCAGAGTCGACCGCTCCAACAAGCGATAGGCTTGTTCATGTTCTTCTGCAGCACGGGTGGACCTGCGTTTAGATTCGCTGGATTGGTAACGCAGGAGTTCCGGAGAAAGCTCACTTTGAAGAATGCCCGCAGTTCCTACGGTAATAATGCGCTCTATCTCTTCCTCGTACATGGCTCCGATGATAAAAGGCATACTGTCTGTAAGTGTGGTTGTCCCATCGGTGTTCAACGCACTAATCACTACATCATTTCCCTGCACTGCCCGGGCGATATCATCTTGATTAAGAACATTACCTTCGATGATCGTCAGGTTGGCATGGAGCGGCTGAACCTTCTCCGGCGTGCGGGCCAGCACGGTCACATGATGTCCATCCTGAAGAGCATGGGTAACAATATGGCTCCCCACCCGGCCGGTGGCACCAAGAATCAATATATTCATATGAGAATAACCTCCTGAAGTGTATTATAGCAGGGATTGAGCGGCAAAAAAGCCCCGCAGCCATGTAGCAGCTGCGGGGCTTGATATTGAATCTAGCTTGCTTTCTTAGTCTGAGGAGGGACAGATACGTTACGCGGAGTACGCACAGGTGAAATTAGCCAGTAGGCCATTCCGACAAAGACACCGCCGCCGATGATGTTGCCAAGCGTAACAGGAATCATGTTGTGGAACCAGCCGGCGATGCTCACTGTCTCTGGATGATTCGGCAGCAGTACGGCTACGCTGAGCAGCGTCATATTCGCTACACTGTGTTCATAGCCGCTCGCGATGAAGGCGAACAGACACCACCAGATCAGCACCAGCTTCGCCGCTTCACTCTTGGCACGGGAGGACATCCACAGTGCCAGGCAGACCAGCCAGTTACAGAGAATACCGCGGAAGAACAGCTCTGAGAACGGCAGGCTCATCTTTTTGGCAGCCGCCGCGAAGATCAGATGCTCGGCAGGCGCTGCCTTGAAGAGGCCCGATCCCTGAATCAGCAGCGCCAGCACCACAGCACCGGCCACATTGCCGAGGAATACCAGGACCCAGTTCTTCACCGTGTCCCAGACTGTAGTTCTCCCGGCAAGCGTGCTTACCGTGAAGAACATATTATTACCTGTAAACAGCTCTGAGCCTGCGAATACAACCAAGGTCAAGGCAATCCCGAAGGATGCTCCCATAATCAGCGGCTGGAACGGTGATTTGATCGCCGCCAGCGGTGCCCCCAGTGAGAAGATCAGAATAATACCGATACCCACATATGCTCCTGCCAGGAGGGCCGCCAAAAAATATTTGGGCAGGCTCTCATTCATTTTGTCGCGTTTCCCTACGGCTGTCTCAACGATATTCTCTACGCTCTGCGTAAACATATCCGCACCTGCTCTTTCTTTAATTTAGAGTTGTTACTGCCGCAGGCAGAGTGACCTTAACAACTCCGCCCTCTACTGTAACCGGATAGACTTCTGCCTGCCCCCGGTCCGGTGCCTGAACCTCTCCGGTGCGAAGGTCGATCTTCCAGTCATGCAGCGGATCATATAAATAATAGCCCGATACGATTCCTTCTGCGAGCGGACCACCCTTCGGATGGGGACTGTGGTTACGGACCGCATAGATTGCGCCGTCCGATGTGCGGAATATCGCTAATTCGACCTCTCCTGCATGAACTACCCGGCCGATCTGCAGCATGAAATCTTCCACTGCGCCTATCGTATATTCCCGATTACTCCGTTCCATTATGCTCTCTCCCTCTCCCTTTAGACTATACCTGTGTCTCTTCGAACAGCGCGGTGCGGGTGTTTTTGTCATCCAGCATTTTCCGCCAAGGATCACTCACCTGGGCCAGGGCAAAGTCAATACGTGCCGCAAGCTCTTTACGGTTGTCGTCATTGCCCATAACCACAGTCTGGATATGCTCAAGACCCATACGCTCTACCCATTCGGAGGTTCTCTCCAGGTAATTACCGGTCTCACGGTAGTACTGGATGACAGCGGAGCAGACCTCAACCAGTTCCTCGTCGGTCTTCACCTTGCAGAAGGCATCTGCGATGCGCGGCTTAATCCCGCCGTTACCGCCGATGAACACTTCCCAGCCGCCGTCGTTGCCGACAATTCCGATATCCTTCGTGCACGATTCTGCGCAGTTACGCGGACAGCCGTTAACCGCCATCTTGAACTTGGCCGGCATATCCAGCCGCTCATATTTACGCTCAAGCATAGCGCCCATGCCCATGGAATCCTGTGTGCCGAAGCGGCAGAACTGCGAACCCACGCAAGTTTTTACTGTACGCAGCGACTTCGCATACCCATAGCCGGACGGCATATCCAGCTCCTCCCACACCTTAGGTACATCTTCTTTTTTGACACCGATCAGGTCAAGACGTTGGCCGCCCGTTACCTTCACAACCTTCACATCATACTTCAGGGACACATCGGCAATCCGCTTCAAATCCTCAGGAGTGGTCACCCCGCCATACATCCGCGGGATAACTGTATAAGTTCCGTCCTTCTGAATATTGGCGCTCATCCGTTCATTGACGAACCGGGATTCCTTCTCGTCTTCATGAGTGTCAGGGTAGATCATCCCCAGATAATAGTTCACAGCCGGGCGGCATTTGGAACAGCCTTCTGCCTGCTTCCAGTCCAGGACATGCATGACTTCCTTGGTAGTCCGGAGGCCTTTTGCCGTAATCTCGGCAACGATCTCATCCCGGCTAAGCGAGGTGCAGCTGCAGATTCCCTGCTTGGCGCTCTGCTGGAAGCTGTCTCCGAGAACGAATTGCAGAATCTGCTCCACCACTGGCTTACAGCCGCCGCAGGAGCGGGTTGCACCCGTGCAGGCTTTGATCTCATCTACCGTAGTGAAGCCGTTCTCCGTAACAGCATCAACAATCGCTTTTTTGGTTACGCCGTTGCAGCCGCAGACGATTTCTTCATCTGCCATCGCTTCAACAGACATGCCTTTCTTGGCTCCGCCTCCGCCACAGCAGCTTGTGCCCATAACCTCATCATAGATTTCATTGGTCATCTCTGTGCTGTTTTTCACAAGCTTCTGCAGGTTGGCAGATTCCGTTACATCACCGAACAGAACGGCACCGACAATCACATTATTCTTAAGCAAAATCTTCTTGTAGGTTCGCTTCCATTCATCCTTGGCAGAAATGACGGTATGCTCCGGCGTTTCGGTGAATTCACCGGCGGAGAATACATCTACCCCGGAAATTTTGAGCTTGGTTGCTACAACTGATCCTTCATAGCCCGGAGTCTGTACACCTGACAAATGCTTGGCGAGAACCATACCCTGCTCGAATAGCGGTGCAACGAGTCCGTAGCAGGTTCCCCGGTGCTCTGTACATTCACCGACAGAATACACATCTGCCATAGAAGTCTGCATATAATCGTCAACTACAATCCCGCGGTTAACAGTGATTCCGCTGTCCTTCGCAAGCTGGACATTCGGCTTGATTCCAACAGCCATCACTACAAACTCTGCCGGCAGCACACTGCCATCACTGAATCGTAGACCAGTCACCCGTTCTTCTCCGGTCAATTCAACCGTCTGCTTGCCCATGGCGAATCTCACACCTTGACGCGTAAGCTCTGCCTGTAGCATTGAAGAAGCGGTACGGTCCAGCTGGCGCTCCATCAGATCCTCCAGCAGATGCACAACGGTAACATCCATGCCCAGATTGACCAGGCCCTTCGCAGCTTCCAGACCCAGCAGTCCTCCGCCGATCACAGCCGCCGTGCGGTACTGCTTCGCCGCTGCCAGCATTGCATCACAATCCGCGATATCGCGGAAGCCGACTACTCCATCCTTGGTGCTGCCGGGTACGGGGAGAATGAAAGAATTCGAACCCGTTGCAATAATTGCTTTATCGTAAGGAACCGCCAGTCCATTATCGGTCATTATTAGTTTGTTCTGATCATCGATCCTGGTGACCGTCGTACCGGTATGCAGTGTAATATGATTATCTTCATACCACCCGAGATCGTTGAGAATGATGTCTTCAATCGATTTGCTGCCTTCAAGTACATAGGACAACATAATCCGGTTATAGTTGGGATGCGGCTCACTGCCGAAGACCGAAATATCATAAGCGCCGCCCAGCTTCAGAATCTGCTCAATAGTGCCTACTCCCGCCATGCCATTTCCAATCAGCACTAACTTTTCTCTTTCCGCTGCCATTGGTAGACCCTCCTTCAGAAACTCTGATTTCTTCAATAACTTACCTGATAGAGAAATTATACTGTCCCCCATTCCATGGCAAGTGTGACCACAGTCACATCTTATGTGAATTTTTTCACACAACTGAAAATGACTTCGCCGTTCTTATATAGGACAATTTCTGGCGTGAAGCATAGAGATTTATTATTCAAAAAAACGGATACCCATGCAGTTTCGCACAGATATCCGTTCATCGGGTACACAATCTCACTCATCTACTTCATTCACTTATTTCAATACCAGAGAGATCTCCAGCTTGTCCTGCGGACTGAGCTTCATGTCCACTCCATTGCCGAGCAGTCCTTTATCGTTGACCTTCAGTCTCCATTCCTCGCTGCTGAGCGGGGTATATTCCATCACAGTAAGCACCGTCCGGTTATCTTCGGCAAGCTGGACCATACCGCTGTTCTGGAGCAATCCCTTGACGGACATATCCTGCATAAAAGAAAGCACATTCGAATGTGTCAGCTCCGGCTGCTCGCTCCCCCCGTTCACAGTGATGATGACAGGCTGAAACATCTTTCCGGCTCCGGCAGGCCCTGCTGACATCGTAATGGCCGAACCCGGTTCCAGGGTCGTATTCAGCTCTTGAACCTTCTTGCCGTTCACCTGAATCTCCCAGCTCATATCCTGACCCAGGGAAACCTTATTCACCTCAAGAATATTAGTTCCATCCGCTGAAAATGTAACAACGCCACTCTTCCTAAACAGCTCTATTATTGAATTCCCAGGCACGTAAGCTTCGTTAAGCAATCTGGCTGAGCTTCCGGCCATTTCGCTGTCACCCACCTTGACTGAAAAGGTTAGTCCCTGGCCTCCGTTACTGCTGCCGCCATTCCCTGATCCCAAGCCACAACCGCTTGCCGCGGCCAGCAAGAGAAGGCACAGCATTAAGCGCATCCATTTCGTGGACATCCCACGGCACCGCCTTCATATGTATTTTCCCGGACTCTTTAAGGATAACGCATAGAGGAAGGGTTCTCAAATCATTTCTGCCGGTATAAAAAGTAAAAAGTCCCCGAAGGGACTTATCCATTGCAGCCGGTCCTATTGATAACGCAGGAACAGAATGTTGTTCTCCAGATGCACATGCTCGAAGGTCATGCCTTCCAGTTCTTCAAGACGGGCATAGGTCAGGCGATAAGTCGTGCAGGCATGCGCGGGCGGTGTATAGTCATTAGTAACTCTACGTAGCTCACGCAGAATCTCTCCCGCCCCGTCATGCTCAGCTTCCAGATTATGCAGCAATCCGCGCAGCTCAGTAAGTCCTTCTTCAGTCGGGTTCTGGGTGTAGGCTAGCATCTTAGGGAATTCGCTCTCTTCTTCCTTCGCCGTATGCTGCAACAGCTCTTCACGCAGCATATTGAACAGACGGTGCATTTCTCCCAGATGCGGTGAATCCTCACCATGAACGCGGAACACCTTGGTTACATTTTGACTGATAAGCGGAAGCTCTTCACGCAGATAACGGTGATGCTTGTTCACAATATAATCCACCAGCTCCTCTGACGAAGCCTCGTTCCAGGCGGTATCCTCTTCCAGCACCGGATGCTGTTCCTGCAGCTTGTTCAGCTCCTGTACCATTGCTGCCGGGTCAAGACCCTTCTCAGCAGCGGCTTCAGCCAGCGGCTTTGCGCCTCCGCAGCAGAAATCGATCCGCTGTGCTTTGAAATAATCTGCTGCTTTGGGGAACTGCAGAACAATATCTCTGACCATTGCTTCCGGGGTGAACCCGGGATGAATTGTTGTATCGTTTAATTGATTGGACGCCATGTTGGCCCCTCCTCAGGTTAAGATGTAGGTTTGTGCTTCTTTTCACTTCTACACCTTATCACTGGCATTAGGCGGAACTTGTGATTGTACGCACTGAATATATAAAATTTTATTGAACGAGAAATACAGTACTCCAAATGTAAAATATACTAGACTTTTTGTTTTATATATTTTACACTATGAGTGAGGTGAGGGAATGGGGAAAAATCTGAGGCTCAAAGCTTCCCGAGCGGCAAAAGACATGTCGCAAAAACAGCTCGCAGATGCCGTGGGGGTCACAAGGCAGACGATTATCGCGATTGAGAACGGTGATTACAACCCCACCCTGAGGTTGTGCATTGACATTTGTGTAACACTGGGGAAGACACTGGATCAACTATTTTGGGAGGGAACGAAGGATGAGCAGAACGAACCTGGATGAGAGACAACTGCAGAAGCGGCATAAGGCGGGGAATCAGGCATTTCTTTTGATGGCATTCTTATTGCTGGCAGATATGGGGCTGCAAAACTACGGAATGAAGTGGCTGGAGTATCCGCTGGGCAATTACACAATTTTCATGCTGGGTGTGGGTTTCTATCTGGTACGCTTGATCTGGAGCGGTGCGTATGTGGGACCGGGCAGCAGGCAGAGCGGAGTGGGCGGGAGAAGCATTGCGGGTGCAATTCTGGCCATTGTGGTGGCGGCCTGTATCCTTATCGTTACCTTCGTGAATCCAACCGCCGCCCAATCAGCAGCTGACAGCGGTGCGAACGGGACAGTCATTCTAATCATTTCTGTTACAGCTGGACTGGTCATCTTAAGCACTGTGTACTTGATCCGACGGAGGAATAACCGGGCGGAGTAGAGCGGTTAATATCAAGAAATCCAAACTGGGCAGCGGCCGGAAGTCCAAATGTTCGCCGCAGCGACGACCTGGCTTCAAGTTCAACTCTTTTTTCGAATTCCACTTTTTTTATTGAACCGTCGCCTGCATATAAGTCCGCTTGCCCTGCGCATCCTTCAGATAGGGGCCAAGTCCGGCGAACCTTGAATGATCCACATATACACCCGTCATCCATCTGCCTTCGGTCAGGCCGCCGTTCCACTGCAGCACCAGATCGGGGGCAGAGATCCATTCCTGATACACTCTGATGTTCTTGTCCTTATATTCTTTGGCTGGTTTGTTCAATTCGCTCAGTGGTACCGGGGTCAGATAGGTTGGCACGAAATATACAGAGATTAGCTCCATATCCTCCTCGCTCAGAAAAGCCTCCTCCCCCAAGTAAGGCTGGAGCAGCCGGGTATTCTCATACATGGACCAGATCACAGCTTGAAGTACCATGCTCTGGCTGATTCCATTATGAAAAGTAAAACGGCGCTGTACATTTGAGCCACTCCCTTCCTTAGCCGTTACCGGCTCCAGACAATGCCGTTCACAGCCGATGCATTTCCATCCGGACGGGCCTTGAATCCATTTCTGAAACACACTCCCGCTGTCATTATCCCCTTTATATAGAGAAGAAATGATCTCATACGGCACGCCGATCCACGCATCCCACAGAGAATCCGGGAGATGGTTATGAAGCATGAACAGCACCTTGTCATAGATCAGCTGTACTTTAATCGAAGCAGTCTCCAGTTCGGCGACATCCTTTTTTCCATAGGTTATTTCCCGGGAAAACAAGGTAATGGTCATGGTCTTCGCCTCCTAAAAGTTGTGTAAGCCCTCCGCTTCCTTCCATCAGCATCGTCCAAAACACATCCCGTAAGCATCCGCGCTGCCATATAACCCTGAGCTTTTCCTACTTTTGTTAACGCTTCCACACATCCGTAATATTTAGTATGTTCTATTATATTACACAGGTAGGGCCTAAGTGCAAGGTTTATTTGGGCAAAATCTGCATAAACAAGTAAAACAGCATATGAAAAGCCCCTTACCCGATAATCGGCAAGAGGCTGTCATCAAATATATATTACGGTACTGCTACTCCACCCAGCTCTCGGCCCAGGACTGGATTTGCTGCATGACCGGCTCAAGCGCACGGCCCTTCACTGTTAATTCATACTCAATGCGCACCGGTGTTTCCGGGTACACATGTCGTACCAGAATGCCCTCGCATTCCAGATCCTTCATGCGCTCGGACAGCATCTTATCGCTCATTGACGGAATCAGTCCGGAAATATCCTTGAACCGCTTGGGGCCGCTCATCAAGGTCTGAATAATGAGTCCGTTCCAACGCTTGCCCAGAAACGAAAAAGCCGTCTCAAATCTCGGGCACATCGTCAATTGATGTTCTTCCATGGTTATCACCTCTCACTTATGAAGCTTACAATTAGTTAGTATATATAATTTTACCACATTTATTCTGGAATGAACATCGTTTGCCAAAAAAAAGTTCATTAACCACTATTATTATATTTCCACTCTCAATCTTTGGTGTCTTCTGCCTTGCGTCTAAGCTGGATGGCCTCTGTAACCACATAGGCAAGATCATCGTTGCTATAGAGAGAGAGTACACCCAGCACCGTATCATCGGAGATGAACCCCGCCTCCTCTGCGGATACCGTCAGGGCCAGCGCATTGGCCAGCGCCTGATTGCCCTCCTGCTGCGGATAAGCCTGCAGATACAGGGCATGCGGGTCCAGCTTATTATTCACACACCACTGGGCAAATACGAGAATCATCATTTCCTCGTCCCGCTTATAGCTCTCGATGATCCGCTCTTCCATCGACTTGTTGTCGTAATCCTCCATGTTGTTCTCCTCTCTGCTGCGATTCTGACTGCTCAGCGGCTTAGTCTTGCTGCTAATTCATGGCTCGGCAATACAGCCGAAGCGGAAATCCCGCACTGCTCCGGTGTCGCTATATTACTGAGATAATGGCTGACCGTTCCGCTGAAGCCTCTGCGCTCCAGCACGGTATCCCAGCTGCCGAAGTTCTGCGTGCGCGGCAACGAGCCCTGCTCATATAATATAACCCGTTCCATATCCGTCACCTCAACCGATCTGCCATGTCCGTGCAGCTCCAGCTTCTCCAGATCAGCCCCGGCATCCCGGACCATGCTGTAATGGCCGGTGGTGCCGTTCTCCCAACCCAGCATTCCCGAAGCCTGCAGAAGCCGTCCCTCCGCATCCGCCCTCAGGCTGCTGTGCAGCAGCTCATAATCTCCGCCGGACAGCCAGAGCAGCAGATCCAGCATATGGATCAGGTCATCATGGATCGTCTCATGGCTGCTGCCCTGCTGCAGCTTCGTACGGTGTTTGACTGCGGTGGATTGACTGATGCCTCCGGCCTTATGCAGCCAGGATTTGGCGGCAACATACATTGGGGCATAGCGGCGGTTGAAGCCCACCCCCAGCAGCAGCCCCTTGTTCTCAGCAAGCTCTGCCATCCGGCGGGATTCCTCAAGATCATAGGAGAGCGGCTTGTCCACATACACGGACACCCCATGCTTCAGGCAAGAGGTAACCAGCTCATAGTGCGTAGTTGTTGGACTATGTATGAACACAGCATCCAGATCCCAGGACAGCAGCTCCGTAAGCTCGGTTGTGCCCCGCTGAAGGCGATAAGCCTGAACTGCCCGCTCGACCGTAGCAGAGGAATGGCTGAGCACACCCACCACCTCGGCCTGATCATGCCGGGAGAGCAGCGGCAAATAGACTTTACGGGCAATATCGCCAATGCCGATCATTGCCACTCTTTTGCGGACAGGTAGTTTCATTAACAGCATCTCTCCTTACATACTCGGGGGAATTTCTATTCCCTTATAGATGTATTATACCGTGTCATGCTGCGGGAACAATGATCTTTGCTTCAATAATTGCATTAATTGCTTTTTTTTCAGTATGATGAAATGGATGGAGTGAAGAAGGGGCATAGTATAATGAGAAAATGGCTAACGGTTATTCTATATGTTTCGTGCATAATCCTCGCGTTTATCTACAGGTATGAACTTCTGGCCTGGCTTAGAGAGGATCATCCTTTGTATTTGTCCATGCTCGCCGCCACAGTGCTGGCCTTGTTTCCGGTCCTGCCCTATAAGCTGATTATCGGTCTGTTCGGATATGCTTATGGAAGCTTCGCAGGAGCGTTAATCTGCTGGAGTGCAACTACAATAGCGGCAGCCCTTGTCTATGGAGTCGTTGCATCCATGTTCCGGAGCAAATCTATGGCCTATCTAAGCAGAATTTCGGCGCTGGACAGATTTGTGTCCGCTGTGGAGCAGCGTCCTTTTGCATCCGTAGTGATTGCCCGGCTGGCACCGTTTATCCCGCAGATGGCTGTGAATATCTACGCCGGTGCCGCCGGACTGCCTTTCTGGAGCTATCTTGGAGCCACCGCACTTGGCAAAATCCCCGGCATCGCCCTCTACGCCTTCCTCGGAGGACAGATGTTCCAGCACCCGCGAAGTGCGGCTGTAGCTATAATCGTGTATATTGCCGTACTGGCTGTGGCCGGATTGTCCATGCGCCGCCGTCCTACTGCGAGCCGCTAACGCTTCAAGAATTTCTGGTATGCTGGCAGTAAGCCTCTATTTGATTTATAATTAAATTGTGATCTATTTAATTGCATTCTACAGATGGAGGGATAACAATGAGTGAATTTCAAGCTGATTCTATAAATTTCAAGACCGAGCAAGCCACCTTCGCCGGTGGATGCTTCTGGTGTATGGTATCCCCTTTTGAAGAGCTTCCCGGCATTGTCAAGATTATATCCGGCTATACAGGCGGACATACCGTGAATCCGACCTACGAGGAAGTATGCTCGGAAACGACCGGACATGTTGAGGCGGTGCAAATTACGTTCAATCCGGATATTTTCCCATATAGCAAGCTGCTTGAGCTGTTCTGGCAGCAGATTGACCCCACCGATGCCGGAGGGCAATTCCATGACCGCGGCACCTCGTACGGAACGGCCATCTTCACCCATTCGGAGGAGCAGCGCCAGCAGGCAGAGGCTTCCAAGGCGGCCCTTCAGGCCAGCGGACGATTCTCCGCTCCCATTGTGACGCCTATTCTTCCGGCTAAGCCCTTCTATCCCGCTGAAGAATATCATCAGGGCTATCATCACAAGAATCCCGGCCATTACAAGCGTTACCGCAAGGGCTCGGGCCGGGAAGCGTTCATCGAAGCCCACTGGACGCACAAGGAGGACCCGCAGAGCCTGAAGGAGCGCCTGACTCCGCTTCAATATGAAGTGACACAGAACAGCGCAACGGAATCTCCGTTCCGCAACGAATTCTGGGATCACCATGGGGACGGGATCTATGTGGATATTGTCTCCGGGGAGCCGCTGTTCAGCTCAGAGGACAAGTATGATTCCGGCTGCGGCTGGCCGAGCTTCACGCGTCCGATCCGGGACTACGCGGTCAAGGAGAAAAGCGATCTCAGCCACCTCATGATCCGCACCGAGGTACGCAGCAAGACAGCAGATTCCCACTTGGGCCATGTGTTCAATGACGGCCCAGGTGCGAATGGACTGCGGTACTGTATCAACTCGGCAGCTCTGCGCTTTGTTCCCAAAGAGGATCTGGAAAAGGAAGGCTACGGCGAGTATCGCGTGCTCTTCCAGCATGCTTAAGGCTGGAGATCCGGCTTGCCTCAAGCTATAGCTTCATATATTGCATAACTTACCTGTGGCCCGAATGTATGCTGTTTTCCGCATACATTCGGGCCACACGCCTGCGCATCAGCACAATGTATGTTGTTTTCCGCATACATTCGGCCAAGAACAAAGCCTCCAGCCCGGATTCACGGGTATGGAGGCTTTATTCTATTTGTTCTGCTTATCCGTATTCTCCTCTTCCGGTGCGGCCGGTGCTAGAGGTGCCGCTTCAGAATGAGGCTGCGCTTCCCGGTCCGGCAGACGGTTGCTGCCCAGGCGTGCCTGTTCAGGATGTGCAGGTTGCCGCCGCTTGAAGCTTTTCCGTAACCAGAGCACCAGTGCCACCACGACTCCAGCTACCAGCAGGACGGGGAGCGCGGCCGCCAATACAACAACAAGCCACTGGAACATCACAGACAACGCCTTCATGCTGCTCTTAAGCGCTTCCGAAGCCCGTTCACCCAGCGGCCCTTCGGAATTAGTCTGTGTAAGGGCAAGACTCTTCTCAGTCTGGTAGAGGCGAAGCTCCACTGTAGAGAACGATACGTTCTGATCGATATACCGCATTCTGCCCTTGATCTGTTCGATTTGCTCCTGGATTTCCCCAAGCTGGTTGGCGAACTGGACGAGATCAGCCGGTTTGGTCGCTTTTTTCATAAAATCAATATACTGTGCCTCCATCATCTGCTTCGCCTTAAGGCGTGACTCCAGGTCCACATATTCCTCCGACACATCCTGCCCCTGTATGCTTCTCTGGAGCTTCTCATGCTTAATCTTCTCCAGATTGTTCAGGAACGGTGAGAAGCCCGCCGCAGGCACTTTCAGGATAAAGGTTCCGCCCTGTTCATATTCAGACATATTCTCTGAGAATTCGATAATGTAGCCGCCGGCCAGAGTAACCATATTCCGCACTTCGGTCTGGGCTGCCCCGTAGTCGCTTACCTCCATATTGAGGTTCGCCTTGTAGATCAGCTTCTTGTTCAGCCCTGCCACCACATCGGTGCCGGTGAATCCGGCAGAAGCATCTGCTCCTTGCCCAGCATCCGTCCCAGGGAGTGCCGAATTTCCGCCGCCGCCCTTCACTGCAGCCTGATCATTGACAGCCATCGCCGTGTTAGCTAGACTATCCTTCTTACCCTCTACCGCAGCAGGCGCACTCTCCGCTGATCCGTCTGATGCTGCTTCATTTCTGAACGCGCTTTCTGTATTCGCTGCCGAATCTGAATTATTACTCGACGCGCCACATCCCGCCAGAACTAAGGCTACAACCACTAGATACAATAAGTAATGCAGACCCCATTTTCGCATGCTCATTCCTCCATAAAGTGTAATTGTATACTGCTTACGGTGTTTCAGCTTCTGTAGCGAAAGGCCGTTATCTGTATCGGTCCGTTCCGCGCCTATCCCTCTTGACGTTCCAAAAGCTGGAAGGTTGCAGTCATTTACGGAAAATAACAAAAAAGACCATTCAGCGATGAATTGCCCTGTGTGGTCCTGTTTGCGTAATAACTCTTTATTTGTTACAATTACGATGATAAAACGGCAAAAAAACACCAAAAACCCTATTCGCATAGAATAAGGTTATGGCGCTATTCGGACAAGCTCCACCTTGCCCGGGCAGCTGCAATTGATTTCTTGCCGATTTATGTTGCCTACTACTACAAGAGGAGGTGAACCCTCATGGCAAAAGACGTATTGTGCGCAGTTAATTCTTGCACCTACTGGGCTGAAGAGAACAAATGCAACGCTGATTCCATCTTCGTTGCTTACCACAGCTCCAAGCAGCCTACACAATCTGAGGAAACAGATTGCAAAACCTTCGAAAGTAAATAATGAATCATTGCAGAATATGAAGGAGCCCTCCACAGGTTCCTTCTTTCTTTTCTCATTCTATCAAGAATGAGAATTATTATCAAGTGTTTCCTTTAAAACAAAACCACTGCGGGCCGGAGACTGTACTCTCCCGCTTGCAGTGGTTTTTCTGTGCAAATCTAAGAATCTTAAGCGGAACAGCTCCGCCATTTAACGGGTCACTGCGCCGTGCTGCTCTCTTACCAGTACCGCCGCCTTCACCATATTGCGCAGTGCGCCTGTGGTCTCTTCCCAGCCCCGTGTCTTCAGTCCGCAGTCGGGATTAATCCAGAACTGCTGGACATCCAGCACGCGCAGCGCACGTTCGATGGCCGAAGTCATCTCCTCTACCACCGGTACACGCGGACTGTGGATATCATACACACCCAGTCCAATCCCCTTGTCGTATTCCTGCTCCTCGAAGCTGACGATCAGCTCACCATGGCTGCGCGAGGTCTCAATGGAGATGACATCCGCATCCATCGCCGAGATCGAACCGATCATGTCATTAAATTCACTGTAGCACATATGCGTATGCACCTGTGTAGTGGCCTTGACATGATTCGTCGCGGTCCGGAAGGATTTCACCGCCCAGTTCAGGTAATACTCATGATCTCTCGCTTTCAGCGGCAGACCTTCGCGGATCGCCGGCTCATCGACCTGAATCATCTCGATACCAGCCTCCTCAAGTGCGGATACTTCATGACGCAGGGCGAGGGCGATTTGTCCCGCCACCGCTTCCCGGCTGAGATCATCGCGGACAAAGGACCAGTTCAGGATCGTGACCGGTCCGGTCAGCATTCCCTTAACAGGCAGCTTCGTCAGTGACTGGGCATACACACTCTCCTTGACGGTCATCGGCTCTATAAAGGCAACATCGGCATAGATTACTGGAGGCTTCACGCAGCGTGAGCCATACGACTGAACCCAGCCGCCTGCGGTGAACAGATAGCCCGCCAGTTTCTCCCCGAAGAATTCCACCATATCCGTACGCTCGAATTCCCCGTGAACCAGCACATCCAGACCAAGCTCCTCCTGAAGCGTAATGGCTTCAGCGATCTGCCGCTTGATGAACAAGTCATAACGCTCCTGGTTCCAGACTCCCTTGCGCCATTTCAGACGGGCCTGGCGGACTTCAGCCGTCTGCGGGAAGCTGCCGATGGTCGTGGTCGGCAGCAGCGGCAGACGCCACTTCTCCTGCTGTACCTTCACACGTTCGGCGAACGGAAGACTGCGGTGGTCCGGCAGCTGGGCAAGGGCACGCACCTGCTCCGCTACATCCTCACGCCCGCGCTCCGGCAGGGCACGGAATACGGCCAGCACCTCACGGCTGCGCTCCAGCTCAGCGGCATAACGCCCTCTTCCTTCGTTCACGGCTGCCGCAATCAGAACCAGCTCGGCCAGCTTCTCATTGGCGAATGCCAAGGCATTCTTGACCGCAGCCTTCAGCTTGACCTCGCCCTCAACCGTTACAGGCACATGCAGCAGGCTTGAGGCAGGCTGGAGAATCAGCTGCTCCTGGGGCACATAGGTCAGCAGCTTCGCTACCAGCTCCAGCTTGGCATCGGTATCGGCGCGCCAGATGTTGCGTCCGTCAAGGATACCGGCGCCGAGTACCTTATCCTGCGGCCAGCCCAGGCGTGCAACCGACTCCAGATTCTTGCCGCCGTCATGCACGAAGTCAAGACCTAGACCCTGCACAGGCAGCGCCAGAAGTGCTTCAAGCGGCTCCGCAGCTTCGAAGTACGTCTGCAGCATCAGGTTCAGTCCTGGTACGGCAGCAGCAATCTCACTGTAAATGTTCTGGAGCAGTGCGGTATCCTCAGCCGTTAAGCCGGTAACAATCGCCGGTTCATCGATCTGTACCCAGGCTACTCCTTCCGCCTGCAACTCCTGCAGCAGCTGGACATACAGCGGGAGGAAGCGTGCGGCAACGGCGGCGATGTCTGCTGCCGGGAAGCCCTTGGACAGCTTCAGGAAGGTATACAGTCCGACTATAACCGGCTTGCCCTCAATGCCTGCCCGCTCCTTGGCGAAGCGGTAAGCCTCCAGCGGTTTATTCGCTGTCAATACCGGGGACAGGCTGCCGATCTCAGGCACAATGTAATGGTAATTCGTATTGAACCATTTGGTCATCTCGCAGGCCGGGGCCTCTGCATTGCCGCGCGCCATTGCAAAATACAGATCCAGCGGAATCTCTCCGCCCTTATATCCATAACGCGCCGGTACGATTCCGAACATGGCGGCGGTATCCAGCACATGGTCATAGAAGGTGAAATCGCCCACCGGAATCAGATCAATTCCGGCCTGCTGCTGGGTCTGAAGATGCTGAAGCTGAATATCCTCCATCTGCGAGCGGAAGCTCTGCTCATCGAGTTTCCCGGCCCAATAAGCCTCCAATAATTTCTTCCATTCACGATTCTTCCCGATTCTCGGATAACCGAGGCTGCTTGTCTTGATTCCTTTACTCATAGGTGTCCACTCCTCTGTATAATTGTCTGTCGCTTTTGTCTCCAAGCCTTAATCTGATGCCATCTTACTGCACGCCTCCCGCGCCCCGCAACAGATTCCAAGCAATCCGGCTATACAGATTCCCTATAGCAGAACGCCAAAAAAAGCCGCCCCCCATGATCAAGGAGCAGCTTAGACATTGGGTCACGACGAAATCAAAACCAGATCAGATAGACCACACCCGCAAGTACAATCCGGTAGATCGCGAAGGGCAGCAGCTTAATCCGGTTAATCAGCTTCAGGAAGAAACGCATCGATACCAGTGCGAATACGAAGGCACTGATGAACCCGGCAATGAAGAACGGCAAGGCATCCAGCGTAAAATACTGCCAGTTCTTCAGCAGTGAAATCAGGCTCGCCCCAGCCATAATCGGCACCGCCATGATGAAGGTGAAGTCGGCTGCCGCACGATGGCTCATACCCAGCAGAACCCCGCCGGATATCGTCGAGCCCGACCGCGAGAAGCCCGGCCACAGGGAGATACATTGGATCAATCCGACTGATAGCGCCTGCCTATATGTAATTTGATCCACACTCTCAGTCCGGGCATTCGCAGGCGCAAAACGGTCGGCACAGATCATAAATAACGCTCCAACCACAAGTCCAATCAGCACAGTAAAGGTAGAGAACAGATGCTCATCGATGTAATCCTCCAGCAGAAATCCAAAGATTCCGGCCGGTAGCAATCCGACAAGGATATGTGTCAGCTTCAACCGTCCTTCCGCCGGAGCCTGCCGCTGCCCTTCCGGCACTACGGCCAAGTCCTTGCGGCTGAGCTTCCCGAAGCCCAGCAGATCAATGAACCGGTTACGGAAAATAATGACGACCGCAAGAATGGAGCCTAATTGAATCACTACCTTGAAGGAGTTGGCCGTATACTTCCCCAGGAACTCCTGCGATGTAAGCCACATATCATCAACGATGATCATATGGCCTGTCGAGGATACCGGAGCAAATTCGGTCAGCCCTTCCACAATTCCCAGGATGATTGCTTTCACAATGGTCAGCAGCTCCATGGCGATCCCCCTTTATTGTTTTCAATATAATAATTGTAAACTCACACAGCTATTTCTGAAACTTACAAGTCCCTTGCAGTATTGCAAATTTTAATTCATAACGCTGACTTGACAGGACGGAAGGTACGCTTTATATTTATATGCATGCGCATGCATTTATAATTAACTATCCCAAGCAAACCGAAGGAGCGAGAAGGATGACGAAAGATCTGTTCACCCCCTATGAGTATAAAAGCTTAAAATTGAAGAACCGGGTTGTTATGCCGCCCATGTGCCAATATTCAGTTACCAATAAAGATGGAATCGCTAACGACTGGCATTACAACCACTATGTAAGCCGCGCTGTCGGCGGCACCGGACTGATCATTGTCGAGATGGCTGATGTGGACCCGGACGGCCGGATTACCGATTATGATCTGGGCCTCTGGTCTGATGAGCAGATTCCTGCGCTGGCGCGGATTGTGGAAGCCAGTCATGCCCATGGAGCCAAAATTGGAATTCAGGTGGCCCATGCCGGTCGCAAGGCGGAGGATGCCAAGGTTCCCGTCTCCTCATCTGCTATTCCTTTTGACGGCAAGTCCAAGACTCCCCATGCCTTGACGACAGAGGAGGTTAAAGACATGGTCCAGAAATTCAAACGGGGCGTAGAGCGTGCGGTTCAGGCCGGGTTCGACACTATTGAGCTGCACGGCGCCCATGGCTATCTGATTCACCAGTTCCACTCGCCGCTGACCAACCAGCGGACTGATGAGTACGGACTGGATCTGACCTTGTTCGGCCGGGAGGTTATCGCTGCCGCCAAGAGCGTGATGCCTGAGGATATGCCGCTAATCATGCGGATTTCCGCCAGAGAATATGTGGAAGGCGGCTACGGTCTTCAAGAGGGTCTGGAGATCAGCAGAGCTTATATGGAAGCAGGGGCCGATATTTTCCATATCAGTTCAGGCGGTGAGGGAGCAGTTGACGCAGAGAATGGACCGGGCAACCATGCAGCCTATCAGTTACCGTTGGCAAGAACCATCCGCCAGGAGCTGAACGTACCGGTGATTGCTGTCGGCCGGTTGGATGAAGCGGTTCTTGCCAATGCCGTCATCGGCAATGAAGAAGCTGACCTGGTGGCAGTGGGCCGGGGAATGCTCCGTAATCCTTACTGGACGCTGGAAGCCAGTGTGGCGCTGCGCAAAGACGCAGATATCCCTAAGCAGTATGCTTTTGGATTCCCGCGTTAAGGAGAATTCGTCAGCAGCTTGCCTATGGTGATGGTATACTGTATAACAACTACTTTTCATTACAGGTACACACCGGGAGGATGGAAGACATGACTAACCCCCCTTCAAATGATCTGATTAACAGCTGGTTATCACTCTCTCTGATACAGATGAAGGTGGCCGCAGTCCTTGAAGCGAAGCTGACCGAGAACTATGAGTTATCGCTTAAGGAATTCTACGTATTACTGTTTCTGTCCGAAGCCCCTGAGCAAAAGCTGAAGCTCCAACAGCTGGAATCGATGGTCGGACTTAGCCAGAGTGCTGTGTCCCGGCTGGTCAGCCGCTTCGAAGCCAAGGGCTGCGGAGCGCTGGAGCGCAAGTCTTGCGAGGCAGACCGCAGAAGCATCTATACGTCCCTGACTGCTATTGGTCAAGACAAGGTTGACCGGGCGAAGCAGACCGTTAATGAAGTGCTGCAGGAAGCCTTTCCTGTAGACGACACGCAGCAGCTGCTGGAGCAGCTTATCCAGCTGAAGCAATCCTAGACCCGGGCAGACGCCCGCCGGGTGAACCCGCCGTCCCTCCCGAAGGGCGGCGGGTTTTTGTCTGAACCTCCCTCTCCCCCTGAGCATACACCATACTATTAAGAATATAAGAATAGCGGGGTGCAACGTATGTTATTCACAGCTATGCAGCTGGTTGGCGGTCTCATTCTCGCGGTAGGCTGGATTCCGCAGATTGTGCAGATCTTCAGGACCCGTTCGGTTGCAGATCTCAGTCTGAAAGCTTATCTGCTGATGCTGCTGGGCATCCTTCTAATGGAGGCTTATGCGGTTAACCTGGCCGCGCAGGGGGTCGGACTTGCTTTTCTGATCACCAATACCTTGTCACTGGCCGTTGTAACAACGGTTGTCCTGCTGATTATCCGCTACCGTCCAGAAGGGTAACAAAGTACTCTTAAGGCTGCACCTCTGTCCAATCTGCGTTATACTTTCTGTAACAAATGGATGTAGGAGGTTCAGTGAATGAAGCAAAATAAGTATGACGACGCGGGTTTTTTTGCGAATTACAGCCAGATGCCCCGCTCTACGGGCGGACTGGAGGCTGCCGGAGAATGGGAGGTCTTCCGTACCCTGCTGCCTGATCTGGCGGGCCAGCGGGTGCTTGATCTGGGCTGCGGGTTCGGCTGGCATTGCCGGTATGCCCGGGAGCAAGGGGCGGCTTCCGTCGTAGGCATAGATCTCTCCGCCAATATGCTGGAACGTGCCCGTGCGATGACGGACGACCCGAAGATTGAGTATCTCCAGCTCGCGATTGAGGATGCCGCATTCGGGGCAGAACAATTTGATACCGTAATCAGCTCGCTGGCGATCCACTATATTGAAGATTTCGGCAGCCTCTGCCGCCAGGTCCGGCATTGCCTGAAGCCCGGGGGAGCCTTCGTCTTCTCTGTAGAGCATCCGATCTTCACCGCGCTCGCCGCGCAGGATTGGCATTACAGTCCGGACGGGGAGAAGCAGCATTGGCCCGTAGACAACTATCATCTGGAAGGGCTAAGGTTGGCTGATTTTCTCGAATACAAGGTTGCAAAATACCACCGGACCACCGCCACCTATCTGGGTACACTGCTCGAATCAGGCTTCGGCTTGAAACAGCTATCTGAGCTGCAGCCGACCCCTGAGATGCTGGAGAAGAATCCGGCCTGGCAGGAGGAGACGCGGCGTCCGATGTTCCTGTTGCTGTCAGCGGTGAAGCAGGAATAGCCGGACCTTATTTCACAAGTAGAAACGGCTTTGCCGTCCTTTTAAAGACGGTACCGTTTCAGCGAGAAATAGAAGGATAAATTATCGTGTGAAACATATATATTCTTATATTTTAAAAAAATCACAAAAAAAAGACCAGCCGGACGGTAGTCCGCTGACCTTTTATCATCCCCGTGGTTCACGGAGTTCACATTGCATTATTCACATTCACTGTGCCTTCCTGAGTCTTGGCAAGTGCGGACGGAATCTTAGGTGCCTGAACCAGCTTCCGTCTGCCTAGAGAGGTTGTAAAAGTGATTACATAACCGGCTACAACTACAGCCATCACCGTATACAGCGTTTCTCTTAACGGCATATAGAAGAGGGAAAAAGCCAGAACGATTACATCCATCAGGATAAATACGGTTCCTACCTTAATACCTTTCCATTCACTGATCAGCACGGACAAAATATCGTCCCCGCCGCTCGCCCCGCCGCCCAGCAGGACCATTCCTGCGCCCAGACCTGTCAATACCCCGGACAACAATGCCGCAACGGGCAAGTTATCCTGCAGGTCAATAACCCAGCCGGAATAGCGTTCCATCAGCCCGTAGAATACCGTGAAGGCCACTACGGATATGAAGGTGTTCACTACGAATGATTTTCCTTTGAAAATGATTGCGATGATGAGTACCGGAATGTCCAAAATCAGGATGCTTAGTGATGGTGAAATCCCCAGTACATACTTGCCGAGCAGCGACAATCCTACGAATCCGCCTTCGGTCAAGTGGTTCTGATAATTAATGTGATAATACGTAAATGCAAGCAATAGTGTTCCGGTCAAAATAATGGCTAACCGGAGCGGCAAACTCATGCCACTGTCTTGTTTCCTCATTACTCGGTCTCCCCTTATCGTATATGGCGGCTAGACGTTCGTGCCAGCCTCTACGATGGGTTATACCTGAGGAGATGTTGCTCCTTCGCATACAATACTCCCTTCCCTTCGCAGAAGCGGCTTCGTCAATGAACAACGGTTCGCGCACATTCTACAGGGAAGCTAAGTATAAGACAGATCATAACGTTTCCAAATCGTCCTTTGGGGAATCGTCCTTCGGGGACACATGGTATCCTGATCCTTTCTTTAGTTTGATATGTTCTGAATAGATTATACCACGCGGAAGGGCCACTCTAAACAGTTTCCATCAAAAATAAGCAATCAGCCCTGATTTCTCAGCAGACGGTTGACGGTCTCGCGGCGGACGCCGATCAATTGTCCGATCTCTTCCTGTGTCAGCAGATCTGTGAGCTGTGCGCCATGAGAATATTCGGTCAGCCAGCGGGTCAGCAGAGCCATCCGCTCCCCCGGCGTCCCAACAGTGAGATGATCAAGCCTCGTCTGCATGAACCGCACCTTCTCCTGAAGCAAAAGGGCGATCTCCATCACCTTCTCAGGCTTCTCCTTCAGCTCCCGGTACCATTCTGCAGCCGGAATCAGCTCTACCTCACTTTTCATCATTGCCACTGCGGTTCCATGCGCCTCCTTCGGCGAAATGAGGGAATGATGCGGAACAGTCTCTCCCGGATATAACAGGTTGAATAGTACCATGTTCCCGTTCTCATGCAGTCTCGTGACCTTGAAGAGTCCGCTCTTCACCTTGAACAGGTTCTGGCCGCCGTCTCCCTGGCGGAATAAGACCTCACCTCTGTGCAAAATCATTTCGCATTCTCCTTTGCCTTCTCTGTATATCTATTGTTAATTATACCGAAATAAGACACCAAAATGGAGGGGCAAGCGTAAAACAGCCATTATTCACGAGTTCAATGGTAAAGAAACCGCCCGGGGGCAGAGAATGGTCTCTGCTCCCAGGCGGTTTCAGGGAAAGGTAAAATAGGTTATTTCGCTTCAATCGGCTTCTTCCAGAGCCCAAGGATCAGCCCGGAAATCACGGAGCCGATCAGCACAGATAACAGGAACAGCGCGGCATTGCTGGACAGGAAGGCTACGAACACACCGCCATGCGGTGCGGGAACGTTGAGGTTCCACAGCTGGGTAAGTCCGCCGGCTACGGCAGAGCCCAGGATACAGGAGGTAAGCACCCGCAGCGGATCAGCCGCAGCGAATGGAATGGCTCCTTCGGTGATGAAGGATAAGCCCAGCACATAGTTGGTTACACCGGATTTACGTTCGGTCTCCGTGAATTTATTCTTGAAGAATGAGGTGGCCAGGGCAATCGCCAGCGGAGGTACCATCCCTCCAGCCATGACTGCGGCCATCATCATTCCGTTCGTATTGCCGCTGGACGTAAACACGCCGATGGCAAAGGTATAAGCTGCTTTGTTGAACGGGCCGCCCATATCAATGGCCATCATTCCGCCAAGCACCAAGCCCAGCAGAATCTTGTTGCCTGTGCCCAGATTATTAAGCACATCGGTCAGTCCCCCATTGATCCAGCTGAATAACGGATCGAACAGGAAGAACATAATCGCGCCGGTAATCAGCAGACTGAATACGGGATAGAGCAGAATCGGCTTCAGTCCGTCCAGTGTGCGCGGCAGGCCCGAGAAGGCTCTGCGGAGCATAACCACAACGTAACCAGCCAGGAACCCTGCCGCCAGACCGCCGAGGAAGCCTGAATTGGAGTTGAGTGCCATTAGACCGCCGACCATACCTGGCATAAGCGCAGGCCGGTCGCCGATGCTCATCGCGATAAATCCGGCCAGGATCGGAATCAGGAAGTGGAAGGCTCCGTCACCGCCGCCAATGCTCTGCAGCAGCTTAACCAGCGGATTGTCGGGACTGGCCACCTGTTCAATCAGGAAGGAGATCGCCAGCAGAATACCTCCACCGACTACGAACGGCAGCATATGCGAGATGCCGTTCATCAGGTCTTTGTAAATTTTGCTTCCAATAGAACCGGACTTTACAGGCGCTGCCCCTTCGTCACTGCGTCCAGAGCCGCGGTAGATAGGCGCATCTCCTGCAACTGCGATCCGGATCAGTTCCTCTGACTTGCGGATACCGTCGCTAACCGGACGCTGAAGCACTGGTTTGCCGCTGAAGCGCTCCATCTCTACATTTTTATCAGCGGCAATAATGACCCCGCTGGCCCGGGCGATTTCGTCTGCAGTCAGCACATTCTGCGCACCCTCCGAGCCGTTGGTTTCAACGCGGATATTAATGCCCATCTCCTTGGCCTTTTTCTTGAGGGCATCCTCGGCCATGTAAGTATGGGCGATTCCAGTGGGACAGGCTGTTACAGCAACTACGAAGCTCTGTGAATCCGGGTTCCCGGTAATGATCCGTGCCGGTTCAGCTTGCGGTGCGGCTGCCTTCGGAGCAGCCTTCACTTCCGCTGCCTTGGCTTCCGCTTCTGCCTGGGCCTCAGCCTCCGCTTGCTTGGCATCGAATAAGGCGGACACCTCGGCAGGTGTCTTGGCACCCATGAGCTGTTCGATGAATTCGCTTTCAATGAGCAACCTGGACAGTGCAGCGAGTGTTCGCAGGTGCATATTTCCAGCTCCGTCCGGCGCGGCAATCATGAAGAATATATGGGCCGGGGCTTCATCCAAGGAGGCAAAATCAATTCCGGCGCTGCTCTTCGCAAATACCACCGTGGCTTCCTTAACGGCCTTGGTCTTGGCATGCGGCATGGCAATGCCTCCGCCGATGCCTGTGCTGGACTGGGCTTCACGCTCCAGAATCTTCTCTTTGAACAGCTTCGCATCCGTGATGCGTCCGCTGGCCGCGAGACTGGCAATCAGCTCGTCAATGGCCCCTTCCTTCGTGGTAGCCTGCAGCTCCATAATCATCGTTTCCTGTATCATTAAATCTGTAATTTTCATCTAATCTCAACTCCCCGAATGTACTTGAACCTCTTACCTCTGTTATTCATAGCTGAGATATGGCAATAAGCGGACGAAGCTCTTCAATCAATGCCCGGTCTGCCAGATCATCGGAGAATGCTGTGGCACTTCCTGATGCCACACCGGCACGGAAGGCTTCCAGCACATTCCCTGTCAGCGACAAGGTGCCAACGAATCCGGCAATCATCGAATCTCCCGCACCTACTGAATTCCTCACCTGGCCCTTAGGAGCGCTGGCATGGTAGACCTCTTGCCCTGTAATGAACAATGCGCCCTTTCCAGCCATGGAGACCAGCACATGCTTGGCGCCGCCCGTAAGCAACTTGCGTCCGTAAGTGATAATCTCCTCCCGGGTACTGATCTGAACACCGAACAGCTCTGCCAGCTCATGGTGATTCGGCTTGACCAGCAGCGGTCCCTGGGATAATGCGTCCTGCAAGGCCTGCCCGGTCGTATCAATAACAAACTCCGCGCCCTTCTGCTTGCATACTGCAATCAGCCTGCTGTAGAAATCTCCGCCCAGCGAAGGTGGCGTGCTGCCTGACAGAATCACAATGTCACCCGGCTTCAGGGCTTCCAGCTTGTGCAGCAGCGAAGCCGTCTCGGTCTCCGTAATGACAGGACCAGCACCGTTAATCTCCGTCTCCTGGCCTGCCTTAAGCTTGATATTGATCCGGGTATCGTCCGCAATAGGAACGAAGTCGCGGGATATCCCTTCCTGGCCCAGCCAGGTGTCAATGTAGCCTCCGGTGAAGCCGCCAAGAAATCCCGTGGCCGTATTCTCAACGCCCAGCTGCTTCAGTACACGGGATACGTTAATGCCCTTGCCGCCAGGCAGCTTCATATCCCGCTTCATCCGGTTGAGTCCGCCTAATGTTAACTCTTCTACCTCCACGATATAATCGACGGAAGGATTGAGTGTCACCGTATAGATCATCATTCATCCCTCATTTATAATGTTTGTCTTCCCATCCCATCACACCAGTGTATAATCCACATCCAGCTTCTCAAGCTGTCTCCGGAAGCTATCCGGTATCCCCGTATCCAGAATGCAGTGGTCCATCTCCTGCAGATCTGCGACCTTACAGAAGGATATCTGCCCGATTTTGCTGTGGTCGGCCAGCAGGATCGTCTGCTTCGCTACTGCGATCATTTTGCGCTTCGTGGCCGCTTCCAGCATATTCGGCGTCGTAATCCCTTCGCGGATATCCAGCCCGTTGGTGCCAAGGAAAGCCTTATCCACCCGTACCATGTCCAGCGAACGTTCAGTCATCGGCCCGACAAAAGCCATAGTGTCCGGCCTTAGCATCCCGCCTGTAATGGACACCTCAATATGACGGCAGTCCTTCAGCTCGTTCAGCGCCATGATCGAGTTGGTAATGACCTTGAGATTACGGAACGATTTCAGCGCCCGGGCAATCTGCAGGGTGGTGGTACCGCCGTCAAGGAGAATGGCATCGCCATCCTCAATCATCTCCACAGCCTTCCCGGCAATCCGCAGCTTCTCCTCCAGAAACCGGTCTTCCTTGTCTGAAACCGCCGCTTCAAAATTCACACTCTGCAGGGACACTGCCCCGCCATGCGTACGCTTCAGCAGCCGCGCTTCCTCCAGCTCTTTGAGGTCCCGGCGGATGGTCGATTCCGAGACGGACAGCTCCTGGCCCAGCTCTTGAACCGAGGCTCTTGTATGCTTCTCGACAAACAGCAGAATCATCCGTTTGCGTTCTTCTTCAAACATGCAGCTCACTCCTTTAGGATGTGCAGCTACCCGCTGCCGGATTCCTATATATACAGTAACTACTGAATTGAAAGAAAAGATGACTGGACCTAAATCATTTGTGATCGATGTTGATCATTTGTGCTCATTTATGATTGTAACAGCGTTTTCATGAACTGTAAAGAGGCTTTCTCTGCTTATTTTTCGCCATAAAATCATGAGTTTAACCCAGTTATTCCAACCGAATTCACCGCTGCTTTAAGAATCGGATCATTCCCTGCTCATTTCTGCTCATTTCAGCCTGTCACTATATCATCTGTTTCGGCAAATTACCTCCCGATTGCCCATTTCACAATGGCAGCGAGCAACATATTTATATTACATATGGGGAAAAGCGGGTGAACAGGAGATGGCCTATTACAATAACAACGGATATGGCAGCGCGGGCGGGAACGGCGGGAACGGCAGTAGCAGCGGCATTAACGGCCACGGAGCGGGAGGCAGTAACGGCCCTGTTGAAACAGAGGAGCTTAGTGCAGAGGATTATGCGATTATTGCTGCCGGCTTCGGTGTGCTCGGGGAACTGTTTGCTTTTTTCTCTCTGGTAAAAGCCAAGCAGGTCACCAAGGAAACAGGCGGGAAGGTAGCTACAGACATCGACCCGGTGTTGTTCGTGCAAAACCGCAAAAAAAAAGCAGCCAGACGAAAGTCCCGCCGGCTGCGTTGAACGTTTATTTTGTCCAAACCCGTCATTTACTTCAAAGATATGACCTCATGCTTCGCAAATATGGCCTGCACCTTCTCCTGCAGCTCCTCTTCGGGCAGAAGGATAATGACAATAATATGCTCCAGATCGGCATGCTTCGCATACGCCTGCGCATCTTCTTGCGGAATTCCCATCCCGATCAGGCTGACCTCAAGCCCGTCTGTCTCCAGATCCGCTCCTGCCAGCTTGCGGGCTGCCGGACCTGCTGCGACCGCTGAATCGGACACCATATCCAGACCTACCCCCAGTCCGCGGGCTGTGCCGAACAAGCCTTTATTCCCCTGCCCTGTCTCCACATCCCCGATTCCGGCATCCTGGCTGATGGTCTCCAGCGTGTTCTTCTGCTTCGTGACGGCTGAGATATGCTTCGCCTTGATTCCGTTCTCCTTCAATTCCCCGATCGCCAGCACCGCATCACTCCGGTGTCCAAAAATCCCCAATACCAATGTTGGCATGCGGCATCCCTCCTGTTACTGCGATATTACCACCCTGCCTGGGGGTTGAACCTGCCTTGAACTCCGCTAACAGCAACGGCTACTGCCGGCCGTGAATCAATCTCTTCTAATTCGGTTATAAAGATACGTATACATAAATATAAACATAACTTAAGAGATTGGGGGGACTGCCTATGCTTCAAAGCAAGTATTTCCGGACCTGCCTGGCCATTATCGCCTTTTTGACGATCCTGTACCTGGGCTCTAAGGTCATTTTTCTGTTCACACCGCTGGTATCTATTATTCAACTATTACTCGTACCGATGATGCTGTCGGGCTTCATGTATTATCTGCTGCGGCCGATCGTCAACTATCTGGGTACCAAAAATGTAAACCGCGGGCTGTCCGTGCTGCTGATCTATCTTGTGTTCGCCGGACTGTTCGTCCTATTCTGGGTACTGGTCTGGCCTACACTGCGTGAGCAGATCCAGAACTTCATCGACAATACGCCATATCTGGTCGAGGGTATACAGAATCAGTTCAACAAGCTCCAGAATGATCCGTCGCTCTCCCGCTTCTTCAAGGGTGATACAGATGTGACCACACGCCTGACGGAGTATCTGAACAATGTCATTACCTGGGTAACGAATTCAATGTCTAATCTGATCGCAGTGATCTCCAGTATTGTCGTGGTAATCGCCACCCTGCCGATCATTCTCTACTATATGCTGAAGGACGGCAACAAGCTGTCTCCGATTCTTCAGGGCCTGATCCCGAGAAAGTACCGCAAGGAAGGCCAGGAGATGTTCAAGGATATCGACTCTGCACTCAGCGGCTTCATCGTTACGCGCGTCCTGCTTAATGTGGTGCTCGGCATCTTGCTGTATATCGGATTTTTGCTGATCGGTCTGCCCTATTCCCTGCTGCTCGCCTTGATCTCCATCCCGCTAAATTTCATTCCTTATGTGGGCTCGCTGCTGGCGGCGGTTCCGGTGATTATCGTGGGGTTCATCGAATCGCCTTCACTCGCGATTTGGTCAGCCGTCGTCATTCTGATCGCGCAGCAGATTCAGGATAACGTGCTGTCTCCGGTCATCTACGGCAAGTCGCTGGACGTGCATCCGCTGACCACGGTGCTGCTTGTACTTGTGGGGGGCGACTTCTACGGCCTGATCGGCGTCCTCATTGCGCTTCCGGTCTATATGATTATCAAAATCATCTTCCTGCGCATTTACGAGATCATTGTCGCCGAACGGGTGGATCAACCCGTCCCTGAGTCCGGTGCTCCGCCAGGGATTGAGATCGAGATTGTCAAGGACGATCAGCTATAGTTGGACAAAAAGCCCTCCGGCGCAGATGATCTCCGCGCCGGAGGGCTTTTCAATGTACACGCCTGGATGTATTCAGACTTCAGCCCCGCAGCGAGCGGACCACAAAAGTATGGTTGCCCTTAGGCAGGTTCTGCCCGCCATGCAGCGTCACGGAGCCTTTGGTATGTGCGATGATCGTCGCATTGAACGCCACCAGCTGGTCCCCTTTCCAGACGGTAACCGCTGATTTGAAATAGACGGCATTATCAAACTGCAGACGTTCTCTCATGATATAGCCGACCGAATGGAGAAACGGGGGCAAAGCCCTCTCTTTGGGAGCCAGGGCTTTGATGTACACAATATCGCGGAAAGGGACAGCAATCTCCTGATGCCCGATGACGGCTACCGAAGCTGCAAGATCCCATCTGCGCAGAACGCCTTTCATGATCGTATATGGCTGCTCACCGCAGTACATAATGACCGGTCTGCCAACCCAATGCTTCATGGCTCCACGCCCTTCCCTGTGCCTGAACTACTTATACCTTCGGTATGGACCAGTCAATGCCCTTAAGCCCATGCTGCTCCAGATACTGGTTGGCCTGAGAGAAGGGGCGGCTGCCGAGAAATCCGCGGTGTGCAGAGAACGGGCTCGGGTGCGGAGACTGGATCACCTTATGTCTGCTGCGGTCCACGACCGCGCCCTTGAGCTGGGCATGACTGCCCCACAGGATGAATACCATCGGTTCAGTCCGTTCGTTCAGCTTCGCCATAATGGCATCCGTGAAGGTCTCCCAGCCCAGCCCCTTATGCGAATTCGGCTGGCCCTCACGTACTGTCAGTACGGCATTGAGCATCAGCACGCCCTCTTCCGCCCAGTGCAGCAGCGATCCGTGACCCGGCACCTCTAGACCGAGATCACTATGCAGCTCAGCGTAGATGTTCCGCAAAGACGGCGGAATCCTTACACCCGGCTCGACCGAGAAGCTAAGGCCATGGGCCTGTCCTGCGCCGTGATACGGGTCCTGTCCAAGAATGACTACCCGGGTCTTACTGTAAGGCGTCAGCTTCAGCGCCGAGAACAGCTTGTCCTTCGGGGGATAGACTGTATACTGCTTGTACTCGCGTGCCAGGGCATAGCGCAATTCCTCAAAGTAAGGCTTCTGCGTCTCTTCCTGCAGCACTTCATCCCAATCGTTGCCAAACATCCTGTTCTCCTCCCAATTCCCCTGCTATTAGTATTGTTTCATTACCTGTTATTAACCAGAATAACAGGAACTTATTTGCGGCCATAGTCCGCTTTGATTTCGCCCCATGACTTCGTCTGCCATTTCAGCACCTTGTTATCATAGGTATGGTTCCGCAGCCAGCTCTCCGCCCGGTCAATCAGTTGCCAGATCTCCTCCGTGGAGGCATCGCGGGGCAAGGTCGTGGCTACCTTTTTCTGCTTGACCCATTTCATTGCATTGACAGAATCACTATAGACTGTCTTGCTGCTGCCCTCCTGCTTAAGATGAGCCAGCGCATGCACAATCGCCAGGAACTCTCCGAGGTTATTAGTCCCTTTACGGATCGGACCGCAGGAGAAAATCACATCCCCGGTCTGGGTATCCACGCCTTTGTATTCGACCGGTCCGGGATTGCCCCGGGTGCCTACATCCACGGAGATGCTATCATAATCGATCTCCTCAGACGTCTCCACGCTGGCACTGCGGCTCCAAGTCTTGCCTGACTTGCTTTTGCCGGATGCTCCTGATGCCGCACCTGTTCCCCAGTTGCCCTTCCAGCCTGCCTTGAAGGCTGTGTCAGCCGCCGCCTTGCTCTCATAGGACTTATATTTCGCTCCAGTATAATGATCCGTCTGCGCTTGGCATTCCGCCCATGTATTGTAGACTCCAGGCTTCTTACCTTCCCATACTACGTAGTATTTCTGTTTCGCCATTCCTATTGCTCCCTCCTGCCGGTGTAACCTTATCCAGATTCATATTGTAATGCATACCGCGTTCATATTGAAGCCTGATTACACTCGTACACCTGCTGCCGGCCGAATATATGTTGGATAATTACCGGCAGGCGCGTTCATACTAATACGGCAGCTTAGTCCAGCACAGCAAGCGTAGTATCAGCAATGGTCTGGAGCTTGCTTGTATCCTGTGTTGCCTTGACCATAACCCGCAGACCTACCAGGGCATTATGCAGATAAGCAGCAAGCGCCGGGGCCGCATGCCGGGAGGATAGCTCTCCGGTCTCCTGACCATGCAGGATCAGCCGCTCAATTAATCTCTCTGTATTCAGAAAAGCCTCATTCGCCCGGCCAGCAGCTTCCGGATCATGACCCGACAGCTCCACTGCCGTATTCACCAGCATGCAGCCCTTCGGCTCCTCTTCACTTCTGTGAATTATGGCTTCGAATAATAGACGGATGGCTGCCTTGGCGGAGGTGATACCCTCGATCCGGCTCTCCATCCGGGAGCTTTGAAGGGATGCAAAGCGCTCCAGCGCTTTTATATATAAGGTATGCTTGTCTCCAAAGGTGTCATACATGCTTCGCTTATGAATTCCCATACCGGTTACAAGATCCTGCATGGAGGTCTTCTCATAGCCCTGCTGCCAGAAAATCGTCATTGCCTTGAGCAATACATCATCAATGTCAAACTCTTTGCTACGCGCCATGATCATGCTCCTTTCGCGGTCTATTTTACCATTTATAGAACGATCGGTAAATATTATTGTAGCCTTGTTAACTAGATCACATCGATTCCGTACCAATCATTCTATATTAATTTTAAGGAAAATACCATCAGCATTTCACACCCCAAGGAGGTTATCACATGAGAAAGTTCGCAGTAATACTTGCGGCATTCACCCTGACCCTGCTCATTGGCTGCGGCAACGCAAACAAAAATGCAGGGAACACCGGCACAGCAGAGAACGCGGGCAATACGGCGGCTACCGCTGCACCGGATGCGGTCACTTCGGCTTCGGTAGTCGATAACGGAGAAGCCTTCAAGAAGGCGATCAGCAAAGACGGCACCTGGATTGCAGCTACACTGAAGGACCTGAGCTTCTCCGAGGAGCTTGTGCTCGACGGACAGTTCATCCATAAGGAAGAGCCTGCCCGCAAAATCGCGCTCTATACCCAGGATGCTGATCACAACATCACGAACTCCTTCAAGCTCACCGCTCCGAAATTGACGATCCGCAGTGAGAATGCCCGGATTCAGGGAGGGACGTTTGTGGGTGATGTCTATGTGGAGGCTGACGGCTTCGCTGTCGTGAATGCCACCATTGAAGGCAATGTCTATTTCTCCGATGACAAATACCAGGCTACCTATTCCGCAGCAGATCAAGGGAAGGTAACCGGCGTCACTGAAGTGAAAAAATAATGCGGCAGGGTGCGGGGTGTTTCTCTTCGGGCAATCAGCCGGGGAGAACACCCTTTTTTTGCATTGTTACCCTGGAAAAGAGGTGCTGGCCTAATGAAATTCATCCGTAAGTATGCTATCCTTCCTCTTCTGCTCCTGATGCTCTCCTCCTGTAACGGACAGGATGCGGCCGAGACGGAGCCGCAATACCGGATTCAGTCCGGTCATGATCTGAGTATCCTGACAACGAGCGATACCCATTATTTAGCGCAGGAGCTTAGAGATCTCGGGCCTGCCTTCCAGCAGTTTCTGGCTGCCGGTGACGGCAAGCAGCTCGGCTACAGCAAGGAGATGATGGAGGCTCTGGGCTATGATATCGGAATCCGCAAGCCGGATGTGGTGATTATCAGCGGGGATCTCAGCAACAACGGGGAAGAAGCCAGCCATAAGGAGCTGGCCGGACATCTGAAGCGCATTGAGCAAGACACCGGAACCCGGATCTATGTGATCCCGGGCAATCATGATATCCGGAATCCCTGGGCCCGGAGCTTCCGCGATAAGCGCCAATACGCCACAGATTCCGTGAGCGCCACAGCGTTCCGCAAAATCTATGGCAGCTTCGGTTATGATGAGGCCCTGCTGAGAGACGAAGATTCGCTCAGCTACCTGGCTGCCCCGTCGGAGGAGCTATGGCTGCTCATGCTGGATACTGCACAGTACGGAGACAATAAAGCGCTGGGCCATCCCCAGCTGGAGGGCCGGGTCAGTGACCGGACCCTGGAATGGATCGCCGCCTGCGGTGCGAAGGCCGCTGCCGCAGGCGCGCAGCTTGTGACGGTCATGCATCACAGCCTGCTGAACCACAGTGAATTCATTCAGGAGGGCTTCACTGTAGAGGACCATGCCAAGGTTACAGATGCCTTGATGAAGAGCGGCGTGCAGACGGTTCTCAGCGGGCATATACACATTCAGGATATCAGTGAATACAGTCATGACGGGGAGCGCATCTATGACATTGCCAGCAGTGCTTTATCCGTTTATCCCCATCAATACGGACTCTTAACCTATTCCTCCGCCCGTCAGACTCTGGATTACAGCACTGCAAGATTAGGGATGGAGCAATGGGCAACAGCCACCGGCAATACAGATCCGAATCTGCTGGGCTTCAGGGCCTACAGTGAAGCCAACTTCCGCAAGCGGTCTGCCACCCGGAGTTATTCCCATCTGGCTGAAGATCCCGCTTACGCCAGCTATACGGAGGCTGAGCTGAAGCAAATGGCTGACGTTGTCGGAAGGCTGAACGAGAATTACTTTGCAGGCTCTGCAAGTACGGACAATGCAGCCTTGACCGCCACAGCAGGCTACCGGCTCTGGCAGGACGCTCCAGCGGGCGGAACGAGAAGCTATGTTCTGAAGATGGCCTCGCAGCAGCCGAAAAGCAATCATGAACTGCATGTCCAGCTTCCTCAGCGGTGATGTTTGAAGAACTGGAAATAGGTGCAAGATAGACACGTATGCTTACACCTATTGCTGAGGAGATGATGATCACCATGTTCACACGTATGGATGAGATTATGATTGAAATCCCGGACGTCGAGAAACCAGATCCTAATGCTGCAGCAGCCGTTCAAGAGCTGCTCGGTGGCAAATTCGGTGAAATGTCAACACTCAATAACTATTTGTACCAGTCCTTCAACTTCCGCTCCAAGGACAAGCTGAAGCCCTTCTACGACCTGGTGATGAGTATTACCGCCGAGGAACTGGGCCATGTTGAGCTGGTCTCCCACGCCGTGAATAAATGTCTAAGAGGTTCCACAGCCTATAAGAAGCCGGATTCCACGCCGCTGGGGGATGTCAAAGACGCACGGCTGTCTTATCACTTCCTGGCGGGCGCACAGGGAGCCATGCCATTCGACTCTATGGGCAATCCATGGACCGGAGCCAATGTGTTCAACAGCGGCAACCTGGTAGAGGATCTGCTGCATAACTTCTTCCTGGAGTGCGGGGCCAGAACCCATAAAATGAAGGTCTACGAAATGACCGACCACCCTGCAGCCCGGGCGGTAGTCGGCTTCCTGCTTGTCCGTGGGGGCGTTCACGTAGTCGCTTACGCCAAGGCGCTGGAGATTGCCACAGGCGTCAATGTCACCAAGCTCGTGCCGATTCCTTCCCTGGACAACAAGGCGTTCAATGAAGCCAGGAAGTATGAAGAAAAAGGCGTCCATACGAAGCTCTACACGTGGAGCGATAAGGATTTCAGCTCCATTGACCAGATCTGGAAGGGTACCCATCCTGAAGACGGGCTTCCACTGGAGGTCATTCAGGGTGTACCGAAAGGCTTCCCTATCCCCGAAGCCCCGGAATTGAAGGAAGAATTCGCACCGGGCATCTCCGCCGAGGAATTCAAGGAGATTGCCAAACGGCTGAAAATGGCCGGGAATATTCATGACTAGCAGCCAGAGCCAAGCCTAGCGAATAATAGCACCCATAGAGAAGCGGATGTCCTGAAAGCCATGAACTGGCTGCCGGAACATCCGCTTTGTTTGGGTATGGATGCTTCAAAGATCTCCGCCTTATCACTCAGGCTCAAGCAGCAGTGAGGTATCGGCAACAGCCTGTCCATTCACAAGCAGCACAATCGTATGCTCACCGGGATAGTGCTTGCGTGTGGTCAGGTTGGCCCAGCGGTGGGTCCGCGTACCGGAGAGTCTGGTGCCGCCGGGCACGGTTTTGTCGGATAAAAGAAACAGCTTGCGTGAGGTCTTGCCGCCGGCCTTGACGAAGTTGATCCCGTATTCAATACGGATGCGCACCGGACCGCCCTCCCGGATCGTCAGAGCGTATTGCAGCTCACAGTGCTCTCCGATCCGCAGCACGGCCGAGTCAGCCGCCAAGGCAGCCGAGCTGACCAGCGGGGTGCCGCTCTCCTCCTGGGCATATCCGAACAGCTCCATGATCTCAGGGTCGGCTTTGCGGATCAGCGAGCGGCAGCCATGCCGCACAATCCAGTTTGTATTCACATCACTGCCCAGCCAGTTGCGGGCAGTGGCTATGACGATATCGGGGTGATCCTTCGCGATATCGTTCAGGTTGTTGGCTACACTTTTGCGCACATAGAGTGACGGGTCAGCCTTCAGCTTCTCCAATAGCGGCAATAGCGGAGACGGGTCGCGCTTGAACACCGGCAATGCCTGGCCCCAAGGCAGTCGGGGACGGCTGCCCTCGCTGGCGAGCCGCCGTACATGCTCCCCCGGATGCTCCGCCCAGACCAGCATCTGGTCCATCATCCGCTGCGGATCACGCAGCAGGAACGGCCTGACGGCAAATTCCGCCGAGGACCCCGGGGTGAACCGCTCCAGCGCCTCCATCGATAGCTCCCAGTGCTCCCCGCTTCCGCCATACACCTCCACGAAATCCGGGAAGATCAGATACGGGAAGCCGACACAGTCCTTATCTATCGCATACAATATCTTCAGCGCTTCCTCATAGGCCGGGGGCAGGCAGCTGCCCAGCGTCTCTGTAATCCGCCGCATCCTTGCCTTCAGCTCCAGCTCCTCCCACGGCTCCTTCATCGCCTCAGCAATGAAGCGGCCTAGCTCAAACGAACCGTAGACAGCTTTAATTTTCATTCCCAGACTGTGCAGGAATTCTTGGTTGTACATTGCTTTCAGGGGTTCGGCCATTCTTGAATTCCTCCTGCTGTGATTGGATTCTCTTATAATGAGAGCATAACATACGAACCGGACATCCCTGTGTCAACTTCCGGCTGGATATATATACACAAAGTATAGCCTATGTTCAAAACCGGCAGCCTGTCGTACAATAAGATTTAAGTTTTTTCCCGCTGATGTTGAATTTATCCGATGAAAGGACTGGGACTTTTTGCCACAGACACTTGTTAAAAATATTGATTTTTTCGTAGCCGCACTGTCACAGACCTTCGTATCTGCCCTCCAGCTTGACCCTGACGGAATGTATTCCCAGGTAGGCAGCGGAGTCGTTGAGAAATTCTCTGATGAGTACGTCCGGCTGAAAAGATTCGACGGCACCACCTCACATTACGCCCGCGACATTACGAAATTCCAGCACAACCATGCCTGAGAAGGCTTCGGGGTCTCTTCATCAAAGGAGAAACAGAGGAGAAACAGCGCTCGCCCTTGATCCTCCCTCCCCTCTTCAAACGCAGACCCTGGACCCTGATCCGGGTCCGTTTTTGCGTTCACTTTTCACAAAATATTAACGTGTGCATTCCAATAAACTATTGACTTGACGCTGCTGGAGAATTAAACTGAAATCGTTAACAATTCCATGTACCCGGGGAGAACCTATGATTACCATCAAAGATATTGCCCGTGTTGCCGGTGTGTCCCATACTACCGTATCGAGGGCTTTGAACGGCAACCCGCTGATCAAGAAAGCCACCCGGGATAAGATTGAACGGATCGCCTCCGAAATGAATTATGTGCCCAATTACAGCGCCAAGAGCCTGGTCACCAAGAGATCGTTCATCATTGGCCTGTTCTTCTCCAGTATTGAGCAGGGGACTTCCGCAAGCTTCCTGGTGGATGCGATCAAAGGCATTACGCATAGCCTCGATGAGAACTATAATCTGACGGTAAACGGGATCGACGGTGTACAGCATTTCAGCAATATTCAGCCGCAGCGCTTCGATGGTATTCTGGTCATGAGCCAGAGCGATGAAGACAATGCCTTCATCTATCATGTGAAGAAGATGGGCATTCCGCTAGTGGTGCTGAACCGCCAGCTCGAGGACCCGGGCATCATGAACGTGGTGGCCAATGACCGCGAAGGCGTGAAGGAAGCGATTGATTATGCTGTGCAGCAGGGTCACTGCAAGCTGGCTATTATTGAAGGAAAGCCCGGCTTCAAGTCCTCAAGCGAACGTAAGCAGGGCTTCCTGGACAGTCTGATTGCAGGCCGGCTTCCGCTGAATCCCGATTATTTTGCCGCAGGAGATTATAGCATTGAGAGCGGATATGCCGCGATGAGCAAGCTGCTTAGCCTGGAGGACCGGCCTACGGCTGTGTTCTGCTCCAATGATGATATGGCGATTGGCGCTATGAATGCCTGCTATGCCCACAAGGTCCGGGTACCGGAGCAGATCTCACTGATCGGCTTCGACGATATGATGTTCGCCCGCTATACGAATCCTGCCCTGACCACCGTCCGCAAGCCGATTGCTGAGATCAGTGAACTGGGCATCACCATGCTGATCCAGCTGCTTCAGCAGCCGGAGACCCCGCCGCAGCAGCTGTTCGTCAAGACTTCGCTGGTTGTGCGGGATACGGTGGCCGCAGAATAACTCTACCAGAACCCCAGACGCTATTTTCTGCAGATACGGAGCCTTCCTGGAGAAGTGAAGGAATTCCGTATCTTGCTTAAAATAAAATGTTAACGTGTGCAATTTATCACTGTATTCTAAAGGAGATCATGACCACTATGACAAACCGTTTATCCAGAAGCACTCACCCGGAGCTAACCCTCCATCCTGAACGGATGATTCAGTTCGGCGAAGGCAACTTCATGCGTGCGTTCGTGGACTGGCAGCTGCAGCAAATGAACAATCAGGGTCTGTTCAACGGCAGCGCCGTCCTCATTCAGCCTATTGCGCAGGGACCAGGCGGAGTAGCTGAACTGATGGCCGCTCAAGACAACCTCTACACCGTACTGCTGAATGGCATCATGGACAACGAGACCGTCAATTCCCGCGAAATTATCAGCTCGGTCAGCCGGGTGATTAACCCATATACCGATTATGAAGCTTATCTCGCGCTCGCCGAGAATGATGATCTGGAGTTCATTACCTCCAATACTACCGAAGCTGGTATTGCCTATCTTCCAGGCGACCACGCAGATGATGCTCCCCCTAAGAGCTTCCCGGGCAAGCTGACTGCGCTGCTCCACCGCCGCTTCGAGCTTGGCAAGAAAGGCTTCGTCATTATCCCCTGCGAGCTGATTGACCGTAACGGCGAGAAATTGCAGGAGATCGTAGAACGTTATGCGGCTGACTGGAACCTTGGCGCAGAATTCCTGCAATGGCTGAAGTCCGAGAACACCTTCTGCTGCAGTCTGGTCGACCGGATTGTTCCTGGTTATCCGCGTGACCAGGCTGCTGCCCTGGAAGCTGAGCTGGGCTATCTCGATAACGTGATGGTAACCGCAGAACCTTTCCTCTTTTGGGTTATTGAAGGACCGGAGTCTCTGGCAGAGCGCCTGCCGCTGGCCAAGGCCGGACTGAATGTGGTGGTGACACCGGATATGACGCCTTACCGCGAACGCAAGGTTCATCTGCTGAACGGACCGCATACTGCTATGGTTCCTCTGGGCCTGCTCGCCGGGCTTGAGACGGTTGAAGACGTCATGAATGACGGTACCTTCTCCCGGTTCGTGAAGCAGTTGATCGAAGAGGAACTGATTCCTATGCTGGATCTGCCTGCTGATCAGCTATTGTCCTACGCCGATGCCGTACAGGAGCGCTTCCGCAATCCGTTCATCCGCCATGAGCTGACCTCCATCTCGCTCAACAGCATTTCCAAATTCAAGGCCCGCCTGCTCCCGGTCCTGCTTCGCTACCAACAGGAACGCGGTAAGCTTCCGGAGCGGATGACTCTCGCCTTCGCCGCCCTGCTGCTCAGCTACCGTGGAGACCGTATTCCCCGGCAGGACGGCGCAGAGGTACTGGCAGTGTTCGATCAGGCCTGGAGCCAGCCGGCCAGCTTCGTGAACACTATTCTAGCCGACACCAGCCTGTGGGGACAGGATCTGACCCAGCTGCCTGGACTGGCTGCTGCGGTTGCCGCCCACTTGCAGCAGCTGGAGCGTGAAGATTCCCGCGCAGCATTACAGGAACTCGTCGGCTGAACCCGCTCGTTTGTATGAAGAAGTTCAGGGAAGCGCAGACTTACAAACTTGGCATATGCTTCCGAAGCGAGTTTGTACGAAGAATTTCAGGGAAGCGCAGCTTACAAACTTTTAGGAGGGTCAACATGAAAAACTTAATGAAAATGAACCCGCGAGATACGGTAGCTGTAGCCTTGAGGCCGATTGCTGCCGGAGAAGAACTGACGATAGACGGACTGACGGTTCAGGCCGCCCAGGAGATTCCGCAGGGTCATAAGATTGCCCTGACCGGCTTCAGCAGCGGAGATACGATTACCAAATACGGATCTCCGATCGGTCATGCCACAGTTCCAATTGCCGCAGGCGACTGGATTCATACGCATAACATCAAAACCAATCTGTCCGGCGAGGAAGAATACGAGTATGTGCCTGATGTCCATCCGGTAATCTATCCGCGCCGTGATCTGACCTTCCAGGGGTACCGGCGGAGTAACGGCAAGGTGGGCATCCGTAATGATCTGTTCATTATTCCGACTGTGGGCTGTGTGAACGGCGTGGCCGAGCAGATGCTTCAGGAGTTCAAGGCCGAGCATCCCGATCTTGGCGGATTCGATAACCTGACCGTGCTGAAGCATCCTTACGGCTGCTCCCAGCTGGGCGATGACCACCGCATGACCCGCAGCATTCTGCTCGATGCCGTCAATCATCCCAATGCAGGCGGTGTACTCGTCTTCGGCCTGGGCTGCGAGAATAATATCGTCTCCGAGTTCCGCAGCATGCTGGGCGATCATGACGAATCCCGGGTTAAATTCCTGGTGGCTCAGGAGGTAGGCAATGAGCTTGAGGCCGGTCTTGTGCTGCTGGAGGAGCTGTATGAAGCCGCTGCGAACGACGTTCGTGAGCCGGTTCCGCTCAGTGAGCTGAACATCGGGCTGAAATGCGGCGGCTCTGACGGGTTCTCCGGTATTACAGCCAACCCGCTGCTAGGCGCATTCTCCGACTTCATTATCTCCCAGGGCGGGACCTCGGTGCTGACGGAGGTACCGGAAATGTTCGGTGCGGAGAAGGTGCTGATGGCCCGCGCGGAGAGTAAGGAGGTCTATGATGATATCGTCTCGCTGATCAATAACTTCAAGCAGTATTTCCTCTCTTACGGTGAGCCTGTCTATGAGAATCCGTCTCCGGGCAACAAGGCCGGCGGCATCAGCACGCTGGAGGACAAATCGCTCGGCTGCACCCAGAAGGCCGGATCGTCACCAGTGGTGGATGTATTGCAGTATGGCGTGAAGCTGCGCAAAAAAGGACTGAGCCTCTTGCAGGCTCCCGGCAACGATCTGGTCGCTGCCTCCGCGCTTGCCGCTTCGGATTGCCAGCTCGTGCTGTTCACAACGGGCCGCGGCACGCCTTTCGGCAGCTTTGTGCCTACGGTTAAGATAGCAACGAACAACGACCTTTTTGCCAAAAAAGGCCACTGGATGGACTTCAACGCCGGTCCCCTGCTGGAAACACCGATGGCCGATGTACTGGAGGAATTCATCACGTATATCATTGATGTCGCCAGCGGCCAAAAAACACGGAACGAGCAGAATGAAGTGCGTGAGCTGGCTATTTTCAAAACAGGCGTTACTTTGTAGTAGAACTTATTCCAATCCATTCAAAGGGAGATCCTATTCATGTTCCTAAACGAGGACTTCATGTTGTCCGGCGAAACAGCACGGCTACTCTTTCATAATTACGCCAAAACCATGCCCATTATCGATTACCACTGCCATCTGGACCCGCGCGAAATCTATGAGGACCAGTCATTTGAGAATCTGACCGCAGCCTGGCTGTACGGCGATCATTACAAGTGGCGGCTGATGCGCGCGAACGGCGTGCCTGAATCGCATATTACCGGTGACGCCTCTGATTATGATAAATTTCTGGCCTGGGCCCGTACACTGCCTAAGGCAGTAGGCAACCCTCTGTACAGCTGGACACATCTGGAGCTCCGCCGTTTCTTCGGTGTAGAGGAGATGCTGAATGAAGCTACGGCGCCGGCCATCTGGGAGAAGGTCAACCGTAAGCTGGCTGAGCCGGGCTTCACCCGGCGCGGACTGATCCGCAGCAGCGGTGTCAAGGTGATCTGCACCACCGATGATCCGGCAGATTCCCTGGAGTATCACAAGCTGCTGAGTGAGAGTGAGACTGCCTTCCAGGTGTTCCCGACCTTCCGTCCTGACAAGGCGCTGAACATCGATGCCGAAGGCTTCGCCGCCTGGATCGGGAAGCTGGAGTCGGCCTCCGGCCTGCCGGTCAAGAGCTATGCCGGGCTGCTGGATGCCCTGCGTAACCGTGTTGCCTTCTTCCACGAGCAGGGCTGCCGCCTGTCGGACCATGCGCTGGATGTTCTGCGTTATGAAGCGGGTGAACCTGAAGCGGTTGAAGCTATTTTTGCCAAAAGAATGCAGGGAGCTGCGCTGTCGCCGGAGGAAATCACCCGCTACCGCACTGAGCTGCTGACCGCGCTGATCGGCTTCTATCATGACAAGGACTGGACTATGCAGCTTCACCTGCATGCTTACCGCAACAACAATACGCCGATGTTCCAGCGGCTTGGACCGGATACCGGCTATGACGGCATCAACGATCTGCCGCTGACCACAGCACTGTCGCAGCTGCTTGACCGGGCCGAGAGCGGCAGCGGCCTGCCGAAGACGATCCTCTACTCGCTGAATCCCGGCGACTACCCTGCCCTGCTGGCTCTGCTGGGCTGTTACCAGAAGGACACCCCCGGCAAGCTCCAGCTTGGCTCCGGCTGGTGGTACAACGATACGCGCAGCGGCATGCGCCAGCAGCTGACCCTGCTGGCCGAAGGCAGCCTGCTCGGCAACTTCGTCGGCATGCTGACCGATTCGCGCAGCTTCCTCTCCTATACCCGGCATGAATATTTCCGCCGCGTCCTGTGCGGGCTGCTCGGTGAACTCTCCGAACGCGGTGAAGCGCCGGATGACCTCGCCATCCTAGGGGCTATGGTCGAGGATATTTCCTATAATAACGCAGCCGGATATTTCGGGTTCCAGACTGCAGGCAGTGCAGCCGGGATCTCCGTCTAGATGGAGGAATGCTGAAGATGCCGACAATCTATATCGCCGGAGACTCTACCGCCGCCCAGAAGGGCGGCGGGGAATGGCCGATGGCCGGATGGGGTGAATACCTGCAGCAGTATGTCAGCAGGAAGGTGCGGATTGAGAACCGGGCCATCAACGGACGGAGCACACGCTCCTTCCTGGCTGAGGGCAGACTGGCAGACATGGAGCGGGACTTCCTCCCCGAAGACTTCCTGCTGATCCAGTTCGGCCATAATGACCAGAAGCTGGAGGACCCTCTCCGTTACACGGAGCCGCATACCGATTACCGCGAGAATCTGAAGGTATTCATCGATTCCGCCCGCAACCGGGACTGTACGCCTCTGCTGCTGACCTCGGTCAGCCGCCGCAGGTTCACCCCGGATGGTGAACCTGATCCGCTGGCGGTCGGACTCTATCCGCAGGTCATGCGGGAGGTTGCCGGGGAGACCGGAACGCCTCTGCTTGATGTTTTTGCCGCCTCCCAGCAGCTCTACCGCAGACTGGGAGCCGAAGCATCAGCCGGGCTGTTCATGCACCTGCCGCCGGGTGCCCGCCCCAACTATCCGGACGGCATTACGGATGACACGCATTTCTCCAGATCCGGGGCGCAGCAAATCGCATCGCTGGTAGCCGAAGCGCTCGCACAGTGTGCGGAGCTGAAGCTGCTGCACCCGTATCTGCGGGTGTAGGCGGGGGTTGCAGACAAGGTAGCAGAAGCGCTCGCATAGTCTATGGAGCTGAAGCTGCTGCAGCCGATCTGCGGGTGTAGGCGAGGGATGCAGACGAGTGTGTCGTGCGGATTAGGTTGTGCATCCGCCTGTAGGGCATCGCAAACATACCGCACATTATTCGCCATGCTTAGATGTTGCTTCAATCCTCAGTCAGCATGACCAGGCCGCCTGTGACCACTTTTGGACATAGGCGGCCTGATTTGCGGGAACCAGCCCTGCGGCGTTCCATACGAACTCTTACCTCTGAATATAAAGGAGTCTAACCCTATGACCGTTCCATTTCACCTGGGCGTCCGTGCCCATGACTTCAAGCGGTGTCCGCTGCCGCAATTAATAGATAAGCTGAAGGAGCATGGCTTCCCGGCAATTCAGTTGGCGCTGCATAAGTCTTTTCCGGAGAGTGTGACTGAGCTTGGCGCACTTAGTCCGGGTGTTGCTGCGTACTATGGCGATTCCTTCAGACAAGCGGGTATCAAGATTGCTGTCCTCGGCTGTTATGTGAACATTATTGATGCCGACCCTGGCAAGCGTACTCAGGCGCTGAGCGACTTCAACACTCATCTGCGGCTGGCCCGTGACTTCGGCGCGAGTCTGGTTGGTACGGAGACCGGCAGCGTAGGTCAGGGATATACGCCGGATAATTTCACGGAGGAGGCTTTTGGACAAGTGGTTGACTCCGTTAGTGCCATGGTTACTGAGGCCGAACGCTTCGGAGTAACTGTAGGCATCGAGGCAGGCGTCAACCACCCGCTCTACACGGCCCCGTTAGCCCGGCGTCTGCTGGATACTGTGCCGTCTAATAACCTGCAAATTATACTGGATGCCGCGAATCTGATGACCCCGGACAATTATCTTCAGCAGGAGCAGATTGTGGCAGAAGCGCTGGAGTTGCTCGGCAACCGGATCGCGGTCCTGCATCTGAAGGATTTCACAGTTAAGAACGGCGCCATCGACATCGTTCCTGCCGGACAAGGCATGCTGAACTTCGCCCCGCTGCTCCGCTACATGAAATATAAACGCCCGCATATCCAGGGCCTGCTGGAGAGCACTCCTGAGGAACATCTCCAGGCCAGTGCGCAATTCCTGCGGAACATGTATAACGAGGTTTAACAAAAGTGCCCTGCGGATGGAGGTTAGGTGGCTGGGTAAGAGATGCTCAATAATGGATGTTGGATTAGAGATGATTTGTGATGAATGAGATGTAATTAATGAGGGATGCGGTACGGACTTGTGCGGTCCATACAGCTTGTGTCACTAACTATGTCTTACCCATCCGCCCACTTTTGGGGCATCGGGGGCATTCAGGGGCACTTGTGCTCTTCATTTGCTCAATTGGCCTGCGTTTGCTGAATTCAGGGGCACTTGTGCTCCTGAGTTGCTCACTTTGGGTGTATCTGATTTACGCATCCTCGAGCCTGCCCAGTGTATTCGGTTTTCCACACACATTTGCTCTACATGCCTCACTGCTGCCCAACGTATTCGGTTTTCCACACACATTTGCTCCACTCACCTTCGCGCCAACACATACTTCCCAGCGACACACTCCCTTTATCTACGACAGACAGATATTACGATTACTGTACAGTACAAAAAGTACCCCGCCGTATCGATGCATGGGGTACTTGTGCTGCATCCTTGTGCTGTATTTCCGTGCAGCAACGTACAGAGGGACAGATACAATATACGTATGAGTAACAGAGTAATAGAGTAATAGACTTATAGCTATATAGCCTTAGCATCATAACTTACAAACTAGCACCAATAATCTTGCACAAACTGCAGCTTCTCCCCCAACATATACACTCATTGCTAGTATTGTTGTACAAAAAGCAGGATTCCTCCTCTACCAAAGCAGACAAGCCTGTACATTCCTGCATTTCCTGCAACAATCCTCAGGCTGGCTCCGGTTTTGGGGTAGCCAGGTTGCATAACTTGCAACATCTGAGGGTATTCGCTCTAAATGAGCGTCCTCTAAACGAGCGGTCGACTAAGCTGGCGCTATATGCAAGGCAATAAGACCGCCCATAGCCTAACCGGGCGGTCCGTTGCTTGGTGCCGCTATTCCCCGGCCTCGGGGGAAATCACACCTTTTTTGAGAATAATATTCCCGTAGAGCGCTTCTTCCCCTGTAATTAGGATGGCGTAGCTGTGCTTGGAGCGGTCATAGAAGTCAAAACGCTCTTCATACTCCACCTGCACCGCAGGATCATGCCGGGTGAGAATCTCCTTGTACGTGTCCCATATCACCGGAACGGTGGGGTCCCCCTCCACTACGGCCATGAAGGCCGCCTGAGCCGGAGCATAATGATCCAGCGGGAGCAGCTCCAGGATCGCGTCAAGCAGCCGGGGGATACCGATCCCGTCAGCCCGCAGCACCCGGGAATGCAGCGCATGTCCCGGATAATTGGCATCCGCCAGCACCAGCTCATCACCGTGGCCCATCTCCATCAGGGTGCGGACAAGCTCGGGGGAGAGCAGTTTGGGTATTTTTTTGAGCATAGCCTTCGTCTCCTCTCCGGCTTCATTACATTCCGTAGAATGATCTCAGAGCCACAAGTTCCTCAATCCGGTGTGGCGGCAGCTCGCGCTCTCCCCCGATCATGCGGGTCAGGAAGGTCAGCTTCGCCGTATATTCAAGCCGCTCCATATTCATATAAGCAGCCATTACATCCTTGCCCCAGGTCAGGGCTCCGTGGCTCTCCAGCAGCACAGCCGTCTTCTTGCCCAGGAAGGGAGTCAGCGAATCCGGGATCTCTTCGGTCGAAGGCGTCCCGTATACCGCCAGTGGAATGTCGCCCATGGCAATGACAGATTCCGGCATCATCATTTTGTCCAGAGCTTCCCCCTTGATGGCAAAAGCGGTAGCATACGGCGGATGCGCATGAACCACCCCGCCCATCTCCGGCAGCTCATTGTAAATCTTCAGGTGCATTTTCACCTCCGTGGACGGGCGGTAGCCCTCCGCTGCATCCAGGATCTCTCCCTGCAGATTGACCTTGACCAGCATATGCGGCTGCAGATACCCTTTGCTGACTCCTGTGGGCGAAGTAATGACCTCGGTGGCCGACAAGCGGGCTGAGATATTACCGTCGTTGGCCGCGATGAAGTCCTTGTTGAACAGATTACGGCCGATATCGCAGATCTGGCGCCGTAATTCTTCTTCATGATTATTCATAATTGCCTCCTTGATTGCTGCTTGATTGCTGCTTGAAGTTTGTCAGTTCTGATGTGATAAAGACGGCTGGTACCGGAGCGTTGAGCAAGACCGGGCTGCCACCCTGCGGACCTCTGCGGGATCTATAGTTCCAAGCGCCGTCAATTGCACCAAAATGTTGCCGATCGCGCTCGCTTCTACCGGTCCGGCAATAACGTATTTGCCGGTAGCATCTGCCGTCAGCTGGCACAGCAGCTTGTTCTGAATGCCGCCGCCGACCATGTGAATGCAGCGCACCGGACGGCCGGTGAGCGCCTCCAGCTCGCGGATCGTATCCGCGTAAGACCGGGCCAGGCTCTCCAGTATTGAACGGATGATCTCTGCCCGGGTCTGCGGCACCGGCTGTCCGGTGCGGATGCAGTAGGATTCAATCCGCAGCGGCATATCGCCCGGTGTGCTGAAGAGCGGATCGTTTGGGTCCAGCTCCGCTATGCACGCACCCTGCCGGTCCAGCTGCCCGGCAAGCTCGGCAGCTTCCTGATGGCTGAGCGGTTCCCCCGCTTCAGCCCAGCTCCGCTGGGTCTCCTGGAGCAGCCAGAGGCCAGTGATATTCTTCAGCAGCCGGTTGGTGCCGCCGAAGCAGCTCTCGTTAGTGAAGCCGCTGGCCCGGGCGGCATCGCTTAATACAGGCTCGGCCGTCTCCAGGCCGACCAGCGACCAGGTTCCGCAGCTGATGAATGCAGCGGATGGCAGCGGATCGCTGAATCCGTCGATCCGGTCTTGATCGCCACAGCCAGGATCAACGCAACCAGAATCGGCATTGCTGGACTCAGCGTAGCTAGAGCTGAAGCCGCCATAAGGAATGGAGGCCACGGCCGAAGCCGTATCATGCGAAGCTCCGGCAATGATCTGGAGCGGGCCGCTGCCCAGCTCTTCCTGGAGTGTGGTCCGGAGCTCCCCCAGCACCGTGCCTGCCGGAACCAGCCGGGGCAGCAGCGCAGCCGGCAGCTCCAGCCTGCGCAGCACTTCGGCTGAAGGCGCTGTGGACTGCGGATTCAGCAGGCCGCTGGTGCTCCAGATGGTCTGCTCGGCCACGGCCACGCCGCTGAGCATATAATTGAACAGATCCGGCATCATCAGCAGCTGTTTGGCGGTTGTCCGCAGCTCCAGCTTCGCCATAAGATCGGCAAACAATTGATACACCGTATTAATCGGGCTGGACTGGTTGCCCGTCAGCTTGAATTGCTCTGCTGGAGGCAACGCAGCCTCCAGTACTGAAGCGATGTCCGTCATCCGCTGATCCCTGTAATGATGCGGAACGTCCAGCAGTTCACCCTGCTCATCCAGCAGGCCGTAGTCGACTCCCCAGGTATCGACGCTCAGCGAGTGCAGCGGTCCATAGCTTGCCGCAGCCGCCGCAATCCCTTGCTTGATCTCCTGAAGCAGCCGCTGCACATCCCAGTGCAAATGTCCGTTCACCTCTACCGGCCCGTTAGGGAAGCGGTGAATCTCCTCCACCGTCACCTTCCCGTCCCTGTAGCTTCCCAGCATCACTCTGCCGGAGCTGGCTCCCAGATCGATAGCCAGCAGCCGGATTTCCGGGTCACCGGTTATGTCCATAGCTTGCGTCTTCGCCTCTGTCATCTTCCCACCTCTTCACCTGGAGGATTAGTAGAGCGGACCGAAATTGCGGCAGGCTCTGTAATCGGCACTCTCCAGATTCTCCGTGCCGAACAGCGACCAGACGCGCGGACGGAAAATACGCGCTTCCTCCACGTTATGCATACTGACCGGTATCCGCAGGATCGAGGCCAGCGTAATGAGATCCGCACCGATATGCCCGTAGCTGATCGCCCCGTGATTGGCGCCCCAATTGTTCATCACATCGTACACAGACTGGAAGGAGCCATGACCGGTCAGGTTCGGAGCAAACCAAGTTGTCGGCCAGGTAGGGTCTGTGCGCTGGTCGAGCGTGTCATGGACCTCTGCCGGAAGCTCTACAGTGTAGCCCTCTACCAGCTGGAGGACAGGCCCCAGCCCCTTGACCAGATTAAGCCGGGCCATGGTGACCGGCATGCCGCCCCGGGTCAGATAGTCCGTGGAGAAGCCGCCCCCCCGGAAATATTCCTGGGAAGCCGGGCGGAACTGAGTCTGCGCGATACAGGCAGCCGCCTCTTCATCCGTGATGTCCCAGAACGGTTTGATTGCCGGCTTGCCGTCAATACTCTGCTCGCCGGTGCCGTCCAGCGCTGCCGAGCCGGAATTGATCAGATGCAGCAGGCCGCCTGCCGCTGCTCCCTCCAGCTCATACCCGGTCACGCGCTTCACGGCCGCCGGACTCCAGAAGGTGCGCACATCGGCAAAAATCTGCGCCGTATTCGTCAGCAGATAATTGAACAGCATCGTCACCCCGTTCAGGCTGTCATTCTCAGTGGCGACGATGTAAGGCGCCCGTCTGCCGTTCCAGTCGAACGAGGAGTTCAGAATCGTCTCCATGAAGTCGCCGTTCGGGAAATGGTCGGTCCATTGCCGCTGGCCCTGGAAGCCGCCCAGCAGGGCATTGTGACCACTCGCTTCTTCTTCGAAGCCAAGCTTTGCAAGCTGCGGATTGCCGGTCATGAGATCACGGGCAATCAGCGTCATTAAGACAACCGTCTCCCACTGCTCTTCCTTAACCTCTTCACTGAGCTGCAGATGCTGCGGATTATTATCCGCCCCCACACGGCAGTTGTCCTTCACCCAGGCCAGCGCCCGCGCGAACTCCTCGGGATCATAGATCCCTTCCTCCAATCTGCGTACAAATTCAGACATATCGATATATTCATTGCGCATGCCGAGATATTCCTGGAAGAACTGCTCGTTCACAATGGAGCCGGCGATTCCCATCGACACAGAACCCATCGACAGATAGGACTTCCCCTTCATCAGAGCGGCCGCCAGCGCGGACCTCGCGAACTGCAGCAGCTTCACCTGAACATCCGCCGGGATTTCCTCGCTGCTGGATTCCTGGACATCCTCTCCGTAGATACCGAAGGCCGGAATGCCTTTTTGCGCATAAGCAGACAGAACTGCCGCCAGATACACTGCGCCGGGGCGCTCCGTTCCATTGAATCCCCATACCGCATGCGGGATGGTCGCATCCATATCCATCGTTTCCGATCCATAGCACCAGCACGGGGTGACTGTAATGGATACGCCTACACCTGCACCCGCGAACTTCTGCGCCGCCGCAGCAGCCTCCTTCACGCCGCCAATCGTAGAATCGGCAATGATACACTCCACCTGTGAACCATCCGGATACCTTACATTCTCCTGCAAAAATGCCGCCACGCGCTGCGCCATGCCCATCGTCTGTACCTCCAGCGATTCGCGCACCCCGCGTCTTCTGCCGTCAATCGTCGGCCGGATTCCAATCTTCGGATAATTTGCTGTCACTGCTGTTCCTCCCCGGAATCGTAAGTTGATAGTATGAGAACATTACACTGGAGCGCTAGCTCCGATTAGTAAGCGCTACCAAATACAGCCTCTGCAGTCTGCACACTTTTGTCTTTCGCCGCAGGCTTTCCATTTCTTCTACATCATAGAATCACCCACCTTCAAAGTCAACACTATTCCACACTTTAAATTTGGTTATTGTGTGGTTTTGTGTGATATAATTGCGATAAACTGTGGAATCGTTTGTGATTGTGGGATTTATGTTATGCAGCAGGTTATAGTAAACTGTACTTAACTACATAACGTAAGGGTGGGCATGATATGAAAGCTTTTGAACGGCGGGATCTGGTCATTAATGAGCTCTACAGGCATAAGAAGGTTCATGTTGCGGATCTGGCACAGAAATTTGGTGTATCGGAGGAGACGATCCGGCGCGATCTTGACCGGCTGGACAAGGAGGGTATTGCCAAGAAGAATTACGGCGGGGCGATTCTGAACGCTCACACCAACGAGGACCCTTCCTACTCGCACAGGCATCAGGTCAACATTGAAGCGAAGCGGATAATTGCGGTAAGGCTGCTGGAGCTGATTAATGACGGGGACAGTGTGATGACGGACACCAGCACTACAGCTTTTGAAGGATTACGGAGAATCGTGGAGGACAAAAAAAATCTGACAATCATCACCAATTCCCTGGCGGTATTGTCAGAATTCCAGCATTCCGGGCAAAAACTCATCTCCACGGGGGGCCTGCTCGGACCGGAGACCAGCTCTTTCGTAGGGCCTACGGCCTCGCAGACCATTCTGAAATATAATGTGGATGTGGCGATTTTCAGCTGCAAGGCACTCTCCATGACCGGCGGACTCTCTGATTCCAACGAAGCGGAGACCGAACTTAAGGTGCTGATGCAGCAGCAAGCGAGCAAGGTGGTCCTGCTGGCTGACCATTCCAAGTTCGACCGGATCGCCTTCATCCGGCTGTTCAGCTTCGACAAGGTCGATTATATCGTCACCGATCAGCGGCCGTCCGAGGAATGGATCGAGTTCCTTGCCAAATATCAGGTCTCCCTGCTCTACCCTGCTGATTCACAATAAGTCTTAACGTTCACGCTTAAAAGCCTGCGCCGACACGTACACGAACCGTTCCGCTCTGGCCATCATATGGAACTTCTGCTCCGGGAAGTGGCGGTACAGGTGATCTACGAAATAGCCCGGATTCTCGGCGTTGCCGGCGAACAGGTCATAATGCAGCGGTACCACGGTCTCAAAGCCTGAGGTCGCCGCGAACTCCGCCGCTTCCCGGTAATTCATATTGCCCACGATATTGCGGCTGCCCCGGTAATAATCGCGCCCGTTAATCGGCAGCAGCGCCAGATCGATCTTGCGGCTGCCAACCTCCTCAATCAGCTCAGGGAACAGCACGGTATCCCCTGCATGATAGAGTCTCACCCCGTTCAGCTCCAGGATGTAGCCCACGTACTTAGGATGTCCCTGTTCATCGCGTTCGAGCTGTTCGTGCGCCGCTGCAACGGGTATGACCTTCAGCCCGCTTGCAGGCTCCGCTTCACTGGCAGGCAAGGCAGCGGTGAGCTGCTCCTTGCGGATGCCCAGTTCCTGCAGACGCTCCAGGCAGACCGCCGGAGCCATGAACTGCGCCTGCGGATTCAGTCCGGCAAGCACTGGGAGGGCCTCCTCATCCAGATGATCTGAATGGTCGTGGGTAATCAGGCAGACCTCCATATTCGTAATCTCTCCAGGCCCTACCGGCGGCGGGAAAGTGCGGTCCGGGTTCGGGGATACATATGGATCAATATAGACGGTCACCCCCGCCCCCTTGACAATAATGCTGGCTTGTCCGAGGAACCAGACCGCCAGGCAGCCGTAAGGCACCTCAGTGCTGCGGATTTCTTCGATCAGTTCTTGGCCTGCTAATGGCATGATGGGTTGCTCCCTTCCTCTCTTCTCTACCAAACTCTAACGTATTACCGTCTTGTCCGCAAATGAAGTCTTTCAGCGCGCCTCCTATATCACAGCGCTCTGCCCAAGAGGATTCGCTGCGGTGCTGTATTCAGCCCCCATACCCCTATACAACAGATTCATAATAGAGGTAGTATGGATAGGAAATTTATATCTAGACACTGGAGGAACCCTGATGAGCAGGATTGTGAACACCCCCGCACCGCCTTATTATGCAGTCATTTTTACATCGGAACGAACGGACGGTGATCACCACTATGCGGAAATGGCAGAGGAAATGGCCCAGCTCGCCGCCGCCCAGCCTGGATTCCTCGGAATGGAGAGCGCCAGGGAGGGCCTCGGGATCACTGTATCCTATTGGGATTCTCCTGAAGCCATACGGCAATGGAAACAGAATGAGCGGCATCTGGTCGCCCAAAGCAAAGGAATCGGGGAATGGTACCTGACTTATAAAACGAGGGTGTGCAAGGTTGAACGGGATTATGGCTTTGAGAAAGAGACCCCGCCAGGCCTTGTTACCGGTGCCGATTGATGGGTACAATTATTAGGGTAGGTACTTCAACTACAGGACAGTAAAGGACAGGTGAAATGAATGCAGAATTACGGATTCGCAAGAGTCGCCGCCGCTTCCCCGGAACTCCGGGTGGCTGACTGCGTATTCAATGCAGACCAGATTATTGAAGCCATCAATACAGCCAGCACCCAGGAGGTGGAGTACCTGGTACTCCCGGAGCTGTGCATCACCGGCTACAGCTGTGCGGATCTGTTCCTCCAGCCCAGGCTGCTGGAATCCGCGATGCAGGCGCTGCTGCGGATTACGGCCGCGACGGCAGAGCACCGGATGATTATTATTGCCAGTCTGCCGGTCTCCATCAAGAGCAGGCTGTTTAACTGTGCCGCTGTCCTACAGCAGGGCCGGATTCTCGGGATTGTGGTCAAGACCTGCATTCCCGGATACAGTGAATTCTACGAGCCGCGCTGGTTCGCGGGAGCCGAGGAGCTGGAGGTGTCCGAGCTGCGGATCGGCGGATCGGTGGTGCCGGTGGGCAATGATTTGATTTTTGCCTGTGAGAGTGACGGAAATCTGTCGTTCGGTGTGGAGATCTGCGAGGATCTCTGGGTGCCGGTGCCGCCAAGCAGCCTGCTGGCCCAAGCCGGGGCGACGCTGCTGTTCAACCCGTCGGCCAGCAACGAGCTGGTCGGCAAGGCCGATTACCGCCGCCAGCTGGTCGGGGGCCAGTCTGCCTCGTGTGTGGCCGGTTATGTCTATGCCGGCTGCAATACCGGCGAATCGACAACAGACGTTGTCTTCGGCGGACATTCCCTGATCGCGGAGAACGGCCAGCTGCTGGCCGAATCGGAACGCTTCACTCATGAGAGCCGGATGATTACCGCCGACATTGACTTGCCGCGGCTGCTGTATTCCCGCACCGTGATGGGAACGTTCCGTGCAGGCAAGGGCGGACGCAATTACCGCGAGATTCTCTACGCCGCGCCGCTCAGCAGCGGCACCCGGCGGGAGCTGAAACGGAACGTAGGCGTCAACCCGTTCGTGCCGGGCAATCCGCTCCAGCGGGACGAACGGTGCCAGGAGATTCTCTCGATCCAGACCTCCGGCCTGATGAAGCGTATCCGTCACATCGGCACCAAGCAGGCTGTGATCGGCATCTCCGGCGGCCTCGACTCTACGCTTGCGCTGCTGGTTGCCGTGCGGGCCATGGAGCTGCTCGGGCGTCCGGCCAGCGATGTGCTGGCGGTCACGATGCCGGGCTTCGGCACGACCAGCCGCACCTACGACAATGCTGTAGGCTTGATCAAAGCGCTCGGCGCCACGATGAAGGTCGTTGACATCAAGGCGGCCTGCCTCCAGCACTTCGCTGACATCGGCCACGACCCCGAGGTGCATGACCTGACTTACGAGAACGTACAAGCCCGCGAGCGCACCCAGATTCTGATGGACCTCGCCAACAAGAACGGCGGGATTGTCATCGGTACAGGCGACCTGTCCGAGCTTGCGCTGGGCTGGTGTACCTATAACGGCGACCATATGTCGATGTACAGCGTGAATTCGGGCATTCCGAAGACGCTGATCCAATATGTTGTCGCCTGGTATGCGGACCATGAAGCAGACGAGACGGTGAACAAGTACCTCTATAGCATAATCGAGACCGGAATCAGCCCGGAACTCCTTCCGCCTTCTGCAACCGGAGAGATTGTCCAGCTGACCGAGAATATCCTGGGGCCTTACATTGTGCATGACTTCTTCCTCTATTACATGCTGCGTACTGGCGCTTCTCCCGGCAAAATGCTCTATCTCGCCCAGCACGCCTTCGGCGGTGCTTATCCCAAGGAGCAGCTGACCGCCTGGCTGAAGGTGTTCGTCACCCGCTTCTTCACCCAGCAGTTCAAGCGCTCCTGCCTGCCGGACGGACCGAAGGTCGGTACGGTCAGCCTCTCGCCGCGCGGCGACTGGCGTATGCCAAGCGATGCTTCTGCCGCGCTCTGGCTGCAGGAAATCGAAGAACTGTAACTCCCGGCCGCAGCAATAAGGCCGAAGACAAAGAGGCGTCCCCCATCATCGCAGGATGATCAGGGACGCCTCTTTTTTGTCAGCAATCGGCTTCACTCGTACCTGTTATCAAGAATCAGGACTTCGTCGCTGCCGAATGGGGTCTGAATCGTTACCGTCTCGCCCGGACACGCCAGAATCAGCCCTCTGCCCATAGGCGACCAGAGGGAAATGCAGAATTCATCCAGCTCAGCTTCACCAGGAATTACAATCCGGTACATATCCTTCAGCGTCTCCTGCCCGATACGCAACGACACCCGGGAACCGACCAGCACCATAGAACGTTCTAGCGCATCGTTGTCACCGGACAGAATCCGCTCCACCGTCTCCTGATAGCTTTTGATCATCGCCTGTACCTCTGACCGCTCAGCCGGTGACTCCCATGTTCCCCTGTCCAGAATGGAGAATTTATGCTCATCAAGATAGACCAGTTGCTGCACCAGCTCCTCGCGCAAGGAAACTGTTCTGAGACTATGGCTCATAGTAGATTTCACCTACCTTCTTCATCAGGTCATGCTCGAAAATACGCTTGTTCCTGCTCATAGCCCTCAGTCCTCCTATATAAGAAAATAGATCCCGCGCAGGGACCTATTCTCTATGATAGCATCTTTCCCGGGAAAGACAATCTCATGTGCAGGGGATGGCGCGCTCCGGTTCAACGCTTCACAGAATCGGCAGATTTCCCGGACGTTCCGGCAGCGGCCCGGCTGTACATATTCAGGTCTTGCAGCTTAATCAGCACTTTGCCGAACCGCCCGCCTTGGCGGACAACGACTTGCTGCTGCGGGTAGGCCGTGTGCAGATAGTCTGTAACTACCTTGCGGGTAGCCTCTCCCCCGTCCAGATGATGCAGCGGCAGCATTTCCATCACCTCAGCGGCTGCTGCTTCCAAGGTCAGCTCCTTGCTTTTCGCTTCGCGGGTAATAATCGTCTCATAGGAATAGCCCTTCAAATATAATAATTGAGTCAGATAAGCCATATCCGAAGACTCCGCATGAACCTCCCGGCCCGTCAGCAGCGGCAGCACTTCATTCATCAGACTATGCTCCTGCACACCTGCCGAGGTGCTGATATAGCAGTATTGCCGGGCACAGCTGATCACCTTCTCCGTGCTCTCCCAGTCGAACACCGCCGGACACATGGACACGAAGACCAGATCGAAGGCACCCAGCCAGCCGCGTGACGCAATATCGATATTCTCGAACGCTTCATGCACCAGCTCCACCTGACCCGGAGCCGCTCCGGCAGTGTTCTTCAGAAACAGCTCCGCTAACGGAACATTAGGCTCTACTGCTGTAACCTTGGCCCCCCGCTCGATAAAAGGAACTGTGAACCCGCCCGAAGCCGCGCCTACATCGAGAACAGTCAACCCTTTAAAGTCCACGCCCTGGCCTTCCATCCAGCCGATAATCCGCTCGCTCCGGTCCCGCCCGGCACTGCTGAATACCTCTTCATTGAACACATCCGCTTTATGATCGAAGCTCGTGTGCGGGTTCATACCCATCGCTTTGAACTTGTTAGCCATCGCCTTGGGATCTTCCTTCCAAGCCTTCTCCCATACGCTTGCATCGAATAATCCGTTATTCATTACTAATTCATCCTCTCTGAATGTATTCATCACACGACAATTACGAAGACTTAAAAGATTTTGAATATCTATAATACCCGCTAAGTTGCAACGGCTATACCGCCCCTGAAGGGACGGTATCCGTTGCAGCGGGAAATAGCAGCACACAGTATGCGACAGCATGATGCCACAGCTTAATGGCTGGCCAGCATCTTCTCGGCAAGCTCGGACATCATTTTGTTACGCAGATAATCCTCCATCTGCCCTTCAGCCTTAACCATCTCCTGCTGAATCAGACACTCACTGGGATGGTCCAGGGTGCAGTCGAACAGCGATGCCGTGCCTTCAATGGCATGGATGATATCCAGGAACGAGATTTCGTCCCCCTTGCGCCGCAGACGATACCCGCCATTGGCCCCAGATGCGGATTCGATAAGCCCGGCCTTCACCAGCTTGGTTAGAATCTTGGACAAATACGTTGGCGATACATTCTGCCGCTCGGCAAGCTGCTGCACGCCCATTGGCTTATCGGGAGTGTGCGCCACCAGAAACAGCATTGTGTGCAGGGCGTAGTTCGTTGCTTTGGAGTATTTCATGTCTTATTCCACCTTACATAAGGACTATGTCTGAAATTACAGACTTTATTTATCTATGATAGCCCTTATGTGGGGAGATTGCAACAAAAAACAGAGCCCTATACTCCCGAGGGCCCTGCATCGCAGTATTATCAGTGGCTGAAATAGCCCCGGCTACAATCCGCTTACTTCCGCAAAGGGTACTGGAATCTGTATTCCCCGGAGCCGAGCGTAACCTTCACCGCCCGTGCCAGCTGCTCAGCGGAATGAATACCGGAGGCTTGCTCAAGCGGCTGTCCAGCCGCCATGCCTGTCTCCGACACTTCCGCCAGCAAGGCGTCCGGCAACAGCACCGTAGCCGAAGTATTCGGCGGAACCACGGCGGTCAGCCCCATTTTCCCGGAATCTATCTTCCATTCAGAGCGGATCATTCCGTACATCGACTCCAGTCCGGCAGCAGCCGAGGTCAGTCCGCCTCCCGGATGCGGCTGGATCAGAAACTGCTTATAGCCCGGCCCTTCCTCTGTCTGCCCGATCCCGGCCACATAGCGGTACAGGAAGTCCCCTACCGCCCCGTAAGCATAGTGGTTGAAGGAATTCATATCCTTGCTCCAAAAGCTGCCGTCCTCCTTAATCCCGTCCCAATGCTCCCAGATCGTAGTGGCCCCGCGGGTAATCTGGTACAGCCAGGATGGGTAATCCGTCTGTAGTAAGAGCTTGTAGGCAGCGTCATAACGGCCCCCATCCGCCAGCACCAAATTCAGATAAGGCGTTCCGACGAAGCCTGTCGTAAGGTGATACCCGCTCGCTTCCAGCAGCCCGATAAGTCTCGCTAGCGTGCGGTCCCTTGCATTCCCCTCCACTAGTCCGAACATTAACGCCAGCACACAGGCTGTTTGGGTAGCCGTAGCTTCCTGCCCCGCTGGTAGGATATACGCTTGGTTGAACGCATCCTTGACCCGGTGATGAAGCTGCGAGTATTTCTCCACATCTTCGGTCCGGCCCAGCACCTTCGCCGTCTTCTCCATCAGCTGAACCGAATAGGCATAGAAGGCCGTTGCGATATAATTCCGGTCCGTAGCACCCACAAGACTGTCTGCCTTGGCATCCAGACCCAGCCAATCTCCGAAATGGTCGCCGGTATTCCACAGGAACTCATTAGTCCCCTGGCGGCGGATATACTCCACCCAGCCCTGCATACTGCTGTACTGCTGCTCCAGAATCCGCTTATCGCCATAACACTGGTAGATCGTCCACGGACAGATGACCGCCGCATCTCCCCACGCCGCAGAGGAATGTGCCTCCTCCCCCAATACATGCGGAATCACGTAAGGAACTCCTCCATCCTCCCGCTGATCGGCAGACAGATCCCTCAGCCATTTGCTGAAAAAAGGTGCCACATTCATCAGATACGCCGAGGTGCGGATGAACATCTGCGCGTCTCCGGTCCACCCGAGCCGTTCATCGCGCTGGGGGCAGTCGGTCGGCACATCGACGAAATTGCCCTTTTGCCCCCACAGGATGTTGTGCTGGAGCTGATTCAGCAGTGCATTGGAACAGGTAAAGGTGCCCGTCGGCTCCATATCCGAATGCAGCACCACGCCTGTGAAGTCCTGCAGATCCAGCGGGTCCGGGAACCCGATCAGTTGCACATACCGGAAGCCCTGGAAGGTAAAACGCGGCTGGAAGCTCTCCCGGCCCCCGCTGCCGGCGATATAAGTAACAGTCTGCCGGGCTGCCCGCAGGTTCTCTGTATACACATTGCCCCCCTGGTCCAGCACCTCGAAATGCCGCAGCTGATATTCCTGTCCCGCCGCGCCTTCTACGGTGAACCGCAGCCAGCCGACCATATTCTGGCCCATATCGAGCACCATCTCCCCCGCCGGAGTGCGGATGAGGGCCACAGGAGCCAATTCCTGGACTGCCCGGACCGGATCATTCTCCTGCGCAAGCAGAATTATCTTGGTATACGGAAAAATCTCCGCCGGTGTCCACAGCGTGTCGTCATACCCCGGCGTGCTGAAGCCGTGCTGCACCAGCCGGGCGTCATAGGTCTCCCCGTGATACAGCTCCGACATCTGCAGCGGGCCGGGCAACACCTTCCACTGCGGGCCGGTTCCTATGATCTGCTCCGTGCCGTCCTCAAAGGTGAGATGAAGCTGCATCAGCAGCGCTGTACGGCTGCCATAGATATACTTCCTGTGCTCCCAGCCTAGAATTCCTTTGTACCAGCCGTTCCCGAGCCAGGCACCAGCCGCATTGTCCCCAAGGTTAAGCAGCGGGGTCACATCATAAGTCTGGTATTGCAGACGCTGGTTGTAACTGGTCCACCCGGGATTGAGATAAGTATCGCCTACCCGCACGCCGTTCAGCTCCAGCTCATACAACCCGAGACTGGTCACATAGATTCTGGCGCGGGCGACCGGCCGGTCCACATGGAAGCTTCCGCGCAGCAGCGGGCTTTGCTCTGCTTCTTCCGCAAGGCAGGCCAGCGGAGCCGTAATCCATTCTGCAGTCCACTCCTCCGGCGAGAGCAGCCCCATCTCCCACCAGGCCGCCCCGGACCACTCCGTGGGACGATGGTGCTGATCCCATATTTTCACCCGGTAATAATAACGCGTCCTGGACTGCAGCTCCAGCTCCTTCAGCTCAATGTGAAGGGAGTCCCCGGACTCCACTCTGCCCGAATCCCACCATACGCTCCCGAAATCCGCCGCGCCTGCCACCTGTAATTGATACGCCTGCTGCCTCACATCCCGCTCATCCGCACTCACCTGCCAGCTGATTCTTGGATTACGAATATCCAGCCCCAGCGGATTCTCCTGGTACTCCACTCGCGGTTTTTGGATAGCTATCATTGAATACACCTCACCTTTATAGGATTAATCCTGTATATATGATGCGCTTTCTATTACAATTATAGGATTCCGCGTGGTTTGCATGACCTGCAATATGGACATTTCACCGGGGTAAAAAGGACTTTCTGCCATCTGGAGGAGGGAACTGATGGATTCGGCCAACCATACGCTAAAAGGGGAGTATTTCTTCCGGGGCAATCTCCTGTTATATGTGAACCGCGCTAACGAGACCTATGATCTTCCACTTCACTCCCATGACTTCATAGAGCTGACCTTCGTAGCCGAGGGCAAAGGATTTCATTATATCGGCCAGAAGGCTCACCCGACCGGCAAGGGCCAGCTGCACTTCATTCCTGTCGGCGTGTCTCATGTCTTCCGTCCGTCATCACCCAGCTCTCTGCGTGAGCCGCTCGTCGTGTACAATTGTTTGTTTAAACCGGAGCTACTGGACCGGCTTGCCTTCGTGATTCAAGACCCGCCGATCGCCTCCTACCTGGAGCAGATCAGAGAACACCGTCTGCATTCCTTCTCCCTGACGGATCTGAATGGTTCCATAGAGAACCTGTTTCTGGCGCTTCACCGTGAGTTTCACCTGCCGCAGAGCGGCTCCGACAGCTATTTGCTGACCCTGTTCATTCAACTTCTGATCAGTATCTACAGGCTGGAGCATGACGAGATTCAGTTTCCGCTGGGCAAGCAGACGCAATTTTTGCAGATTCTGAATTACGTCCACCTGAACTATGTGCAGGAGATTACCCTGACGCATCTGTCACGCAGCTTCGACTGGAGTGAACGGCATCTTCAGCGGCTGTTCAAGGCGCATACAGGGCAGACCTTCTACCGGTACCTGCAGAACGTCCGGATTCAGAAAAGCTGTCTGCTGCTGGTCCAGCAGCCCAAGTCGCCCGTTCACCTCATTGCAGAGCAGGTAGGCTACCGCGATCCGTCAACGTTCAATCTGGTTTTCAAGCGGATCATCGGCACAACACCGGGGATCTACCGACAAACACCGGGAAGGAAACAGATGAAAGCGGTGAACCCGGAGGAACAACTTTAACGCGGAATGATTGATGTTATTAGGAAATAGTGTTAGGCTATCAACGGTAAACTCCATTCCAGCTACACAGAAAGGTAGTCCTATGATTAAAGTTCAACACCTGTCCTTCTCCTTCCCGCAAAAAGAGCTCTACACTGACATTTCGTTTACGCTCGAAGAGGCGCAGCATTGCGCTTTTATCGGAACCAGCGGCAGCGGAAAAAGCACCCTGATCGACATCCTGATGGACCGGGACAGATATTTGTTCGACGGCAGCATTGAGATGGAGCCTGATTGCAGCATCGGGTATGTCAGCCAGTTCGCCAAGCCGGACCTGTCTGCCGACACCACCGTGTTTGAATATATAGCCGGACCCTTCCTTAAGCTACAGGAGGAAATACAGCTCATCTGCACAGAGATGGAGACCTCGGCGGATATTGAGCCGCTGCTGGAGAAGTATCAACTGGCTCTGGACGCTTTTGAGGCCTTGGGCGGAGATGATTACGAGAGCCTCATTCACAAAAAGCTGAATCTGGCAGACCTCATGAAGCGCAGGGATCTTAAGGTATCCGAGCTGAGCGGCGGGGAATTCAAGCTCGTTCAGGTCATGAAGGAAATGCTGAACCGTCCTGACTTCCTGATTATGGATGAACCGGATGTATTCCTGGACTTCGAGAACCTCAATGCGCTCCGGCAGCTGATTAACTCCCATAAGGGAATTCTGCTGGTGGTTACGCACAACCGTTATCTGCTTAACCATTGTTTTAATAAGATTATTCATCTGGAAAATAAGGAGCTTCAAGAGTTTGACGGCCGGTATCTGGAATACAACCTCTCCCTGCTTCAGACCAAAATAGAGCTGCAGGAGCTGGCCCTTGCCGAACAGGAAGAGATTGAGCGCAACGAGAACATCATCGACAACCTCCGGGCGATCGCCACGTATAATTCAGAAGCCTCCAGAGGGAGAGCACTGAAAGCGAGAGTAAGGTTCCAGGAAAGACTGGAAGCCCGCAGAATCAAAGCGCCGTTCGTGGACATTAAGCAGCCGCAGATTCATTTGGGGATGGTGCATGAGCTGCAGGACGCCGATGCTCCTGTTGTGACAGTTCAAGAGTACCGGGCGGCCTTCGATGAGCTGCTGCTGGACAAGGTTAGCTTCGAGATGAATGTTGGTGATAAAGTCGCCCTGATCGGTCCGAACGGTACCGGCAAAACAACCCTGCTGCGCGATATCGCGCGGGGCCAGCACGACTCAATAACCCTGAGCCCGGAGGCTACGGTAGCTTATCTGTCTCAGCTTCAAGGCGAAGTGCTGACAGATTCGAACACCCTGCTCGAAGAATTCATCGAGGCCGGAATGGCCACATATGATGAGATCCGCACCCACCTGACATCCTATGGCTTTGAAGGCGAGATTGTGAACCAGCGAATAGCAGCCTTGTCCGGCGGCGAAAAAAATCTGCTGCAGCTGGCCAAGGTATCTGCCCTGAACGCCAATGTCCTGCTGCTCGATGAGCCGACCAGCCATCTGGATACCTACACGCAAATCGCTCTGGACCAAGCCATCCAGGAGTACAAGGGCGCGATTCTTATGATCTCGCATGACTTCTATTCCGTGGTCAACGGGATGGATTATGTCCTGATTATTGACGATAAGACAATCCGCAAGATGACGATCAAGAAATTCAAGAAGATGATCTATGCCCGGCACTTCGATAAAGATTATCTGGAGCTGGAGCAGAAGAAGAAAGCGGCCGAGACCCGGGTAGAACTGGCGCTGAAGGATAACAATTTTGAGCTTGCCAAAAGTCTGGTTGCTGAGCTGGAAGAACTGATTAAGCTGATGTAAGTGTACAGGAACAGTATTAATAAAAAGGCCGCCAATTCCGGCAGGGTGTGTGAAAACTCCCCCTGCCGGAATGACGGTCTTTTAGATGTGCATTAACCTGCCTGGACGGGCAGATCCGGCTTAAGCATTAGGAAAAGCTACATGAACCGTATGGATCTCATAAGGCTTGAAATCAAGCCTTATAGCGGGTCCATCCACCGTCTCAGCCTCCAGAGGCCGCTCCATCAGATCGCGCAGCTGCCAGGAGGAGACCGCATAATCGCTGCTGACATTCGCCGTGCAGCGTGTTCCGGTGAACTCATGCAGCCGGACAATACAGCCGCTGCCGTCTTCTGCCAGCTTCACGGCATCGATCGCAATGTTCGGAGCATCGCAGGTGATCAGGGATTTGCCGGCTCCGGCGGTGTAGGCGCCTTCCACGGCCAGAAGCGGCTGGTTCAGCGCCCACGCTTCCTGTACCGTGCCCGCAGCCACCCAATCCCCTTCATGCGGAAGCAGGGCATACGTAAAGCTGTGCTCGCCCTGATCCGCCAGCCGGTCCGGGCTGGTTGCCGATTTGATCAGCGACAGCCGCATCGTATGATCCTTGATGTCATAGCCGTATTTGCAGTCGTTCAGCAGACTGACCCCGTAGCCCCGCTCCGACAGATCGGCCCACTGATGACCCACGCTCTCGAATCGCGCATAATCCCAGCTTGTATTCCAATGAGTCGGCCGCTTCACATTGCCGAACTGGATATCATAGGTCGCTTCCGTAGCCCGCACAGCCACAGGGAAGGCCGCCTTCAGCAGCTGCTGCTGCTCATGCCAGTCTACATAGGTCTCGAAATCAATCCGCGCGCTTCCGGCATAGACCTTAACCTTCTGGACAATGGTGGAATCCATGTAGCTCCAGACGAATTCCAGCACCGCCTGAAGTGGCCCACACTCGGTCAGCTTGACAGAGCGCAGATCGCTGATGATCCGCATCTTCTCCTGGTAGAACAGGTCGATATCCCAGGCATCGAACATCTTGGGCTTATCCTCGAAGACCTGCAGCACATTGCCGCATTCGCCCGTTGCCAGCACCTCACGTTCTGCGCTGCGGTCGAAGATCCGGCTGAGCTGTCCAGATGCATTCCACTCCAGAATATAATAAGGAGTGGTTAGTGTGGAATCCTGCCAGCGGAAAGGAACGGTGGGTTCTGGCTGAGCGGCTTCGGAACCGCCAGGCTCAGCGGCAACAATCACTGCACTGCCCATCGCCGGAACCGCCGCCGTCTCCACCAGCCACTGCCCGCCGGAGCGCTGGGCAGTCAGCCGGTTACCTTCGGCATCTGTCCAGACAGCATTCTCGGCATCATGTGGCACGGTTGCCAGCCGGGGAGCGGTGAAGAATGCGCTGTTAAAGAGCGTATATTCTGTCTGCACCGGAGTTTTCGCCGGTGGGAGGTCAGCTTGCGCCACAGGCGGGAGAGCGTCATGTGCCGCAAGCGAACCCTCGGCAGACGCCGGAGGAAGGCCGACATGCACGGCAGAAGAATCCTCGGCAGGGACAGATGCGAGACCGGATTGCGCCGCAGATGAATCCTCAGCAGGCGCAGGAGTTAAGCCGACGAGTCCCTCCACAGCCGCCGCCCGCGCCGCCAGGCCAAGCTGCTCTGCTTCGGCATATTCCACCCGGGAATCCTGATACACCTCATGAATCGAGGAGCCGGGAATAATATCGTGGAACTGATTACGCAGAATGATCTGCCAGCCTTCGAGGAGCGAGCCCGCCGGATACTGGCTGAATCCGCCGCTCTCCGCCGCCCAGAGCATCTGCAGCCATTCCGCTTCACGGTATAGAAGCTCTAGTTTGCGGTTCATTTTTTTATTATAAGCTTGGCTTGTATAGGTTCCCCGGTGGTACTCCAGGTATAGCTCCCCATCCCAGGTATGCACATACTTCTCCGTAGCATCTATCGTCTCATGAAGCCGCTCGAAGTATTCCGCTGCCCGGCCCGTCTTCACCTGCGGAAGACCTGGCATCGTATCCAGCCGCCGCCGCATCTCCAGCATCTCGCGGTTGACACCGCCGCCCCCGTCTCCGTAACCATAGGACAACAGCAGCTCACGGTTCAGGTTCTTGTCCCGGTACTGTTCCCAAATTCCCTGCACAGAGAACGGCTCGATCAGACCGTTATAAGTGTAATACCAAGCACCCGAATTCGGACCCTCCGGCGTCGTGATGAAGTGGGTCAGCACCTCGCTGCCGTCAATCCCTCTCCACTGGAAGGTATCATGCGGCATCCGGTTGTACTGGCTCCAGCTGATCTTGGTGGTCATGAAGGTATCAATCCCTGACTTGCGCAGAATCTGCGGCAGCGCCCAGCTATACCCGAACACATCCGGCAACCATAAGTATTTGCAATCCACCCCGAACTCTTCTCGGAAAAACTTGGTCCCGTACAAAATCTGCCGCACCAGCGACTCGCCGCTCGTCAGATTACAATCCGCTTCCAGCCACATTGCCCCTCCGGCTTCCCAGCGGCCCTCTTCCACACGCTCCTTAATCTCCTGATAGATCTCCGGGTAGTCCTGCTTGATATACGCATAGAGCTGAGGCTGCGTCTGCAAAAAAATGTACTCCGGGAACTGCTTCATCAGCCGCAGTACGGTAGAGAAGGAACGGGCTGCTTTCTCCCGGGTGTGGGTAAGCCGCCATAACCAGGCCACATCGATATGTGTATGGCCGATGGCGGTCACCGTTACCGGATGCTCCTGCTCCATTCGGGCGAGCGCCTCTTGAAGCAGCGCTTCCGCCTCCTGGACTGAAGCATAGAATGCGGCGCTTCCGGGTCTGGACCAGTCCAGCAGGTTGAAGGCCTTGTTCAAGGCGGTTAGCAGCTCATGTTTCTGAATCTGGCTGTCTTGTAGCTGCTTGATCGTACCCAGCGCAGCCCGGCCGGTATAATAGAGATTGTCAGTGGACTCATCCAGATAGGCCAGCTCCGCCCGCATGATCTTGTGCTCCTGAGGGATCAGCTGACCGTCACCGTTCAGTCCCGACCATAAGCGGAACGTGAGCTCCAGCTCCCGGCCGGCCACGCCGTCTTCCAGGAATACCTCCTGATGGTTGGAGTCCACCCCCTGATAAGGCTTCCCGTCCAGGTACAGCAGCGATTCGAACCCGCCGTTATTGCCTCCGCCGGTGCGCCCAAAATCGAACAATCCGACAACACGTTTTCCCTGCCATTCGGCAGGTACGGTTACCTTGCGGTGCAGCCACAGATAGGCATCATAGCCGGTCCAATGCTCCCCGGTCCGCAGCTTCCTGTCTCCGTCAAGTACGGGCGGATAAGCACCGTTGGCCCCCTCCAGATCCTCAGTAACCTGCCATTCCTCAAGTGTAATCCCCTCACGGTACCTGTAACTCTCCAGCTCTCTCAACCGCGCACCAAGCTTCTCTTCTGTCCAGAACATAATCGTTCTCCTCCTTAGTTATAACACGTGTTATTAAGCGGGCAAAAAGTGGGGGGGAGCGGGCTGAGACCAGGGGCACTTATGCACCTCATTGGCTCATCCAGCCCACTTTTGGCTAAGTCAGGTGCACTTGTGCTCCTCATTCGCTCATCTGGCTCACTTTCAGCAAATTCAGGGGCACTTGTGCTCCTCATTCGCTCACCTAGCCCACTTTCAGCAAATTCAGGGGCACTTGTGCTCCTCATTCGCTCACCTAGCCCACTTTCAGCAAATTCAGGGGCACTTGTGCTCCTCATTCGCTCGTCTAGCCAACTTTCGGCAAATTCAGGGGCACTTGTGCTCCTCATTCGCTCATCTGGCTCACTTTCAGCAAATTCAGGGGCACTTGTGCTCCTCATTCGCTCACCTAGCCCACTTTCAGCAAATTCAGGGGCACTTGTGCTCCTCATTCGCTCACCTAGCCCACTTTCAGCAAATTCAGGTGCATTTGTGCTCCTCATTCGCTCATCTGGCTCACTTTCAGCAAATTCAGGGGCACTTGTGCTCCTCATTCGCTCACCTAGCCCATCTCCACTAGCTCATCTAGTTTACTTCCAGTCAACTTAGAGGGATTTATCCCTCTTATTCCAGCGTCTAGCCTACTTCCAGTCAATTCAAGGGGATTTATCCCTCTCATTCCCGCATCCAGCCTACTTTCAGCGAACTCAAAGGGATTTATCCCTCTCACTCCCGCTTCCAGCCCACTTTCAGCCGACTCAGAGGGATTTATCCCTCTCATTCCTGCCTCCAGCCCACCCGGCGCACTCCACGCCACCAACCGGACTATCTCCAATACCTCTAGCAGCTAACACTTTAGTTTTACTTGCACCACCATTTATGCGCTTTCCCCCGCCTTCAACACGGCCGGGAGCCAGATTTTCTCGGCCTGCCCTGCTGCACTCCCTCCGCTCATCTGCGCGAGCAGGCAGCGTACGGCCTCTTCCCCCATACTCACATAGGGGATCTCTACGCAGCTTAAGGAGGGCAGGCTGAGCCGGTCGCCTTGAATCGTGTTGTCTGCTGCCATAATACGCAGGTCTTCGCCGATCCGCAGGCCCAGCTTATGAGCAGCCCGATACAGATCGGGGATCGCGCTCGACCAGTTAACCAGGAGCGGCGCAGACGGCTGACCGCTGACCGCCGCAAGCCTCTGGAGACAATCAGCCCACTCGCCGCCATGCTCCTCCAAACGAATGATTACCGGCTCCATCCCACGCGATGTACACCAGCTTGTGTAGGCCTCCCGGCGGTTCCGTTCCGCCCAGTTATCCGTGTCAAGCGCATGATATACCTCGGCGTAGACCGGCCCCGGCTGCTGTGCCGTGCCTTTCCGCATCAAATAATTCATTGCGGTCTCCACACTGCCTGAATAATCAGCCAGTACAGAACATATACCCGGCACTTCCGCATACCCTTCCACGGAGACGTAGGGGACTCCGGCAGCGCTGACAAGGGACGCCCACTCCTCATCCTTGTAGCTAGTGTGGTCCAGGGTGACTATCCCGTCAATCTTCCGCTGGTGATACAATTCCAGCAGCTCGGCCCTGCCGCCCGCATTCCCCTTGGGGCGCGGAGAACAGAGCAGGATGTGATACCCGCCCAGCTCACACTCCCGCTGCATCCCTTCCAGCAGCCGGATGAACAGCGGATGGCGCGTATCCCCATAAGCGGCAAGTGTCATGCTTCTTCCCGTCTTCATGCTGCGTGCTCCAGCATCCACATGATAATTCAGCTCACGGATGGCTTCCAGCACAGCCTCGCGCGTATCGGCTCCAACACCAATGCCGGGCGTATCATTCAACACCGCAGAGACTACGCTGCGGGACACGCCCGCCCGTTTAGCTACATCGAAGCTGGTCACTCTTTTTTTACTCATACTTTTCAGCACCTCAAGGGAAGTATAACACGTGTTATAAAAACCTGTATAGCTTCTTATAGCTAATTATTGATATCTGAGTCAAACTGCCGCTTGAAAAATGGCAACCGTGTCATTATAATAAAAATGACGCACGTGTCATTATAAACAAGGAGGAATCCGAATGTCACCGAGAATCTCCGATCAGCAGAAGGAAGAAAGGCGCTCCAAAATCCTGAATGCTGCGAAGCTGGTGTTCACCGCCAAAGGCTATGAAGCCGCTACCTTCAAGGATATCCTGGATGAAACCGGGATGAGCCGCGGCTGGATCTATCTGTATTTTCAAACCAAGGCGGAAATCTTCGAGGCGCTGCTGGATCAGCAGGACATAGAGCATGAGGCTTACCTGGAAGAACTGGCAGCTAGACAACCTATGATCTGGAAAGTTATCCGGCAGATGTATGCCGATCAGCAGGCTGACCTAATGCAGATGCCGGGCGGAAGCTTTCTGCCGGCCTTCTATGAGTATTTTCTTGGCGGCTCAAGGGATAAGCAGCGGCGAAGCCTCCTGTTGAAACGCTACGAGACAGGTCTTTCACGCTTAGAAGCACTGCTTCGCACAGGAGTGGAACGCGGGGAATTCAGCCCTGTGCTGCCACTCGACCAGATTGCAAGAATTACAGCTTCTTATCAGGAAGGGATAGCAACGCATACCCTGGCTGTAGGAGCCGAGCTTGCCCATACGGAATTGCAGATCGAAGCGCTGCTAGATTATCTGAAGCAGCTGCTGAACCCCGGGCCCCGTCCGGCTCTGGAATAGGAGGCAACTTATGTCTGCGCTTTTTCGCAACCCTGTCTTCACCAGGCTGTTCTTGGCCAACTTTGCTTCCCAGCTCGGAACAGTGGTCGGAAATATGGCCTTTGCCTACTATCTGGTCGATCACTTCAGTACCCGTCCGGCGCTGGCGGCAACTGCTGAACTGATGTATTCTCTGCCTACCCTGGCCGTGTTCTGGCTGGTAGGGGTTATCGCCGATCTGCTTGACCGCGCCCGTATCGCTGTATACAGCGATTGGATCAGGGCGGGATTAACTCTGCTGCTCCTCGTTGCCTTACATTTCGAGCTGTTGACCTTATGCTTCCTGTTGCTCTTCCTGCGCAGTGCCGTAGCGAAGTTCTTCGGTCCTGCCGAGATGGGATTGCTGCAGGGTAGCATCGGCCAGGAGCAATATGTGCAGGCTGTTGGCCTGAACCAGATGATTATGGGACTGTTCATGCTGTTCGGCATGAGCCTTGGCGCATTCGCCTACCGCTTCCTTGGAATTGAGGGTGCCATTCTAATCGACGGCATCAGCTTCCTCCTCTCCGGACTGCTCATTCTAAGCTGCCGGTTCCATGAGGATGTACGGATGCCCGGCGGTCACCACGCTCTGAGGGATATCCGTTTTCCCCGGCTCATCGGGGATTTCCTGGAAGGTCTTCGTTATATCCTCAGTCACAGGCTGCTCCTGACGCTCATCTCCGGCTTCCTGTTCTTCGGGATCGTCAATGGGGTGTTTGCGGTTCTCCCTATTTTTACAATGAAATACAAGCTCAGTCCCGGTTCCTACATGCTTCATGCCTCTCTCATTAATCTGTGCCTGGGCATCGGGTATCTGGCCGGAAGCCTGGCAGCCTCCCCGCTGATCCGCCGGTTCACACGGAGCCAGGTGCTGATCACCGGACTGCTGCTGTCCAGCCTGCTCATTGTTGCGCTGGGCTCGGCGAATAGCGTCTGGGTCTATCTTCCGCTCGTTCTCATAGAAGGCTTCTGCATTGCTCCTGTGAATATCGCTATCGGCAGCTGGCTGCCGGAGCTGGTCATCCCGAGGAATATGGGGCGTGTTAATGCTCTGATTGAGCCCATTATGATGCTCGGCCATTCGCTGGCGCTTGGGCTGGTTGCCTTTGCTTTTCCGGCTATTGTATCCATCACTTGGCTGCACTATCTTCTGGCGGTATGTACGCTGCTGGTTAGTGTATATTACGCTTTCGCTCTGCCGCCGCTGGTCCGCAGACTTTCCTTAAATAAGGGTGACAATTCGGCGGCTGAGCGTGCTAGCTAGAACATGTATTTCTGAGCAAAAAGCCCCGCAGTCCATAATCAACGTCACTCATGGCTACGGGGCAACTTATTCATTTCTGCAGTTCCTGGTCCTTTTGCTTCAGCAGATCGGCGTACTCTTCCTTGTACTGTTCCAGCTTCTGCTTGAGCTCGGCATTGCCGGGACTCGTTTTCAACAGGCTGCTGGTGGTCAGGATGTTAGTAACCACGGTATCGATTTTGTCGTCAATAATATCAATTTTACTCTTGGCCGCAGTTATGGCAGGATCAGGGGGGCTAACCGGCACAGGACCAACCAGCGAGCTTCTCTCGTCAGACAAAGGAGGAGCCGCCCGCCCTTTATCGTCCAGACTGATCGTTTTACCCTTCACTGTCACTTGGAATCCGGCCAGTTCGCCGATGGCGCGCACGGGCGCATAGCTCTTGCCGTCAATAACAATAGCCGGATCGGCCAGCTTCTTCCCATACACATTTATCGTATACTCCGCCTGAATGGCCTTTCCTACCAGTGTTGCAGAAGCGCCCAGCGCCTGCGCACCCACCATCAGTATCGCTCCGGCAATGACTCCGGCAGCAATCTTTTTCATAAGAAATTCACTCCCTGTATAAGACTATGACTATTATTCTATCATTTTATTGCGTCGGGTGCTTCTCATCAGCAGAAAACAGCCTTCAGTTATTTTTCCAAATGAGCTAAAAGCAGCTTAAGGATTGACAACGCAGCTATTCGTCTCTATCATAATTAAGTGATAATGATTATCATAATCATTATAATACATACTCTCTTAAGGAGCATTGCACATGCCAAGCCTCAAAAAATTAGTACTCCCGTTAACACTGCTTCTCTTCACCTTGATCCTGGCTTCCTGCGGCAAGCCAGATAATACAACTACTGCGTCAGTTCCTACAGCCGCCGCCACAAGTCAGGCAACCACAGCGCCTGAGGCCAGCAAGGCGGCTGTCACGGAAGCCGCTGCTGCAACACGGATGTATACCGATTACAAGAAACGGGAGGTTGAAATTCCAACTCAGCCCCAGAAGATTGTGTATGTAGGCAGTAATCCGGGTGACTTGCTTGCACTAGGCATTAAGCCTGCAGGTGCTTCGCTAAGCGTCATCGGTACTCAGGTGGCTTACCCCGATCTGCTCGAAGGGATTGAGGACATCGGTTATCCGTTCTCTGCTGAGAAGATTCTGGCCTTATCCCCGGACCTGATTATCTTCGACGATTGGGACGAGACCGGGATTGAAGCGTTAAGTAAAATCGCGCCAACCGTGGTGGTGGGCCTTGACGGCACCTTCCCGACGGAGGAGCGTGTCCGGCAACTCGCTGACTTGTTCGGCCGCACGGAAGCTGCGGACCGCTGGTTCAATGATTATAAGACGAAGGTTGCCTCCGTGAAGAAGCAGCTCAACCTGACCGAAGGCGATACAGCCACCTCCCTGCTTGTGCTTGGCTCGGAGCTGTACATTATGGGCAGTAAAGGTCTGAACGAAACGTTGTACGGACAACTTGGCTTCAAGCCGGCAGAAGGCGTACAGAAGCTTGTCGATGCCGACGAACGGTTCGTAACCATATCCGACGAGGTGCTGCCACAGTATATCGGAAAGCATATGTTCCTCCTTACCGACACCAGCAGCAAAACAGTTGCGAGACAGAACGCACTTATGGACACCGGTTTATGGAAAGCGATTCCTGCCGTTAAGGAAGGCCGTGTATACACCTTCGACAGCAAATATAACTTCGATGACCCGATTACCCTAGACCGGCTGCTGGATGAGATCGTTGAGATTTTTGGCAGCAAGGGTGCTAAGTAAGCTTATCAGACAAACTCGTACGACTAATTCTCTGCACCAAAAAAAGGGATGTTCCGCAGCCATTTCAATGGCTACAGCGAAACATCCCTTTATCTTTGTCGACAGGTTTAGTAGGAGGAACACCATCCTTTTATTGACAAAATGTAACGGGTTGATTACACTAATAATGTAACTGGTTGATTACATTAAGAAAGGAGTCCGTTACATTGATCCGAAATCGCATTAAGGTGTTGAGAGCTGAACGAAACTGGACACAAGCCGATCTGGCAGAGCAGGTCGGAATTTCCCGGCAAGCCGTAATATCCATTGAGAAATATAAATATACCCCATCGCTGGAGCTGGCTTTCAATATAGCGAAGGCGTTCAATGTATCCATTGATCAAGTATTTATACCAGGGGAGGAAGAAGAATGATTTACCAAATCGTAATGATTATAGTAATAGTGTTTGTAGTGGTATGCACTATTTCCCTACAACTCTTCAAGGCTGTAAAAATAACGAAATATAAAAATGATGAACGGTGGAAATTGGTCCAGAGTAAGGCCAATAATGCAGCAATGCACTACAATAACTTACTCAATCTGGTAGTTTGTATCGGATTAATTGTCACCCTATTCACCGACATTCAATTTACAATGTCTATTAGCAATTTACTAACCTATTTACTGCTTATACTCTTTATGCGGGATGCTATCGAACTAGCAGCCTTAAGATATTTTGATAAAAGATTATAGAGTTGGCAGGCCCCTTCCGGGCAACTCCACAGCGTTCAGCATTAACCATGCGCAACATGGATACGCTACATTTAATTATGTTCAGTTTTTCACATGCATTTGGCCCACGTACCCCAGTGTGCTCATTGTAATCGGTTTTCCGATTACATTCGGTCCACATGCCCCGCGACAGCGCATTGTAATCGGTTTTCCGATTACAATTGGCCCGCGTGCCCATGCAGCGCCGAATGTGTTCGCTTTTCCGCATACATTCCGCCCATGTACCATCGCACTACTCCTCGTCAAAAAGACTTAGGCTGCCCGGGAAAATCCCGGCAGCCTAAGTCTTCGTCCAGCCTATATTTCCACTCCCTCTTACCTGCCCGCCCTCACTGAAACCGCACCCTTCGCAGCGATATCAAAGGTCAGTAATTCTTTCCCCTCCAGCCGCACAGCCACGGTCTCCGGCGTCTCCCCGTCGTTGAACAGGACGACTGCGATGGACCCGTCGCGGTTGCGGAAGGCTACGGAGCGCACCGGTTCATGGCTGGCGACAGATTCCAGGCGCACTGCCCCCGGGCGGATTACTTTACTGAAATGTGCCAGTGCATAGTAGTCCAGGGTATAAGTCAGCTCCCGGGTCTGCTGGTTGACCGTCACTACCCCGCGGCAGGTGCTCTCGCCGAAGCCGGGCACCGTAGGGCCGTTCTGCTCATCCAAGGCCATATTCCATAGCACGAATGACTTGCTGTGATTCCGCAGAATCTCAATTCCCGTGCGCATCACATTGGAGAAGGCCTCCTCGAACGGAGGAATCCATTCCCCGCCGGAGCCTTCGGTGAAATGGACCTCATGATCCGGGTAAGCCGACAGCACCTCCGACTGCGCGGACGCCGCACCGCCATACCAGTGCCAGGCTACGCCGTCGACATCTGCTGCGGCTTCCTCCAGCACAGACAGCGGATAATCCGGCCGGTCCCAGTTATGGTCGTAGCAGAAGATTTTGGCGGCCAGCCCGTGCTGCCGGAAGGCAGGCTTCAGATAGTCGCGGATGAACTCCCGCTGCTCCTCCGGCAGCATCAGCATACTGGGATAATGCTGCGGCTCATAGAGCGGCTCGTTCTGCACAGTAACAGCATAGATAGGTAAGCCATGAGCGGCATAGGCCTGAATATAGCGGACAAAATAATCCGCATAGACTCCGTAATACTCCGGCTTCAGCCGCCCGGCGATCATCGAGCCGCTAGTCTTCATCCATCCCGGCGCACTCCAGGGGGAGGCCATCAGCTTCAGCTCAGGATTCAGCCTCCATGCCTCCTGCACCAGAGGAATGATGTCCGCTTCATCGTGGGCGATGGAGAATCCGGCTAACTCCGGATCGCTCCCGCCTTCAGGCAGGTCGTTATAACTATAGACCGTTCTTGCATAATCCGAGGCCCCCATGGGATTCCGCAGGAAGGACAGGCCGATGCCCTCCTGCGGATCGAACAGCTTCTGCATAACCTCTGTCCGCTGCCCGGCGTCAAGCACCTGATGAATCAGGTAGGCGGACGAATCAGTGAAGGAAGCCCCGAAGCCATCCATCTCCTGATAGGTCTTACTTGCATCAATGTCTACAGTAACCGTAACTCTGCCAGCAGGAGCCTGCGGCAACGCCGCAGCAGGCTGTTTCACGAACAGGCTGTTCTCTCCACTAGACTGGTATATGATAATTTCACGCATATTCTTTCCCTCCATCCTGTTACTTAAGCGGGCCTTCCCCCTGCACCTTGCTTACTTAATGCCCAGCTTTTCCTTGTTGGCCTTCATCTTCTCGCTGCGAACCTCAACAATCTTGCTCCAGTTGTTCTTGTCGAGGAATGCTTCATGATCGGCCAGCGTACTGTCAAAAGCAGCCTCGTCCTTGGCACGGATCATGCTGACCAGCGTGGTGTTCCAGTTCGTATTAATGGCCGTCTGGCCACGGGCCTCCGGCGTCCCCTGATCAGGGTTAATATTCTCCAGGATGAAATGCGGCTTCAGCTTGCCTTTGCCCCATTCCTGCATCTGCTTAATCGACTCTGGGAACGCGTCCTTGCTCAGCGCTTTGTGGCGGTCATGTCCGAAGAACATGAATTCGCCCATGCGGTAGTCCTTCTTGAACTTATCCGCATTATTAAGCTGCAGGTCCTTCACTTCCGGCAGCAGCTCAACCGTACCGTCCGGGTTGGATTTATAAGTTACGCCTTCAATCCCGTAGTTCATCAGCTTCTGCCCTTCTTCGCTCAACAGATAGGTGAAGATCTGAATCGCTTTGGCCGGGTCCTTGCAGTTCTTGGTGATATAATTGATCATCCAGCCGGTAATCCCGGATTGATTCAATGTCGGCTGATGACCTACGGTGCTCTGCGGCCCGTCAACAGCCATATACTCCTTACCGGGATTGGCGCTCATGAAAATCTGCAGATTGCCGCCCTGCTGTGGCGTACCATCGAGCAGCATGGCCGCATATTTGCCGGACTTTACCTTTTCCTCAAAGCCGGTTCCGTCATCCGCGAAGCTATCATCACTGATCGCCCCATCTCTGTACACGGCATTCAGCGTCCGCAGCCAGGTCAGATAATCCTCATCCAGATTGCGGTTGTAGAACTTGCCGTCCTCTGTCTCCAGCGGAACGCCGATGAAATCCTGCAGCGCATCCCCGAGTGAACCGGTCCCTTCCCCGATGGCATTGAACCCGAAGGGGATCATGTCCGGGAACTTGGCCTTAATCTCGCTCATAGACTTCCTGAAGGCCTCCGGGGTCCCGAAGTCAGGGCTGCCCAGCGCTTCATACACATCCTTGCGGATGACAAAAGCCGTCTTCGCCGGAATATTACCGCTGTCATAATCCGCTTGTGTATTGGAATAGTTCGGATAACCGTAGGTTTTGCCGTCCTTCAGCTGGAACCAGTTCAGCGTGTCGGCAGCGGCCACCTTGTTGAAATACGGATCATACTTCTCCGCCAGCTCATTGAGCGGAAGCGCCCAGGTCGCGGCCTTTTGCACAACCGGGGAATTGGAGTCGAAGATCGTCAACAGATCCGGCATATCGCCGCCCGCGAAGAACGTATTCAGCTTCGTATCGTCCCCGGTAATGAACTTGATGTTGATGTTCAGATCCTCTTTGATCTTCTTGGTGACTACATCCTTGCCGAAGTCTGTATTCCACCAGTCCGCGTTCACATACCAGGTTAAGTCCGTAGTCTCGCTCTTCTTATCCAGCTGCCAGGCCGGAGTCTCGGGGTCTACCGTATACCGGTTGTCCAGGGACACCTCTACCGCCTTAGTGTTGCCGCCGCCTGAGCTGCAGCCTGCCGCTACCAGCATAGCTGCCATCAGGAGCAGCGCGGGTTTAAGCGTTTTTGTGCCGAGAACTTTTGTCATCTTGATCATATTCATGACCTCCTATAATGTAGTGAACCTCTTCTACTCCTTGACCGCTCCCAGCATCATGCCGGAGATGAAGTACCGCTGAAGAATGGGATACATCGCAACAATCGGCAGTGTGGTAATGACAATAGTTGCCAGCTGAACCCCTTTCGTGGTGGTCTCAATGACGACGGAGCCGCCGATATTCTGCATGGACTGGGTCTGCGACTGCACTATAATCTCATACAGCTTCATCTGCAGCGGGTAGAGCGCCTGATCGGTGATATACAGCTTCGTGGTCATGAAGTCGTTCCATTGTCCCACCCCGTTGAACAGGGCGATGGTTGCCATCGCGGGCATGGACAGCGGAATGAAGATTTTGAGGAAAATATGCCAGTCGCCTGCGCCGTCAATCTTGGCCGACTCTTCCAGCGAATCCGGCACGTTCCGGAAAAAGTTCATCAGAATCACCACATCGTAATAGCTGAATAAGGCTGGGATAATATACACCCAGAAGCTGTTCAGCAGCCCGAGCGATTTGATAAGCAGATACGTCGGAATCATTCCACCGGAGAAAAACATTGTGATCACGCCCATCGCCACATACAGCTTGCGGCCGCGGATGTATCTTTTGCTGAGACCGTAGCCGATCATTGCGCAAAAGAACACGTGAGTGATTACCCCGAGGAACGTCTTGGCGACCGAGACAACGAAGGATTGACCGATCGTGCTGTCATTGAAGACCGCCCGGTAATTCTCCAGCGAGAATTCTTTGGACCAGAAGATGAATCCGCCCTCGGCAAGCGCCCTGCCTGAACTAAGGGAAGAAATAATTACGTTCCATAAGGGAACGAGGATAATAACCATGAAGCAGATCAACAGCATCTTATTCACCGCATCAAAGATCCGGCTGTCGAGACCTTCCCGTATGACCTTCCGATTCACTCTAGCGCCCCCTCTACAACACGGATTGATTATCGTTCAATTTACTGGTGACCTTGTTGGCCATAAGCAGCAGGATTACCGACACAATGGAGACACCGAGGCCGACAGCCGTAGCATAAGAGAAATCGCCCTGCGTCATCCCCATCCGGTAGACATAGGAATTGATGACTTCAGCCTTGGCCCGGTTCTGCGAGTTCATCAAGACCAGCGTCTGATCCAGATTCGAGCCGAGTAAGCCGCTTACCGTCAAAATCAGATTCAGGCTGATGATCGCCTTCATGTTCGGAAGGGTGATATTCCATATCTGACGCAGCCGGCCAGCTCCATCAATCCGGGCCGCTTCGTAGTAAGTGGGGTCAATTTTAGCCATAATGGCCAGATACAGAATCGTGCCCCATCCGGCTTCCTTCCAGATATCCGACAGTGTGGCAATCCACCAGTACTTGCCTGCATCCAGCAGGATGTTGGACGGCTTCGAGATCAGCCCGAGATTCAACAGCAGCTCATTGAACAAGCCGGACGTAGAGAACCAGGTGATCAGCATCCCGCCCAGGACGATCCACGACAGGAAATGCGGCAGATAGGAGATCGTCTGGACGAATTTTTTGAAGCGGCCCATGTTCAGCTCATAGATCATAATGGCGAGAATAATCGGAATGATGAACCCGATCCCAAGCTTCAGGAAGCTGATGCCCAGCGTATTGACGACCGCATCCCAGAAATATTCGTCCGACAGAATAATCCTGAAGTTGTCCAGCCCCACCCAGGGTGCAGTGGATAAGGTATCGATGACCGTGTAATTCTTAAAAGCAATCGTTAGCCCGTAGATGGGTATGTAGCAAAAAATAATCATAAAAATAATGCCCGGCAGCACCATCGACTGAATCTCCCACTGCCTTTTGTAATCGGTTACAAAATCCTTGATCCGCTGCCCCATGGGCTTCTTGGCGGACGGCGGGATCGCTGGCGGGATGGAAGCTGATGCAGCAGACGCTGATGTTTTATTCATGATCTTGTCCCCCTCTCCATTGAGATATCCGGATGGTGCTCAAATTGGTGCTCAAGGCAATAAAAACGTTTTTATTTTGGCGCAAAAAATCCCCCTCCTGTAAAATCAGTTTCACAAGCTGCCCTCTATCTGCGGTCCTTCCGCTCCAGCTTCACATGACTTGAGCCTCTTACGACAAGCTCGCCCTGCAGCTTCTGTGCTGCTCCCTGCTCCTTGTCTTGAATCATGCGGACCAGATGATCAATCGCCAGCATGCCCTGTCTTGCAATCTGATTCCTTACCGTCGTGAGCGGCGGCGAATAATAAGGGGCGATATCAATATCATCGAAGCCCATCACGCTGACATCCTGCGGCACTTCATAACCGTAGCTCTTGAGCGCTTGAATACAGCCCATTGCACTGATATCATTGCCAGCCAGGAAGGCGTCAGGGACTCTCGCGGGATGCAGACGGAGGTAAGACTTCACGGCATTATAGGTGCTATCCTCTTCAAAATACCCCTGAAGGATAAAATCCTCCTCCACCGGAAGCTGGTATTCACGCAGCGCGGCCAGATAGCCTTCCTTCCGCTGCACGCTGTCGAACATCGTATCCACGCCGGAGATATAGGCAATCCGCTTATGCCCCAGGCTGATTAAATACTTCGTAGCCTCATAGCCTGATTCGTAGGAATCAAAGATAATGCTGCCCATCCCTTCATCCTCCAGCACCCGGTCCAGAAACACCGCCTTAATCTTGTCTTTCTTCATAGCGGCAATGTCCTGTTCGTCAATGCCCAGCTCCTCATAGATAATGACGCCATCCACCCGCCGTCCGAGGATATTGCTCATAATAACTTGTTTGTCCTTGGTGACGAATACATTCAGGCCATAGCCCATGCGGTCGCACTGACGGGACATGGATTCTACCAGCTTGTAGAAGTACGGACCGGACACACTTGTCGTGAAGAATCCCAGCATCTTCGTGGTCCCCGATTTCAGCAGCTTGCCGTTCAGATTCGGAACGTAATTCAGGCGCTGGGCCACCTTCAGAATATGGGCTTTGGTCTCCGGGCTCAGCACATCTACATCATTCAGGGCGTTGGAGACCGTCGAGATGGAGACCCCGGCTTCCCGTGCGACATCCTTGATCGTTATCTTAGCCATATCAATGTTCCTTTTTGATAAAAACGTTTTTATTGACTATAAAGTAACATGAAACCGCTTTAAACACAACACTTTTTCTCATTTTCTTGTCCATCCACCTTTTCCGCTCATTATTGCCCGCCGGACGTGAGGCCTAACCTCTGTCTAGCATACAATAACTTCTATGTCATTAAATTCATCTTATTTTACTATAAGACAGCGGGATTTAGCTATGCGGGAGTGAGGGTGCACAGCAGACTTATGCCAAGTGGAAACGGCTTTGCCGTCCTTTCAAAGGACGGTACCGTTTCGGCGAGAAATAGAAAGATAATGTATAGCGTGAACCCTATACATTTTTATATTTCAAAGAAAGGCCTTCCTTAGCTTGGCAGGCCTTCCTTTGGCATATCGTATTATTTGGTCAAGCCCAAACGCCGGTAACGCATTACTCTGCGGTACATGGATTTATCCTTCAGCTGATTAAAAATGTATGGATCAGGATTCATATTTACTTCAATAATCCACGGCTTCAGTGAGTGGTCTAGTCCGACATCTACACCGAACTGCCGGTGGTGCGGATAAGTCTTCTTCAACTGCTGCGCTATGCGTGTGCCCAGCCGGTTCATGTCCCCCTTAAGCTGCACAAGCTGCTGCGCAGACAGATGGGTGGAGAGCAAATGCTCCACTGCGGTCGGTTTACCGCCGCTGTGGTAATTGGTCACAATTTTGCGCGGGTGCCCGAGCCGCCCGATAATTCCGGTAGCTTCCCATACGCCCTTGGGACTGAGCTGCACCATCACCCGGATATCGAAGCGGCGCCCGTGATGCTTCAGCAGGTGGATACCTTTTTGCAGCAGATAGCTCCTCTTGCCGATTCTTGCCGCCAGACTGTGATGAAAAGCATCAAACGTAGCGAACCGGCGCACGGTCTCCTCATACTGATAGATATATCCCTGCCGGTCCTTCCGCTCTGCGCGGATCACGCCCATGCCATACGTTCCCCGTTCCGGCTTGATATAGATCATTCCATAGCTGTGCATCATCTGCTCCAGATTACGCCTGTTAAATCTCCGGGTATCGGGGATGAACCCCTTGATTGTCTCGTTCTTAAGCAGCAGTTGTGTCTTATACCATTTGCTCAGTCCTGAATGAACTTGTTTGGCTGTCACTTATGCACTCTCCTGTCCGGGCTGGGAGACTCCGCTCCATTTTTACATAAAAAAACATATTCACTGCATCCTATGCCGGTAGAGATGCCATGGAATATATCATTTGCCCCGTATGAAAAGATTAACTTAGTGCAGGATAATTGCCCTCTCCACCACAGCTGCGCAGGCATACCCTAGTGAAGACGTTCAAATGTCAATATGTGTATGGAGATGAATCCATGTCCTTTCCTGCCGTAAGTGTAACCTCAAGCGCTCCACCGATCGACATCCTGATTCCTGCTATCGAAAAGGACCTCGCCACCCTCCCTTATGTGATTGATAGTCTTCGCCGTTATGTCCAGCACCCTATCAGTAATATCTATATTATCTCGCCGGAGAATAGTAGAATCAGACAGCTGTGCTCCCGGAAAGCTTGCGTCTTTGTCAATGAAACCACCGTCCTCCCATTCACCAAAAAAGCAATCCGTTATTCCTCCTCCCGCTGGAACCGGTCTGGCTGGCTGTATCAGCAGCTGCTCAAGATGAATGGGGATCAGGTATGCCGCGAGAAATACTTCCTAGTCATTGATGCAGATACGGTGCTTATCCGTCCCCATCGCTTCCGTTCCGGCGGGAAAAGCATCTTCTATTGCCGCAGCTGGAGCCAGCCGGAGTATTTCCGCACCTACCGCAAGCTGCTCGGTGTACCTGCGCCTTCGCCCAAGTCGTTCGTGACCCACTACATGCTGTTTGAGTCCGCGAAGCTGGCCAGTCTCAAAAGAAAAATTGAAGCCCGTCACGGCATGTCCTGGCATGCGGCTATTCTGCACTCCATCAACAAGAAGCGGCAGTTCGGCTTCTCTGAATTCGAGACCTATGCCAACTACGTGTACAGCACCAATCGCACCTCTGTGCTGCTCAAAAATGCCAATAATAAAGCGCTGAAGACCCCGGCGGGCTCGCTGACTGAGGCGCAAATCCGCAAGTACGCCGGGACTTACCGTTCGCTCTCTTTCCATCAGCGCAAGGGATACTCCACTCCGGGCAAGCCTTAAGGAGGCAAGATATTGATGCATACTATTCTTCTGTGCGGCGGCTCCGGCCAGCGGCTGTGGCCCCTGTCCGGCAGCATCCGCTCCAAGATGTTCCTGCCGCTGCTGCCTGCACCGGACGGGGGCACAGAATCCATGATCGGGCGGGTATGCCGTCAGCTCGGTCAGGCCGGACTGGATGAATCCCTGTTGCTCGTGGCCCATCAGGAGCAGGTGGCCCTTACCCAGCGGTATACCGGAAGCAATTATCCGGTAATCGGAGAGCCGTGCAAGCGCGGGACCTTCACTGCTGCCGCGTTTGGGGCGCTGCACTTGCTTGCAGCCGGAAAGGCACAGCCGGAGGACATCATCTGTATCGCTCCGGCCGACATGTACGCAGATGATGATTTCTTCCGCCAGTTCCATCAATTCGAGGCACTTCTGGCCGATTCTGAGGCCGAACTCCTCCTGCTTGGAACGAGGCCTTCTTATCCCTCGGAGCAATACGGCTATATCGTCCCGGCACAGGAAGACTCTGGCGGGTATGCTCAGGTGTTATCTTTTGCAGAGAAGCCGGATAAGGTTAAAGCCCTGGAGCTGATGCGGGAGAAGGCCTTATGGAATTGCGGGGTTTTCGCTTCGCGGCTGAGCTTCCTGCTGGAGCATCTGGAGAGGCTGGGGCTGCCTGTGGAATTCGCAGCATTGACCGCGCAGTATCCAGGACTTCCGGTCCGCAGCTTCGACAAGGAAGTGGCAGAACGCAGCACCAAAGCTGTTGTCGTAAGGCATGAAGGGGAATGGTCCGACCTGGGAAGCTGGGATACGCTGACGGCCAAGCTGCCATCACAGGTCATTGGAGTAGGCGGGCTATGGGGAGAATGCGGGGACAGTCACCTTATTAATGAGCTGGAGGTGCCGCTGCATGTCATTGGGGTCTCCGGTATAGTCGCCATAGCCGGTCCCGAAGGCATTCTAATCGCAGATAAGAAGAACGCTAACATGATCAAGGATATTCTGGCGTCTGACCGCCATAAACAAAAAGGGAAATCTCAAACACCGGATGATGGCTGTTCGGGATATCCCTGATGGCTAGACAGAGGGCAGGAACCGGAAGCACTTGAAGTCAAACCGGCTGCCCGGCAGGAACAGGAAGGTGACGGTCTGGCTGCCGCTTACCGGCGGCTCCAGCGTGAATTCACGCTCCATATAGCTGGCGCTGCCGGCAAATTCAATCAGCTGCTTCGATTCACCGGCAGGACCGCTGAACAGAATTTGCATTGTATTGTTCGCAAGCGCTGAGCGTCCGCAGATGAGGATCCGTGAGCATTCCGTTGCGCCGAAGTCCATTCCGGCAAATATAAGCGACACATTGTTGCCGATGCCCTCGACGGCCTCCTCCGTTATGGTGAAGGTATCGCCGTAGACTGCAGTGTTGGCCAGTGCATCCAGACGCTCGAACGCCTTGGTCTTGCTGACAAACGTGAAGCCCTTCAAATGAATCTTCTTGCGCAGAACGAAGAACAGCGAGGTAATCCCCGTCAGCCGTCTGGGCAGCGTATACCGTTCCTCCTGGTAGACATTCCAGAGGGAAGGCTTATGGTAAGTCACGGTTGTGAGCCGCACGGCACCGGGCTGCCCGGGCACGCCTTCCCATATCTCTACCGGAAATTCCTGATCATCCAGCGAGAAGATCGGCAGAATAATCTCATCGGCCCCATATCCGCCGAAGTCGATCCGTTCGAAGCAGATCAGGCTCTCCCCTTCGCGGGCGGTGGCAACCCCCCGCTCATTGCCGTTGGTCAGATTCCGGCTGTGGCTGCTGTTAAATCCTGATGAAACAAACTCATAGGGATTCAGATAAGCCTGCCCGAAGCCCGTAAGCTTAAATTCCATCTGCGAATAGAGCCGAATCCCGTCAGCGCCATTGGCTGTCCCGCAGCGGATGTATACCTCTCCGTCACCTAAGGCCGTGATTACGGCTTCATGGCCGTTCGTCTCAAGAGTGGCGATATTGGCATCAATTCCGGCGGCATTCGTAATCCGCCACTCGACATCCTGCCAAGTGGCCCCCTGAGGATGAAGCTTAACACGGACTGGAAGCGACGGGCGATCAGGCGTCAGAATATTACCCCCGGGGCAGACGATCTCCAGCTTGCGGACCGGGATCTCCTCTTCGCTGCCGCTCTCCGGATGACCGGAGGACGCATCCGCCTCCAGCGGATAATGTGCATACAGGTACAGCTCATCTTCAGCGGTCGTTCCCGCTGCCGGAAGCACCGATTGCAGCGTAAGCTCAGTTGAAGCCAGACCCGCCGAAGCCGCACGCAGCGTAATCGTTCCGGCCTCCAGTGTTCCGGCAATCACTGCCAACAGCTTGCCGCTGAATAGGCGGCGGCTTACGTCCTGGTAAGAATCATAGTCCGTGCTGTCCCCGTTATCCAGACCGATCAATCGTCCGGGACCCTCCACACTGAGGTGAACGCGGTTATTGGCATTCGCTACCGGACGTCCCTCCTGATCCAGAGTGCTGATCGTTACGAAGATAAGGTCCGTACCGTCTGCTGTAATTACTTGCTTGTCGGGAGCAAGGACAAGCGAAGCCGCATCTCCGAACGAGGAAATTTGCTCTACAGCAACGACCTCCCCCTTCCCATCATAAGCCACCGCCCGCAGGACACCGTCCGCATAAGGCAGCTGCCATTCGCCAAGCAGCTTGTGTCCATGAGCATGGTCGATATCCACGCTGCCCTGCGAGACTTCATTCAAGAACAGCTCGATGCGCGGAGCATTCGAACATACACGCACATCTATCAGCTGGCCCTGCGAGAAATCCCAGTACGGGAAGATATGAATCATCGGATGCGTACGGTAATCTGTCCATTCCGCCTGATAGATATAATAGGAATCCTTAGGGAAGCCGGCGGTATCCAGCTGTCCGAAATATGAGTTCTTGGTGTGATACGGGGTAGGCTCCCCGATATAGTCAAAGCCCGTCCACAGAAATTGTCCCAGCGAGAAGGATGCATCCCGGTCTGCGGTGATACAAGCCTCCGTGCTTTTGGCGCCCCAGCTGGTAGAGCTGTTCCCTAACGATGAGCACTGCTGGTCATCATCGGCAAGCACAGATTGAGCCAGCGGGAAATGATAGACTCCCCGGCTCTGCACTGTCGAGCAGGTCTCACTGCCGTAGATGATCCAGTCCGGATGCTCCTTGTGATGCTGCTCATAATATTTCTCCGCATAGTTGTAGCCTGCCACCTTGACGATATCCGCGCATTTCTGCGCATTCTTCCAAGGCATATAGTTCGAGCCGATGGTAACGAAGGCATTGCCCCGCGGATCATGAATCAGCACTTCCTCCTGCAGCTCCCGGGTGAGCTCCTGGCCGCGGCTGTCTGCATGGGTATCGTATATCTCATTGCCGATACTCCACATCAGCAGACTTGGACGATTGCGGTCCCGCCGCACCCAGCTGGCGATATCGCGCTTCCACCACTGCGGATAGAACCGTGCATAGTCATAAGGCGTTTTGCTGCGCTCCCACATATCGAAGGCTTCCGTCACAATCAGCAGGCCCATTTCGTCGGCCAGCTCCATAAGCTCTACCGCCGGCATATTATGCGCGGTACGGATGGCGTTGACTCCCATCTCCTGCAGCAGGACGAGCTGGCGGCGCAGCGCCGCTCTGTTCACTGCAGCCCCCAGAGCGCCCAGGTCATGATGCTGGCAGACTCCATATATTTTGACATGACGCCCGTTGAGGGAGAAGCCCACGTTACTGTCCAGCTCCAGGGTCCGGAAGCCGAACCTCTCCCTCTCCACTTCGATCACTTCATCCTCAACCAGCAGTTCGGTCTGCAGCCAGTAGAGATTGGGACTTGAAATATCCCATAGCAAGGGCTGGTCAACAGTCAGGCGGCTGTGGGTATGTACGGTTAATTCACCCTGCACCGTCACCTCAGTAACTTGCCCGGCAACTAAGGTTCCTGCTGCATCCAGAATGCTATGCCGCAGCTTCATCTTCGTCCCTGAGCCCGCAGCTTCAGCGGTATGCAGCTCAGCATCCACATCTACAGTCCAGGCCTGACCTTCCGTTGTCCTGGCTGCAATATACAGCCCGTCAGCGGCGATATGCGTCTTCGGCACCGTCTTTAGCCAGACGGGCCGGTAAATTCCGGCACCGGAGTACCAGCGGGAATTGGGCGATTCGTGGATCACGCGCATATAGATTTCATTCTCTCCGGCGACTAGGTGCGGAGTTATCTCGAATTCAAAGGTGGAGTAACCATATTTCCACTCCCCTGCCACCTGTCCGTTCACATATAGTGTCGAGTTCATATACACTCCCTCGAAACGCAGGAACACAAGCTCATTCACCGGCACTGCATCGAACCGGAGGCGGGTGCGGTACCAGCCCTCTCCATTCTCGTAGAGGTTGCGGGTATCATAGATCAGCCAATCATGCGGCAGCGTAACAGCAATCCAGTCCGCATCTGCGGCCACCTTGGCAAGCTCCGAATGAAGCGGCTGCTTGCTGAATTGCCAGCCGTTGCTGAGTTTCCTTTTTAGACTCATGGCTATACGTCCTCCTTATCCTCACTACAGCTAAGCTTCCTGAATGACTTCATGCCTCATCCCTTCAATGCGCCAACCATTACGCCCTTGACGAAATACTTCTGCAGGAACGGATACAGCAGCAGGATCGGCGCTGTGCTTACGATAATTGCCGCATATTTCAGCGTTTCGGTCACATCACGGCTATGGAGCAGTGTTGTAGTCCCCAGCATACTGGCATTATCATTCTCAAGAATGATGTTTCGGACCACGAGCTGGATCGGGAACAGGCTCTGGTCACGCAGGAAAAGCATGGCGTTGAACCAGCTGTTCCAGTGGCCTACGCCGTAATACAGAATCAGCACCGCAACCACCGGCATGGACAGCGGAATGAAGATGCGGAACAGAATGGTGAAATGGCCTGCACCGTCCAGGAAGGCGGACTCCTCCAGTTCCTTCGGTATCGCCATGAAATAAGTGCGCATGATGATTAAGTTGAACGTACTCACCGCCGTTGGCAGAATCAATGCCCACAAGCTGTCGAGCAGGCCGTAGGACTTCACGATCAGGTAGAATGGCACCAGTCCTCCCTGGAAAAACATAGTGAATACGATGAAGAACATAATCGGCTTTTGCAGCATAACCCCTTCTCTGGACAGGAAATAGGCACCCAGGGCAGTAAGCGTCATATTAATGACAAGTCCTACCGCCAGGATGAACAGTGTATTCTTGAAGCCGGTCAGAATTACGGGATTGTTCAGCACCGCCTTGTAAGCTGCCAGCGAGAAGCCTTGCGGCCACAGCAGGATACCGTTGAAGGAGACCAGCCGGTTCCCATTGCTTAAGGAGGAGAACAAGATATATAGCATAGGATAGAGTGTAAGAATAATCATTAGAACCATAATAATAGAATTGCAGATATCGAAGACACGTTCGCCGAGCGACGCTTTAATCATAGGTGTGCACTCCTTACCAGAGACTGTTCTTACTTGCGCGTTTACTGAATGAGTTGGCGAGCAGCAGAATGGTGAAATTGATGACGGAGTTGAACAGGCCTACCGCTGCACTGTAGCTGTAGCTGAATTCCAGAATTCCTTTCCGGTATACAAATGTGGATATGACATCAGCCGTCTCATAAATACTGGCGCTGTATAACAGAATGATTTTCTCGAATCCGACATTCATAATATTTCCGAGCGCCAGAATCAGCATAATCATAATCGTCGGCAGGATACCGGGCAGGGTAACATGGCGGATCTGCTGTACCTTGGTGGCTCCGTCAATTTTGGCTGCCTCATACTGCTGCTGGTCAATGCCGGTAATGGCCGCCAGATAGATGATTGTGCCCCAGCCGATCTGCTGCCAGATCTCACTGATGATATAAATGGGTCGGAAAAATTCAGGCTGCTGCAGGAACGAAATCCGTGCCCCGCCAAAAAAGGCAATAACATCGTTGATCAAACCATCCGATAAAGTGAAATAACGTACGATTCCTGCCACCACCACGAGTGTTATAAAATGCGGCATGTACGTAATCGTTTGCGTGATCCGGCGGAAAAGCGGGCTTTTCAATTCATTCAGCAGCAAAGCCAGAATAATGGGTGCCGGGAAACCGATCAGCAGATTGAAGAAGCTTAGCAGAACTGTGTTCTTAATGACACGGATGAAGTAGATACTGGAGAAAAAAGCTTCAAAATGCTTGAATCCGACCCATTCACTGCCCCAGATCCCTTGGGAAGGGACAAATTGCTTAAAGGCGATAATGGTCCCGTAGAGCGGAACATAGTGGAACAATACATAATATAGGATGACTGGCAGCACCATCAGATACAGCCATTTATTACGCAGGATGTCTTTCCCCAGTCTGGTTTTAAGCATATTCCTCTCTCCTTTGCTGCAACTGCACGGTCTTAGGCCGGGGCTGCCGGTACCTGTTGTATGTGTTGCAGCCCCTGCCCGCCCAAATTAACGGTTCAGGTAACGTTCATACGCCGCTTGTTGAATTTCCAGTGCGCGTTCGATACCAAGGTCCTTCATCTGCTGCACATATTTATCGTAATTGTCTACGGAATCAGTGCCCAGGATGATCTTGAGCTCAGCCTCTTTCACAAAAGCGTTAATGTCGTTCATAATACTGCTCATTTCATCTGCTTCCTCGGCAGTCGGTGTGACCGGAGGAAGCAGGTGGCTCTCATGATTGGTTCGTTTCCAGATGCCGATGGATTCGGCCGTAGCCGGATACTTCGCCGGCAGATTATTGTCCTGCTGAATCATCGGGAAGTTGGTGCCATGGGAATATTTGCCCATTACCTGGTCGCTGCCGAGGCCATCCGGATTCTGCACCACAAGATCGGTATAGACGGGCTTTCCGTCTTTGAGCATGTAGGTAATGCCTTCAACCCCATAGGTATTCAGCATTTTGCCTTCTTCGGTAAAAGCGTAATCCAGCCAGCGCATAGCAGCTCGGGCGTTCTTGGTTGTCGCTGAGATCGCCGCCGAGCTTGTCCCCGCATAGGCATTATCCAGCTGTCCGAACTCCGGAAGCCCGCCCTTTACGGCAGCCGGGTATGGAGCGGCTACGAAGTCTGCCTTCGGATCTACTTCCTGTACGGCTGAATTATATTTCTCAATATAATACTGCCAGCCGATTGTTGCTCCGCTGACATTAGAGGTCATTTTCTTATCCACTGTAGCTGAATCAATCGAAGCGAAATCCTTATCGATCAGGCCTTCTTTGTACCACTGGCTCATCGTTTTCAGATATTCCTTATAGCCAGGCTCCAGATAGCCGTAGACTACTTTGCCGTCGTTGACGTAGAAGTTCCCCATCACACCGAAGGCTCCGGCGAATCCGCCGGTCCGTTCTCCCAGGAACATCGTGCGGAAGGTTACAGGGGAGGCCGCCTTTTTCTTCTCTTTAAAAGCAGTCAGTACGGTGTGCCATTCGTCAATCGTCTCCGGGACACTGAGCTTCAGTTCATCAAGCCAATCCTTGCGGATAATCGGCCCGCCGTAGACCCGTCCGGCCTCCGAGCGGATGAACGGGAAGGCGTAATAAGTGCCGTCATCCGTTTTAATCATTTTGTCGATATCCGGATTTTCCTGAAGCGTTCTCTTCAGGTTCGGCGCGTATTGATCCATGAGGTCATTGAGCTTCAGAATATACCCCTGCTCAACGGCTTTATCGGGACCGCCAGGGTATTGCAGCCAGGTATTGAGGAAGATATCCGGCAGATCGCCCGATGCCAGCAGCAGACTGAATTTCTGATCGGTCATGGGGGTTCCGCCCAGCTGCTTGATGGCGATGCCTGTACGTTTCTCATATTCGTCATCGACCGGCAGCCGCTCCGGTGTGCCTCCCAGTTGTTCATTCATATAGGTCAGCTCTATTCCGCCTTTCATCGGATAAGCAAAAGCTGCTGCGGCTTCATTGGAAGCCGGGCCGTTCCCCGCAGGGTTGTTAGGGACACTCTCATCATTTGCATTCTTGGAACTAGTGCAGCCGGCAGCCAGCATGGTGAAACCTAACAAAACGGCAAGCGGTTTGTGGAGCCTTTTCATTCCAGATAATTTGATCACTAGTATGACCTCCGTAATTTGTGTAGTTGACGACTTAATGCCTCTACAATGTATGCTGAATCTTGTATACAAACAATATTCAAAATGCGTAATTCATTGTCAAAAACGCAAAAGAAGGATAGATCCGGCCTGCTTCTATCCTCCTGTCAGGAAATTGTATATTCTGTTTGTTTATTGCAGAGCTTTGAACCGCCCCGGCGTGATGCCTTCATACTTTTTGAATACCCGAATGAACGCACTGCTGCTGGAAAATCCTACACGGGAGGATATCTCCTCAATGGTGACGCCTTGCTGAAGCAGTTTCTTGGCTTCGGCTGTACGAACCTGACTGATGTAATCATGCAGTCCCTGCCCGCTCTGTTCTTTGAACAACCGTGATACATACTGCGGCGTGATCCCGAAATGGGCACCAATCATAGACACGCTAAGGTTGATATCCGCATAATGATCCTGCACATAGGCAGATACCTGGTCTCCGATTCCAGAATTTGAAGCAAGCTTTTCCGAGGCTTGGCTGCAGGCCAGCTGGATCAGCTCGGTCAGCTCGTTACGGAAATCTGCGCGCGTTGAGCAGGCCAGAAGCCTTTTCATCGGACGCCATTCTTCCCATAGCTTCGAGCGCTTCATCTCCTGGGGGACTGCCTTCATAATAGAGCTGCTTAAATCAATCATGGCATATCTCACAAGCTCAATAGACACCTGGGAGCCGAAGAAGCGGCCCAGAATCTCCTCCACCATCGCTGATGCCTTCCCGAAGTCACCGCTTTTGACCAGATTAATAAAAACAACCTCGTCATTGATCGTCAGGTAATAATCCGTCTGCTGCTGCTCAATATCCCCGTACCAGACCGTCGTATCCTCTTCCAGCACCAGCCGGTATTCCTGAGCCTCCAGCGCCTGCAGATACCCCTGATGCAAACTTCCCATGCCCGAGAGCTGCTCACTGCCGGCCATGGCGATCTGCAGGCCGTATTTCCGCTGAATGAACTCCAGGGTTTGGCTGAGCGCTTCTTCAATATCCTCTTTCCATCTGCCGGAACGCCCGGTGTTAATGTTCATCACTGCCGCCAGCATGCCATCCATCTCGGTGAAGCTCAAGCCGTGATTCGGTCCGGTGAAATCCATGATGATATTGGATACGATGAAATTGGACAGGCTTGGCGAAGGCCCCTCTTCCCCGCCGGACTGAATATAGAATAGAAGCACCGCAAAATACCCGGAATCCCACTGGAAATGATGCACTCTGGCCACTTCCTCCAGCGATAATCCGTTCTCCGCCTGCCCTCTGAGCAGCTGCGACAAGTAATAGGTCTGGAGCACACGGAGCTGCCTGAACTGTCGGCTGTTCACATCATCCCTCTCCCGGATGGTAGCCAGCGCACTCTCCCGAATGAAGGAGAATTCATCCAGCACCCGCTGCGTCTGTTCATCGGCGGAGGGCGAGAACATATGGACCAGCTCACGGACAGGATTATAGTTCTTGCGGGCAAAGTAAGAAATAACCACCGCCCCGATCAAAAAGCTGATGAACAGCCCAAGCAGGTTCAAATTGCGGATTTGCCGCGCTTTTTCCCAGAACACGCTTGAAGGAAATACGCTGATATACTTCCAGTTCGTGTTATCGGAATCAATGAAGGAGACCATATTCTCCGTGCCGGCAATATCCTGGAAAGAAGTACCCGCAGTCTCACCGCCAGCCTCAGCGTCAGGCATTGGCTGCTGCGGAGAAGCCTCATTATTACGAAATAACACCTGATTATGATCATCAGTAATGTACACATCACCGTTATTTACCCAGTCTACGTTCTTCAGCATGCTATGAATCTTACTGCCGTTCAGCGGAAGAACCAACATCCCCTTCTGTCCATTGCTTGCAGTGGCACTGGCGAAGGGCTTCATCATCACAACCTTCTGCTCCCAGCGCTTAAACTCAATAAACGGAAGAGAGGCTTCCCGCCCTGCAGTCTCACCGTTCAGCTGTGACAGCCACTCCTGATAAGACAATCCGATCATCTTATTGTTCATTGCATAAAAGGTTTCACTGTCCGTATACGTCTCATCCGTCAGCACACGGTCCAGATTGCTTGAATAGAGATAGATCCCATCGATGAAATCATTGGCGGATTTGTATTTGCTGAGCTCCTGCCGGATCTGATAGATCTGAAAGGAGCTGGCCCTCTCTGCGCCGGGTGTGAGGGATAAGTATTTGTTCACACCGCTATGAATCGATAACTGCATCGCCAATTTCTCAGCTTGATTAATCTCGCTGTCTACAGTATTCTGCATCTGCTTAAGTATGGCGTTGCCTGCACGCTCAATCTCATATTCGACAATCTGTTTGGTCTGCAAGTAGATGATAGCGCTAACAATAAGCGGGATAATCATGATTACTGAATAGGAGATGATCCATTTAAAGGCTACACTTCTGCTGAACCTCAGGTGCTTGTGCTTCATCTTCTACGCTCCTTACCTCATATAGAATTCCACTATATGATAGTTGTGCCCGGGGGGGCAATCCGCAATATGAACCAGATCGTCAATTTGTAAACAAGTCCGCTATACTATGCCAGCCGGCTGGACAAACAAAACCTCTTTGCCGGCAGAAGACCTTAGGGGAAAGCCATTATCCCCGGGTCTTCAACCTTCAAAGAGGCTGCGCTATCTATAGGATTTGAAACACTGGCTGCTCCGGAATAAAGCGCACCGGCACCTCGGGGAACTGCCGGCTCAGCCGCTCTGCCAGCAGCTTCATTCCCGGCGCTTCGCTCTCGGCATGGCCGAGCATGATGAGTGCCCTGTCCTTGCCCTGTCTGACCGCATCCCGGATATACTCAGGCACCTCCCATTCGAAGCCTTCACCGGCGATGACCAGATCAAGCGACTCCTGCTCATACATCGGGATGACCGTACTGCCGTTCCCCCGGAAACCCACCAGCACCCCCACCCTGGAGCATGTAGCAGAGAGGTTCCCGGCAGCACGGACATAAGGGATGTTCAGCTTCTGCTTCACATAGGCGGCCACTTCCGAAACGGTCATCTCAGGGATGGTGAGGATCGATACCTCAGGCAGATGCCGCTCCACATACGCTTCCCATTCCAGCTCATGCAGCAGCCCTTCGACGATTCCGTCCAGCGTATAACGGTGTATCGTGTCATGGAAGCGGTAGATACCTACCCCGCTGCTTGTAATCAGTGCAGACTTCTGCCGGTAGACGGAATCCTGCTCCAGCGCACTCCCGTGTCCTTGGTGGCTATAAAATACACCTTCATGCGTGATCACCAGGTTGGCGCCAAGCCGGACAGCCTGCTCCACTACATATTGCGAAGCGGCGAAGGCAGTCACGATTCCCTGCACTTCTGTTGCCGCAGCGTCCGGCGCAAGCTTATCCACCGTATTCACGGGCAGCTGTACCCCTGCATTCAAGTGCTCCATCAAATCACTGAAAGTCAGTGCCATGAGATCTTATCCTCCTCGGTGTTACTCAAATGAGTTCCCGGCACAGCCTGTCAAAAGACAGGACAGGGCCGTCCGGTACGCAGATGCTCCCTTAGTAGATGGTCCGGCCTAATGCATCTGCAATTCCGCTCTTGCGGTAGAAATACGTATTAATCTGGTCACGCCATTCCTTGGCATGAGCCGCCTGCCCCTTAAGGCGTTCCTCCACCTGAGTGTACAGGCCGTCTGCGATGCTCCCCTTCAGTCCGCCCCAGGCGTCCAGCAGCCCTTCGGCACGCTCTGCACCTTCGAAATGCGTATCGTAGATATGCTGGATCACGGTTTTGCCGGAATGCAGCACATGAGTGTACGGTACATGATGGAAGAACAGCAGCAGCTCATCCGGGCATTCCTCCAGTGAATCATAACGCACGGCGTTGCTGCCCATGTACTGCGCGCTGTAGCCGGTACCGGTATTCACGGTACGGTCTACCCCGATGCCCTGATGATCGGCATAGTGGTAGGTACCCCACATCGAATATTCATAGCCGTCCACATTCGGGCCGTAGTGATGCTCGGGATTGATCATCCAGCCTACGCCAAGCGGCGATGTATAAGACTCATAGATCTCCCATGAATCCAGCAGGATCCGGCTGATTACCCCGGCCACCGCTGTGTCTGTGCCGAACGTCAAAGCGATCCACTCGGCCGCAATCTCCTCCGCGCTCAGCTCAGGATTCCAGGCCAGCCGGCCGAAGCCGTAGAGATTCGCCTGGGATAGCAGATGGCCCGTCCAGTTCCGGTCATTACCCACATTGGATACCGCCGCAATGCCGCTAAGGCGGTTGCCCCACAGCGATCCGTCAACGATCCGCTTCACCGGCGCTGTTCCGCCCTTAGCCTGTGTGTCGAACTCCATAATCTCTTTCCACTGCGGAACGAGATAGCAGACATGGCGCTGCTGTCCGGTATATTCCTGGGCGATCTGGAATTCGATCACATGGTTAGTCCGTTCCAGTGCGCCGAAGAGCGGAGATACCGGCTCTCTGACCTGGAAATCCATCGGGCCGTTCTTGATCTGCAGAATGACGTTATCATGGAACTGGCCGTCCAGCGGCTTGAAATGGTCATAAGCCGCTCTGGCCCGGTCCGTCTTGCGGTCACGCCAGTCCTGCTTGCAGTTGTATACAAAGCAGCGCCAGATCACGATGCCGCCATAAGGCTCCAGGGCTTCCGCCAGCATGTTGGCCCCGTCTGCATGGTTCCGCCCGTAAGTGAACGGGCCGGGACGATTCTCCGAATCAGCCTTGACCACGAAGCCGCCGAAATCAGGGATAGCTGCATAGATGTCGGCCGCTCTCGACTTCCACCATTCCCGTACACCTTCATCCAGCGGGTCTGCACTGCCGACTTCCCCTTCATGCATAGGTCCGGCGAAGTTCACGCACAGGTACAGGCGGATGCCATAGATACGGAAGATATCGGCGATTCCCGCCACATCCGGCAGATAGGTAGAGATAAACAGCGTCTCAAGTGCATGAACGTTAACATTGTTGATCGCTATTGCGTTAATGCCGGCGGTAGACATCAGCCGCGCATAGTCTGTAATCCGGTCCATATCCTTCGTGAACTGGTTATTCTCATACAGGAAGGATCTGCCGGAATAGCCGCGCTCCACACTTCCGTCGAAATTATCCCAGTGATTAATCATCCGCAGCGAATTCACAGGATTCACTACTTCATCCAGATTCTCAATGTCCTTGCCGCTGGCAATCAGGCGTAGAAGATGGAAGACGCCGTATAACACACCTGCCTGGGTGGAAGCCCCTACAGCAATGCATTTACGGGACTGGCTGGTACGAATGGCGAATCCTTCTGCTCCCACAGCTTGGACCGTCTTGTCCTCGAACAAGCCCTGGATCAGCGGATGATCACCCGCGAAGGTGCCGAAGGCCACACCGAATTCTTCCGGCTGCGGCTTGGAGACAGCCTCAAGCTCCAATAGCGAGGCAATGCCTCTTGTCCATTCCTGAAGTGCAGCCTGGATGGTCTCCCCGCCTTCCGTAACGGATACTGCTCCGCACCATTTCGCATATTGCTTATATAGGGAGCCTTGTTGAAGCTTAGGATAGCTTAACCACGCATTGTATCCGCTGTCATATTGTGCAGCATACTCATTCCCGGATTGTTGTCTCATGTCCATATCTCCTCTGCATACATCTTGTATACTAGATTTCATTCAGGTTCATCCTACCACGCAGCCGCAGCCCCGGAACATTGTCAAATCACGCTAATATTTACCCAAATCAAGCAGAATCCTGTATACTAAGAACATGTGTACAGCCTATACATACCTATCACGAGAACGCAAAGTATCAGGGGGCGATCCTATTGGTTGCAGCTTTTGAACCGCCGGTCCCGGGGCAAAGCCTTAGTGAAACTATCATCCCGGATGTGAAAACCACGCTCAACCTGTTCGGCATGCATCTGCGTAAGGTGAGCGGGGAATGGGATTATCCGCAGCACGCCCATCCCCAATATGAATTCAATTATGTGCTTGAAGGGGAGCAGCAGCTCACGGTCAACAACCACAGCTACCTCCAGCGCGCCGGGGATCTGGTCCTCTTGAGGCCGGGCGATATCCATTCCAGCCGCAGCGGAAACGGCGGGCCCTTCACCTATTTCTGCATCCATTTCGATATCGATGACAAGCTGTTCATCTCACTTCTCAGCCGGCTGAATCATGTATTATTCACCTCAGAGAGCAATGTTGCCCACAGATTAGGACCGCTCCTCAGCAGACTGGTGGAGATTTCCACCTCCGGCTCCGGCAGCATCACGATCTCCCAGCGCATGAGGCTGCAGTCCGCCGTCTTCGAGCTGTTCGCCCAGCTCTGGGAGGTCTTCTCCCTGGAGGCTGACAATTCCTCCCCGGGCACTTATGAGCGAATCGAGCTGGCCCACCAGATCCGCAGCCGCCTCCAGAGCCTGGTCTATCAGCAGTTCAAGCAGGAGGTGCCTTATGACAGCCATTATGGCGTTGACGACATCGCCGCTGAGCTGGGGATCAGCCCCTCGCACTGCTACAGGGTCTTCCGCCAGGTCTTCGGCCTCTCCCCCCGCGTCTACCTGTCTGAACAGATGCTGCATGAAGCCAAGGTGCTGCTGGATGACCACAGCCTTACGGTCAGCCAGATATCCGGCTTGCTCGGCTACCGCGATATCGCCCATTTCAGCAGACAGTTCAAGCGCTGGAGCGGCAAGTCGCCGCGGGAATACCGCGAGGGCAGGAGCTAGGCAGAGCTCGAAGCCCGAATAGCCTTATATTTAGTAAAAGCCTGCCCTCATGAATGATGAGGGCGGGCTTTTTGCGCTATCACGGGCGGGGCTTGATGAAGGCTTGCCCTATTTTTTGATATACGTGGCGAAATGCTCCTGGAGGTTCTTGGAGTCGATATCTGCCCGCAGATGATGATGCAGCAGTTCGTCGATCCCCGCGGTGTCACCCTGCACGATATAATCCAGAAGCTGCTGATGCTCCTGCTGAATTGCCGACAGCTTCTCGTCCTTCAGCATATGCAGCTTGCGGTAGCGAATGTAGTGCACATTGAACTGCTGGAGTACACCCCACAGGAACTCACGCCCGGCCAGGCCGAACATCGTGCGGTGGAACTGGTCATCGAGCTGCAGGAACACCTCCGCCCCCTCCGCCTGCTCGATACACTTCTGCTGCTGTGCGAGGTTATCCCTCAGCTCATGCAGCCCTTTTAGCGGGATATTCCCGGCCAGCGACTTCATAATCTCCTTCTCCAGCACATTGCGCAGATAGATGATCTGCTCCACCGACTCCAGATCTATGTACGATACGAGGTTGCCTTTTTTGGGATAGATATCGACGTATTGCTCCAGGGACAATTGCTTCAGCACATCACGGATCGGCGTTCTCGACAGCTGGAAGCGCTCGGATAGAGCCGTCTCACTGATCATCGCCCCCGGCTTCAGCTCAAGGGAGAGAATCTCCTGCTTGAGGTAGGCCATTATTTCTTTTTTGGAAGTCATGGAATAGACCAACTTTCTGTTCGGGATTCTTCTTCCCCCATTATATAGAAAAGGGATATGAATTTCATTGACAAAGATGAACGCATATTCTATGATCATTACGAATCGAATCTTGTATACAAGATTATCGCATATGAACCGATGTTTCTGTAAGGTCAATTGTCACAAGGCTTCGGATGGTTAACATTTGTATTTATGCTTATCTACTAAGGAGGAAATGACAATGAATATGACTTGGAGATGGTACGGCGAGGGCAACGACAACATCACTCTTGACCACATCCGTCAAATCCCGGGCGTTATGGGCATCGTCTGGTCGCTGCACCACAAGGTGGCCGGTGAGGTCTGGGAGATGGAAGACATCCAGAAGGTTGCCGATCAGATCACAGCCAAGGGCTTCAGCACAGCAGTTGTTGAAAGCGTCAACGTTCATGATGATATTAAGATCGGACTGCCGTCCCGCGACAAATATATTGACATCTATATCGATACGATCCGCAAGCTCGCCAAGGTTGGCGTCAAGGTCATCTGCTATAACTTCATGCCAGTATTCGACTGGACCCGTACCGAGCTGTACAAAGAGCTGCCGGACGGTTCGAACGCTCTCTTTTATGAAAAGGCTGCCATTACCGATAATCCGCGCGAGATGGTGGACCGCATCCTGAAGGGTGCCGGACAATTCACGATGCCCGGCTGGGAGCCGGAGCGTCTGGCCAAGCTGGATGAGCTATTCGCGTCCTATGCTGACGTTACTGAGGATAAGCTGTTCGACAACCTGAAGTATTTCCTGGAGCGCATCATTCCGGTGTGTGAAGAAGTGGATATCAAAATGGCGATTCATCCGGACGATCCGGCCTGGCCGATCTTCGGACTGCCTCGCATTATCCGCAGCCGCGACTCCATCCGCCGCTTCCTGGACATGGTGGACAGCCCGTATAATGGCCTGACCTTCTGCACCGGCTCGCTCGGCACGAACCCGGAGAATGATCTGCCGGCGATGATCCGCGAGTTCCATGACCGGATTTATTTTGCCCATATCCGTAATGTGAAGGTGTTCGATAATGGAGACTTCATTGAAGTATCCCACCGCGGACGCGATGGCAGTGTAGATGTTGCGGAGGTTGTTAAGGCGTATCATGAGAGCGGCTTCACCGGTTATGTGCGTCCGGACCATGGCAGACATCTCTGGGGTGAAGAAAAGAACTGCCGTCCTGGGTATGGCCTCTACGACAGAGCGATGGGCATCATGTACCTGCTCGGCGTATGGGACAGCCTGGAGAATGTAAAGGGGGCAAAATAAATGCTGAGTCTGAACAGAAGCAGCATTGCTGATCGGGCAGCTTGGGAAGCCGCAGGGGTAGAGCTGCCGCAGTTTGATTACGAGGCAGTTGCGGCGAATACGCTGGAGAAGCCAGAGTGGGTTCACTTCGGGGCGGGGAATATTTTCAGAGGCTTCGTGGCGAATGCGCACCAGAAGCTGCTGGACAGCGGCAAGGCCGATACTGGCATTATCGCCGCCGAGACCTTTGATTTCGAGATGATTGACAAGGTCTACAAGCCTTATGACAATCTGACTCTATTGGTGCTGATGAATGCGGCGGGTGACTTCCAGAAGCGGATCGTCAGCAGCATCGTCGAAGGCATCACTGCAGATAAGACGCGGGAAGCGGATTACAGCCGCCTGACTGAGATTTTTGAGAATCCCAGCCTGCAAATGGCGAGCTTTACGATTACGGAGAAGGGCTACTCCCTCACGGGACCGGACGGACAGTATCTGGGCATCGTGGAGAAGGACATCGCCGGCGGGCCGGAGCGTCCGGTGCATGCCATGAGCATCGTGGCTTCCTTCGCCTACAAGCGTTACCTGAAGGGCCAGTTCCCGATGACCTTCGTCAGCATGGACAACTGCTCGCATAACGGTGACAAGCTGAAGAACGGCATGGTTACGATCGCCAAAGAATGGGCCGCCAAGGGTCTTGTAGAAGAAGGGTTCGTAGCCTACCTTGAGGATGAGCAGAAGATCACCTTCCCGCTGTCCATGATTGACAAAATCACGCCGCGCCCGTCTGAATCCGTCCAGGCAGCATTGCTTGCGCAGGGGATCGGCGGCATGGATGTGATCGTCACCTCCAAGAACACGTACACCGCTCCCTTCGTTAACGCGGAGATCAGCGAGTATCTGGTCATTGAGGATAAGTTCACGAACGGACGCCCGGCGCTTGAAGCAGCCGGTGTGATCTTCACAGACCGCGATACAGTCAACAAGGTGGAGACCATGAAGGTAACCACCTGCCTCAACCCGCTGCATACAGCGCTGGCAGTCACCGGCTGTCTACTCGGTTACACACTCATCGCCGACGAGATGCAGGATGCCACGCTGCGGAAGCTGGTCGAGACTATCGGCTACAAGGAAGGCCTGCCGGTGGTTGTCGATCCGGGCATCCTGAGTCCGAAGCAATTCCTGGACGAGGTGCTGCAGGAACGGTTCGCCAACCCGTTCATCCCTGACACTCCGCAGCGGATTGCTACGGATACCTCGCAGAAGGTCGGCATCCGCTTCGGCGAGACGATCAAGTCGTATATCCGCAGTGAGGAGCTTGACCCGGCGCAGTTAACGGCCATCCCGCTGGCGATTGCAGCATGGTGCCGGTATCTGCTCGGCGTGAACGATGAAGGTGCTGCCTTCACGCTGAGCCCCGACCCGCTGCTGGAATCGCTGCAAGCGCGGCTTATAGGCGTTGCTCTGGGCGCAGATGCTGCTACGGCCGCTGGCGTGCGCGCAGTGCTGGAGGATCAGGCCATCTTCGGCGTAGACCTGTACACCGCCGGACTGGGCGGGACGATCGAGGGCATGTTCACCGAGATGCTGGCTGGTCCGGGCGCAGTAAGAGCTACGCTGGAGAAGTACACCGCCTGAGTTGTGGGCGGGTGTGCGCGAACACACGAACATAAGTAGAAAGGCTAGGCTCTCCTTGAATAAGGAGGGCCTAGCCTTTTTTTGTGTGGTGAGTGTTGTAAGGATGGCCGGTGACGGAGAAGACAGAGTATAAACCGGTCTGCTTAGCTGAGTGTTGCGTTTCTGCGGCACCAATCACATTAGACTGCGGAGTTGGCCCGCGCTTGCGGCGGAAGCGTAGATACTCTGCTCCTCATTTGCTCGTTTAGGCAACTTTCCCGGGATTCAGGGGCACTTGTGCTCTTCATTTGCTCGTTTAGCCAACTTTTCTGAAATTCAGGAGCACTTGTGCTCTTCATTTGCTCGTTTAGCCAACTTTTCTGAAATTCAGGAGCACTTGTGCTCTTCATTTGCTCACTTGGCGCGCATCTGGATAATCAGTGGGATTTATCCCCTTCATTTTCTCCTTCCGCCCACTTTCGGCGGATTCAAAGGGATTTATCCCTTTCATTTCCTCCTCCCGCCCACTTTTGGCGAATTGAAAGGGATTTATCCCCTTCATTTCCTCCTTCCGCCCACTTTTGGCGGATTCAGCGGGATTTATCCCTTTCAATTGTTCATTCCCCTAGTTTTCCTTTATTGCCTTAGCCTCATGGGAGCATCCTTTTCGATGCTCCAGGTATAGGCCGATACTACTCCTGCTCCAGATACTCAAAGTAATCAAAATCCGCCGGATGCAGCGTGCCGCTGAGGTCCTGGGCGCACATGCCGATGAAGGTGCCCGTAAACCGGATGTAGGCCGGGAAATCATCGGACAGGTGATAGATTTCCAGAGCCGGGCCGATCTTCTCCCAAGAGGATTCACCAACCTTGTAATAGAACTGGGCGAGTTCGCCGTCGATGACGACTTTGAGTGCTACACTTGCTCCGGCTGGCAGCGGGACTTCAGGCGTCAGAGTGTCTTCATAGACTCCATCCTTGGAACGGATGAGTCCCAGAGTTCGGCCGAGGACTTCATCGTGCGTAATCCGGAGATAGAGGTAATCCATCGTATCGTAATAGACGATCAGGCCGGCCATCTGCTGGAAATGCTCCGGTTCGAAGTCCACTGACGTCTCAGCGCTGCACCGGAAGGCTTGCTGGCGCAAGGCGACCAGGCTCTGACGGTGCATGGAGCTCATGGATTCCCTGCCACGCAGGCGCAGGTATCCCGGACGCTCCTGAAGCGAGAGCCAGGACTCATCCGCAGGCACCCGCAAGGTACTCCAGCGGACATCCAGCTGTGGAGCCTCGAAGTGGTCGCGCGGATCGGCTGCGGCAAAAGGATGCGCCGGAAGATCCGGGCCTTCCACGGTCAGCGCGGGAGCATTCCCTCCCCCAGACAGGGCCAGCCAGCCGTCAGCGGTGAATTCGACGCGCTGAATCGCTGTCTCCCGGCCGAGGTTGCAGTAGTTGTCCTTCACAGGACGGCCGCATAGATGCACCATGTACCATTCGCCGGTCTGTGTCTCGACCAGGCTGGCATGGCCTGCTTTTTGCAGCACAAGCTCGGGGTGGCCTGCAGAGGTCAGCAGCGGATTAACCGGAGCGGTCTCATAAGGACCTTCAATCTGCTTCGCACGGGCTACGGTTACCGCATGATCATACTGCGTACCGCCCTCAGCCGTAATCAGGTAATACCAGCCGTCCTTGCGATATAGGTGCGGGCCTTCAGTCAGCGCCAGCTCCGTTCCCTTATAGATGTTAGTAACCGGTCCGACCAGGCGCTGCTCTTCCGCCGAATATTCCTGGAGCACAATCCCGGCAAAGCTGTTGCGGCCAGTGCGGTGATCCCACAACATATTGACCAGCCATTTGCGCCCGTCTTCATCATGGAACAGTGAAGGGTCGAAGCCGCTGCTATTCAGGTACACAGGCTCAGACCAGGGGCCTTCGATATTCTCCGCAGTCACCAGATAGTTCGGCGTATCCTTGAAGGCACCCTGGCGGCTTTTGACATCGGTATAGATTAGATAAAAGAGTCCATTGTCGTACGTGAGGCAAGGTGCCCAGATACCTCCGGAATCGGGTTCCCCCTCCATATTGAGCTGCGAGTTGCGGGTCAGCGCATAGGTCAGCGGCCGCCAGTTCACCAGATCGCGCGAATGATGAATCCGCACGCCGGGGAACCACTCAAAGGTTGAAGTAGCAATGTAATAGTCATCTCCAGCCCGGCAGATCGACGGGTCGGGATGAAATCCGCGCAGAATCGGATTATGAATCAGATTTCGGCTCATAGTTTCTCCTCCAATGCTTGCCGTCCTGCTTCCAGTAAGGCAATAATTTTGTCAGTATCGTAAATGCAGCCCTTCCAGGTTCCGCCGCTGGCCGCTTGAAGCGCAGCCCACAACCGGGTGTCCTCCGGCAGGCCCGGGTCTACCGCCAGGCCCGGATGCGGTGTCCGTGCAGCAAGGATCAGCGTCCCCGCTTCCTTGTTCAGCGGCTCATCTCCCTCACCCACCAGATTGACGCTTCCTTCCAGGTTCACGGTATCAATGCGAACTTCCACCCAGTCATTGTCGCGAAGCTTGCCGAGCGGGCCACCTGCCAGCGCTTCCGGCCCCATATGGCCGATGCAGGCACCGGTGGATACGCCGGAGAAGCGGGCATCTGTGATCAGCGTGACATATTTGCCGTAAGGCAGATGCTTAAGCGCCGAGGTGAGCTGGTAGGTCTCCTCCATCCCCGTTCCGCTCGGCCCCCTGCCGATAACGGCCAGAATATCCCCCGCTTGGACCATACCCAGCTTGATGCTGCGGATGGCGGCTCTCTCGGTGGTGAACACCTTCACTCGTCCGGTATGGCGATAGATGCCCTCACTGTCCAGAACGGCAGGATCAATGGCTGCCGATTTGATGACTGCACCTTCGGGGCAGAGATTGCCGATAGGGAACGTCATAGTAGACGCCATGCCCTGGCGCTTGGCCTCTTCCGGGCTCATGATCACGGAATCGGGATCTACGCCGTCTGCTTCCAGCAGCCGCTGCCGCAGATCAGTCCGCCGCTGTGAGCTCTCCCACCAGTCCAGATTCTCGCCCAGTGTCCGGCCAGTAACCGTGAGTACAGATTCGTCAAGCAGCCCTAGCTTCCGCAGATGCAGCATCACCTCAGGAACGCCCCCTGCCAGGAACACGCGAATTGTCGGATGCGGTACCGGACCGTTCGGCAGTACGCTAACGAGGCGCGGTACCATCCGGTTCACCCGGTTCCAGTCCTCGACGGTTGGGACCTTCAGCCCGGCGGCATGGGCAATGGCCGGCAGATGCAGCAGCAGATTCGTTGAGCCGCCGAAGGCAGCGTGCAGCACCATCGCATTCTGGATCGACTGATCTGTCAAAATGTCACTCATGACGATTCCGTTCTGATCCAGATGCTGAAGGGCCCGGGCCGACTGGCGGCCGATATTCTTCCAGATCGGCTGCCCCGAAGGAGACAGGGCCGAATGCGGTAGTGCCATACCCAATGCCTCCGCAATCACCTGGGCGGTTGCGGCGGTGCCGAGGAACTGGCAGCCGCCGCCCGGCGTCGCGCAGGCCCGGCAGCCGAGATCTGCCGCTTCTTCGAGAGACAATTCTCCGTTGCTGTACCTTGCCCCGATACTCTGAACCTTGCCCGCGTCTTCCCCCTCCACTGGCGGCAGGGTCACGCCGCCGGGGACGATAATTCCCGGCAGCTTGTGCATCCCGGCAAGAGCCAGCAGCATGGCCGGCAGGCCCTTGTCGCAGGTAGCTACGCCAAGCACACCCTTACGGGTAGGGAGTGAACGAATCAGCCGCCGCAGCACGATGGCCGCATCATTGCGGTAAGGCAGGGAATCGAACATGCCTGTGGTTCCCTGGGAACGGCCGTCACAGGGATCGCTGACATAACCGGCGAACGGAATTCCCTCATTCGCGGTAAGCTCCTCCGCAATCTCCTCCATCATCACGCCGATCTCCCAGTGACCGGTATGGTATCCGAGCGCCAGCGGAGTGCCGTCCTCACACCGGATGCCGCCCATCGTTCCGAGAATCAGGTACTGGGGCCGGTTCAGCAGCAGCGGATTCCAGCCCATGCCGGCATTCTGTGTCATGCCAAAAATCTCTCCGCTCGGCGCATTACGCAGCACCTCCCCGGTGATCGGCAGCCTGCCTGCCGGCCCTTCCGCAGCGGTATGTACCGGAACAGCTTCAATGATGTCTTCCTTCATAATCTCTTCTACGGTCAATTTCATATGAATCCCTTCTCTCCCTCAGAATGAATGTGCCCGGATGTCTATGACAACGAGAGCTTCCCCGCAAGTAGGGTTACCTCCCGGATCGCCGCCTCCTGCTTCGCGGTGAAGGCATGCTGAAGCATCGAAGTACTGACAGCGGCAACCGCCTTGCCTGCGGCATCCAGAACCGGTGCAGCCACGCAGCTGATGCCTTGGATGATCTCTTCACGGTCCACGGCATAGCCAGTCCTGCGAATATCGGCCAAAGCCGCTGTGAATTCAGCCCAATCCGTCAGCGTGTGTGAGGTGACTGCGGATAAGCTTTTGCCGGAATAACGCCGCTGCAGCTCTCCCTCCGGCAGCAGCGCCAGCATCATCTTACCCATCGCCGTCGCATGTGCCGGGAACCGCATCCCGGGGCTGGACTCCAGCCTTACCAGGGACTGCCCCTCCTGCTTGGCCAAGTAAATAATCTCATCGCGGTCCAGTACCGACAGCTGAAAGGTCTCCCCCACCGCCCCGACACTCTGCGCCGATTCTGCCAGGAACCGCTCTACCAGATTCATATTTTGCTTAAGCGAATCATTGTAGACGGTATTATAGTAGGAGATCCCGGCGCCAAGCACATACCGCTCGCCCGCATCCTTCACCACCCACCCCAGAGTCTCCATTGTGCGCAGCAGCGAGAACATCGAGCTTTTGTTAATACCGGTCTCCTCGCAGAGATCTGTCATTTTGAGCACTCCGGTCTGTCTTGAGATGGCCTTAAGAATCAGATCTGCCCGTTCCAATGCCGGAACCCAATACTTCTGGTCCACACCTTCATTCCCCTCTCATAAATCCATTGATTAAGCCTTTCAAGTTCACTATAATAATCATATGTTTATAATACCAAACCAGGAGGCAAAAATAAAATGAAACTTAGCCACCCGAATGCAGGTGTCATTCCTCCCGTTCCAACCATTCTGGATTCAGCCGGAAAATTCGACCGTGACGGAATGAAGCTGCTGATCGACAGCCTGATCGCCAAAGGGGTTCACGGTCTGTTCTTCCTTGGAACGGCCGGAGAATTCACCCTGTTCACCGCAGAGCAGCGTGAAGAGATCGCAGAGCTATGCCTGGAGTATACGAATGGCCGTCTTCCGGCCTGGATCGGCACCGGCAGCAACACGGTTGCTGAGACCCTTCGCCTCTCCCGTCATGCCGCTGAGCATGGAGCTACCGGCATTGTCATTATGAATCCGTATTACTACAAGCTGAGCGGGGACGCCCTGTTCGCGCATTATGCTGCTGTTCTGGAAGCCGTCGATGTGCCGCTCATGCTGTACAACTTCCCGGCCATGACGGGCCAGGATCTGACCCCGGCCTTCGTGGCCCGCCTTGCCGCACATTATCCGAATGTACTCGGCATCAAGGATACCGTGGACCAGCTTAGCCACATCCGCCAGATGATCATGCAGGTTAAGGCGGTTAGTCCGGACTTCTCCGTCTTCTGCGGCTTCGATGAATATTTGCTGCCTACACTGGCTGCCGGAGGAGACGGGGCGATCGCTGCCAGTGCGAACTTCGCTCCTCAGCTGATGCTTGGCGTGTATGACAGCTTCAAAAAGGGAGATCTGGCAGGCGTCCTTCAGTTCAACCGGCAGATCGTTGAAATTCCGGCCCTGTATGCCATTGATGACCCGTTCATCGCTTCGATCAAGGAAGCTGTCCGCTTGTCGGGTGTTCCAGTATCCACCTTCAGCCTGGCTTCACCTGGGGTATGGAGTGCGGAGCATGAGGAGAAGCTGAAGCTGATTTTCAGCCGGGCGGGTATTGCCCAAGGGTAAGCGATATTTATTGCGCGGGACTCATCTATTCTTATTTTTCAAGGTCAGCCCGAGTTGGGGCTGGCTTTTTTGGTGCTGGGCGATACTTTGTGCTATTCCTAGCAGCGCTTCTTATAAGGCTTCCTCGTAAAATTCCTCGTGAGGTTCCTTGCAAGGCTATGAGTGAGGTTCCTCCTTTCTTCGCTGTGAAGGTTGGTCTATAATTTTGTTCAGATGCACAATGAGCAATTGAGAGACAATATTGGCGGTTACCCGCTCAAGACGAGGAGGGAATTCCGGTTGTTTCAGCTATCGGAGAAGCAGGCGCAGGAAATTGTAGACAAGATGATGATGGACATCCCCTATAACATCAACATCATGAACGATCAGGGGATCATCATCGGCAGCGGGCATAAGGCAAGGGTAGGCACCGTTCATCAGGGGGCTGTTGAAGCGCTGTCCACCGGGCACAGGGTTGAAGTCATGGAGGACGGGCGATATGAGAAAAAAGGCACCAACGAACCGATTGTCATAGGCAACACCCGCGTAGGTGTAATCGGAATCTCCGGCAGCCCGGAAGAGGTCCGGCCCTTCTGCAATATCGTGAGGACCACGGTATCGCTGCTCATTGAACAAAGAAACACGCTGGAGCATCTGGCCAGCGAAGCCAGCCGCAAGAAGGCTCTGCTGGAGATGCTCCTTGACCATCAGGGAGCATACTCCCAGAAGCTGCGAAAAGAAGCCGCGGCCTATCAGATCGACCTTCTGCAGAAGACCACCGTGCTGTATCTCAAGCATGTGCAGCCGGAGCTTGATGAGGCAAAGCTCTTGTTCCTGCATCCGTCCTTCCAGCTCGACGGGGATACATGGGTAATCCTGGTCCAGAACCGGCCGGACTGCAGCCGGCTAATTGCGGAGCTGCTGCATAATCAGCCGCAGCTCCTGCTGGCTTCGGGCCGGCTGGAGGCCAGTATCGCGGAGGGCTACCGCCAGGCCAAAGCTGCCCTCGGCGTTCTTCTGGCACTCCGCCCTGCTGAACAATCGATCCGCTACGAGGATGCGGAATTCATGGTGAAGCTCAGTCAGGCGAAGCTGTCAGACAAGCCCGGCACGGCGATTAAGCTGGAGGATACCGCCGATCTGCTGGAGACGCTCCGCAGCTTCATCAATCACAATTGCAGCGTCTCGCAGACGGCTGAGCAGCTGAATATCCACCGCAATACACTGCAATACCGCCTGAAGCGGATCGAGAGCATCACCGGCAAGGACCCGAGGAACCTGCTGCAGCTCTTCGAGCTTACGCATGAGCTGCTGGCGCTGTATAAATAGATACTATAGCCTTCATCCGTTCAACCACAAAACACAAATCTAGGGCCCCGGGGAAATCTTATTCCCGGGGCCCTAGTTTGCACATTCTATTCGGCTAGCTTCAGCAGCCTGGCGATATTCTCGCAGGTGCGCTCGACGTTGGCGGGACCGTCAGCCAGCAGCTTCTCCAGGCTCGAAGCGCCGGGAACGATGCCGAAGACGGCGTCGATTCCTTCGGCGTAGAGCGTCTCGATTCCCTCGCCGATGTAACCGGCCAGGGCGATGACTTTTTTGCCGCTGGCCTTGGCGGTGCGGGCTACGCCGTACGGAGTTTTACCGAATTTGGTCTGGAAGTCAATCCCGCCTTCTCCGGTGAAGACGAAGTCCGCCTGCTCCAGCTTCTGCTGAAGCCCTGTGTATTCAATCACGATCTCAATTCCCTTCTGCAGCGTGGCCTGCGTGAAGATCATCAGACCCGCGCCCAGTCCTCCGGCGGCACCAGCTCCGGGAAGATCACGTACATCCTTGTGAAGCTGCTGCTTCACAACCGCTGCATAATGGGCCAGATTGGTGTCAAGCTGCTGCACCATATCGGGTGTAGCCCCTTTTTGCGGACCGAATACGGCTGAAGCCCCCTGCTCCCCGCAGAGCGGATTGGTCACATCGCAGGCAACGATGAGCTGAACCTGCTGCAGTCTCGCATCAAGCCCGCTAACGTCAACACTCGCCAGCCGCCCCAGGCTGCCGCCGCCGCGAGGGAGCAAGTTCCCAGCTTCATCCAGGAATCGGGCGCCGAGCGCTTCGGCCATTCCGGCACCGCCGTCATTGGTGGCGCTGCCGCCGATGCCGATGATGATTTTGCGGATACCACGGTTCAGACATTCCAGAATCAGCTCGCCCGTACCATAGGTGGTGGTGATCAGCGGATTCCGCTCCGCCTTGTCCACCCGCTGAATGCCGCTGGCTGAAGCCATCTCGATGGCCGCCGCCTGGCCGTCACCGAGAATGCCGAATTGTGCCGTTACCGGATGTCCCAGCGGTCCTGCGACTTCTAAATAATGAATCTCTCCGCCGGAAGCGTCGACAAGGGACTGTACGGTTCCCTCCCCGCCGTCAGCCATCGGAACATGAATGTAGGTTGCTTCAGGGTATATCTTGCGGAGCCCGGTCTCCATCGCTGCACATACTTCTTTCGCGGTCATGCTCTCCTTGAAGGAATCCGGCGCCAGTACAAAGGTTCTCTCTCTCATTTCCACACCTCATCTATATGATTGATCTTAGAGTAAAAATCCGTAAACCAGCGTAGCCACAATCGTCATCGTGCCGCCAACGATGGCCTCATACGGGATGAGCCCCATGCGCTGCTTGATCGACATTTTCATACTATCGGCCGTGACATGGAAGTAAGTGCCCTGCGGCAGCGAGTCGATGACCGTAGCTCCGGTATGAACCATCACAGCGGCAGCCAGCGGAGCGGTGCCCATATTCAGGATGGCCTGCCCGAAGGAGCCGGTGGCGACAATAACACCCGTGGATGTTGAGGCGGTAGCCGCAGCCATTAGTATCCCGGAGATCGGTGCCAGGAACGTCCCGGAAATCCCGGACAGCTCAATCAGATGCACGACCTGGGCGGACAGATCGGAAGCGGAGATCAGACCGGCGATGCCGCCTGCCCCAATTAGGATCAGTACAGTTGCGGTCATTTTGCTAAGGCCGGAGGATGTATACTGCAGCACCTTGTTGCCTTGCCCCATCGCCAGCATCCCGATGATCCCCGCCAGCGGCAGAATATAGAGCGCATCCACCTTAAGCTTGGTCAACGCTTCGATCCCGGAGATGGAGCCGATCGGGTTAATCATGAGCAGGACGATGGCCACAAGCGGAGCCACAATAGCTCTGCTGAGCGGCGGGTAAGCGGCCGTATTCGCGTTATCTGTCCCGTTCGCAGCTTCGCCCGGGGTAACCATGACACCTTTTTTCTTCAGCAGGGTTGCTAAGATAACGGTTACAATTAATCCGCAGATTGCCGGGATTACACCTGCCAGCATGACATGGCTCAGATCAAGATCAAAGCCGCGCGCAGCAGCAATCGTATTCGGATTCGGTGAGATAATATTACCTGCCTTCCCCCCGCCCGACAAGGCCAGCAGCAGCGCCAGCTTCGAGATCTCCATTTTGTTACCTACGGATAAAGCGATCGGAGCCACAATCAGCACCGCTACCGGGATGAATACGCCCATTGCCGTAATGACCATCGTGGCCAGCGCGAGGGCCAGAATGGCCTTACTTCCGCCGAACTTTCGGACAATAGCCTGGGCTATGGCTTCAGCCGCACCCGACTCCATCATCACACCAGCCAGCACACCGGCGGCCAGCACCCGCAGCACCGTGCCCATTACACTTTGTGTACCGCTTACAAGAACGCTCACGGTCTGTTCGAGATTGGCTCCGCCGATCAGCGCCCCTACAATGGCACCCAGGAACAGAGCGTAGACCGGATTTAATTTCTTTAGGATCAGAATAATGGCAATTGCCAGTCCTGCAAGCGCTCCATACCAACCAATGATTAATCCTTCCATTTCAAATATCCCCCTAAGAACTTGTTGAACACGCTCTCATTATAAGGTCTCGGGGGAGGAAAAGAATATTGATGAACGGACGAAATGCATTGTGCAAGTGACCAACGGATTAGGGGTTGTATGGGATCATTGCTCCATCAGTGTGGTTAACAGCTTTTGCTGATTGCGGTACTCCAGCGGGCTTACGCCTTCGCTTTCTCTGAATACTCTGTTAAAATTCTTGGTGTTCCCGAAGCCTGACCTACCGGCTATTTCATAGATTCTATCCTCCGTATCCCGCAGCAGCTCCTTCGCCTTATTGATCCGCAGCCGCTTCAGATAGCTTACAAAATTCTCTCCGGTGTAGTCCCGGAAAGCCTGGCTGAAGTAGGAGTAGTTAAAAGACACTTTGCTTGAAACCATCATCATGTTGATGTTATGCGAATAATTGTCGTGGATGTATTGCAGGGCATGCTCTATTCCCTTATTCTCCTTCTGTATGGGTATGGTATCGGGAGTAGGCTGCAGAAATGAATCTTCCACTGTAACTTCCGCTTGCTCACAGGCCGTATGAAACTGCTCCATGCCCAGGTGAAGATTGCTTGCCGAAACGTTAAGCTCCTCTTCAATCCGCTCCAGCACTTCAGCTAATTCCTCACGAATGACCGGCTTAAGCAGGTACTCATTCACTTCATAGCGGATAGCGGCTCTGGCATACGAGAAATCATCATACCCGCTCACAATTACAATGGCGGGCCTGGGCCTGAACTCCTGAAGCTTCTTAATCAAGCCAATTCCATCCAACTCGGGCATACGAATGTCCGTAATCAGAATTTCTATTTTCATTGATGCGATCATGTCCAGGGCCTCAAAGGCATCACAAGCCAAGTGGATATCATAGCGCCCTGCAACCTCCCGCTCAATCATGGCCCGTAGCCCGCACCGGATATTCTTCTCATCATCTACAATCAGCAGCTGTCTCATAGGCTCTGCATTCCTCCTCTAACTGATGTCAACAAAGGTAGCTTCACCCTCACTGTGGTATAACTTCTCTGTCTGCTCTCTATGCAAATTCCATAATCCTCTCCATAATGCAGCCGGATGCGCTGATTCACATTACGCAAGCCGATTCCGTTATGTCCTGTGCTATACCCGGCAGTCTCCTGCGTTAATTGATTGAATTCTTCGTCACTCATGATCAACTTGTGATTCAACTGCTGTAGCCCATCCGCTGGAATTCCGATCCCGTTGTCAGTTACCTCTATGTAAAAGAATTGATCATCCGCATACGCTTGCACATTGATTATCAGCCCGTCCCCCCTCATCAGAGCGGAATACATCCCGTGCTTCAACGCATTCTCAACGATGGGCTGCAGCGACATTTTTAATAATTCATGAGCATGGAATCTGTCTTCTGCTTGAATCTCAACCTTAAGCTTCTCATCGTAACGGATGTTCATAATCGAGATGTAATGCTGAATATGCTTCAACTCGTCTGCCAGCTGCACGGTATCGCCAGTCCATCTAAGATTGTAACGCATAATGCTGCCGAGTGAAGTAAGTGCATCCGATACGGTGTATTGGCCCTCAACCTCAGCGAGCATTTTCAAATTCTCCAGGGTGTTGTACAGGAAATGGGCATCGATCTGATTGCGTAAGGCTTGAAGCTCCGCTTCTTTAGTGGCAGCGCTGCGCTGTACAGCTTCCGCAATCAAGCCATTGATGGTGCCCAGCATCTCCCTGAAGTGGCGCGCCAGCTCACCGATCTCATCACCGCCCTGCACATCGATCTCCACATGAAAGTCACCTTTGCCTACCTTCTGCATCGACTCCCTCAGTACATGCAGCTTTTTTAGAACAATAGATTGAATCCAGTAAGTAATGACCGCAAGCAGAACCAGCAGAAGACTGATGATCAGAATAACCCTGTTTCTGGTGCTGTCAATTTTGGAGTAGGTGCTCTGCAGAGAGATAACGTTAACCAGATCCACATGTAAGCGGTCGATGGGCTCAAGGAGATACAGGAAATCTTCACCCCCCGCTGAAAATTGCAAGGATGACCGGCCTTCCTGCTTAACCTTAACGGCAGCCTTCAAGATTTGAGCTTGATTCAAACCTGGGAGCGGCTCCATACTGTTGGTGTACAATTTGCTTTGCTGATCTATAATGAAGAACCTTGAATCGCGTTCCCCGCTGTTGTTATACGCCTTGTCAAAAAGATCCTCAATCCGCATTTCAACTTTGACAATGCCAATGTGCTGCTTGTTGGGCAGGTTAAGTCTGACCGCCAAGGCGACCATGGAGCTTGACCGTTCGTCCACCATTGTACTGCTATTCTCGAATATAGAATCCTCTGGCTGGATCTCCCATAAGGCATTATCCTTCTGATTCATCAATTTCGTGTACATGGGGCTGTCCTTAATCCGTTCTTCCTGATAAATAATCGGCCATAGCTCACTGACCCGCGGATTGTTGACGAAGAAACGGACACTCGCAATATTGGGATTATTAAACAACACGCTCTGTAAGTAATTCAGCGAGTAGTCCTGAAATTGTTTGAGCTCTTTGACTCCGGGCTCCTCTTCAGCGGTCACATACTCCCCCAGACTCCTGTCTGAAATGAGCATAAAGAATGACTTTTCCATTACTTCAATCTTGCTCATGATCTCTTGTCTCTCGTTCTTGAGCTGATAGCGGTTCTCCTTAATAATGTCATTGACGGTATCCTGATAGAAACCAGCAAACAAATAGTTGGAGATCACAATGACCGGGACCAGAATAATGACGATATACGCCCCGATCAACTTCATATGAATGGATAAATCAGCAAACCACCTTTTCCACTTCCCTGCCGAGCTCCTGATGCTGGCCATCTCCTGCCCTCTTTTCCTCCAACTGTTCTAATATCATTATTATATTTCATTAGTTACCTCATCATAAGGCTTCAAAGTTCAGCCAGGGTTGCAGGATTTTAGGTATATTGCGTATTGGGAGGGGATGGGACTTTCCATAATGTTTATCAAAAAAATATTTTCATGACATATATTGGCTCACAGTTTCGCGCTATACTCTATTGTAAGCGTTATTACAAATGTGCTAACGGAGGGGATTTCATTCGTGTATACCCGTATCATCACCTTCATGAACAACCTGAAGCTCAGGACCAAGCTCTTCCTCTCCTTCGGCAGTGTTGTCCTGATTCCGGTGCTTATTGTGGGGGTGTTCCTGACCAGTGAATTGCGGAATATGGCGATGAATAATGCGCTGAAGCAGATTACGGCGAATGTCGACCGTGTGAAAAAGCGGACCAGCGAGATGCTGAACGTTCCGGTGGATATCGTCTACCGCCTGTCCAATGACAGCCGGCTGGAGGAGGCCGCGAATCACCGGTACGAATCGGTCTATGATGTGGTGCAGGCCTACTGGGATTATCCCGACTTCCGGGATTTCGTCCGCCTGTACAAAGAGGTCTCCAGCATCCGGCTGTATATCGACAACCCGACGGTGCTTAACAACTGGGAATTCCTCCAGGCTGACGAAGCGGTTACCCGGGAGCCGTGGTACCAGCTCGCCCTCGCCCAGAAGGGGCTGGCGTTCTGGAGTTATATTCCTGACAGCCGGAACGGCCAGTACTATCTCAGCCTGATCCGCAAGGTCGACTTCCTCAAGCAGCGCACAACCGGTGTACTGGTCGTGAATGTTAATTCGGATCAGCTCAGCAGTATTCTGAAGCAGGAGAGCTTCGAGACCTTTATCGTTGATGAGAATGACAACGTTGTCGCCTCCAACCGGGCGGGCACTCTCGGCAAGTCGCTGCGCGAAATCAACCTTAAGCCGCTGTCCACCCTTGCGGGGCACGGGCCTGCGGATATCACGATTGACGGGCAGTCCTTCAAAATGCTGATCGACGACTGGCAGCCCGAGGGCAGCTTGAACAGCCTGCGGATTATCTCTATTTTCTCGGTAGAGAGTATTGTGAGTGAGCCCAACCGGATTATTTCCCTGGCTTCTTCCGTCATTATCTCCTCCCTATTTCTTGCAATCATCCTAATCTACTACTTCTCCCGCCTGCTCACCGGACGCATGCTGCATCTCAGCAAGCATATCTCCAAGGTTGCCTCCGGCAATCTGGAAGCCCGGCTCGTGATCGACGGCAAAGATGAGATCGGCCAGCTGGCCCGGCAGTTCAACCACATGGTCCGCAATGTCAATGACCTGATGAGCGAGGTGCAGGAATCCAACCAGCAGAAGAATGCCATCCTGCTGAAGCAGAATGAAATCAAATTCAAAATGATGGCCAGCCAGATCAATCCCCATTTCCTGTTCAATGCCCTGGAGTCTATCCGGATGAAGGCCCACACCCGCGGCCAGACCGATATTGCGCAGGTTGTCCGGCTGCTGGGCAAGATGATGCGCAAAAACTTAGAGGTCGGCGGAGGCAGAATCACCCTGCAAAGTGAGCTGGAGACCGTGAACTGTTACCTGGTTATCCAGAAATTCCGCTACAATGACCGGCTGGCCTACGAGCTATACGTAGATCCGGCAGCGAATACCCTAAGGATTCCGCCGCTTATTATTCAGCCGCTGGTGGAGAATTGTGTCATTCACGGCCTGGAGGACCGGATCGACGGCGGAATGGTCCGGGTAGATATCCGGGTGGAGGATGGCCTTCTTAAGGTGCAGGTCTCCGATAACGGTACCGGAATCTCACCTGACCGGCTCGCAGAGCTGCGGCAGATGCTGGACAACAACGATGACTATGAGACCCACAGTATCGGAATGCGTAACATCCATCTGCGGCTGAAGCTGACCTATGGCCCGGAATGCGGCCTGGTTCTGGCCAGCCAGAGCGGATACGGCACACAGATCAGCTTCGCCATCCCTTTAAGGAGTGATTCCTATGTATAGTGTGTTAATTGTTGATGATGAATTGTCGATCCGCGAAGGACTAGTCACTCTGCTGGATTGGGAGAGCCTCGGCTACCGGGTGGTAGATACAGCAGCCAATGCGGTTGAAGCCAGGCATAAGGCTAAGCTGTATTCCCCGGATCTGATGATTGTGGATATCCGTATGCCCGGGAAGGATGGGCTGGAGCTGATCGGCGAGCTGCGGGAGGATCATGAGGAGCTGCATATTCTCATATTGAGCGGCTATGCCGACTTCAGTTATGCCAAGCGGGCGTTGTCTTACAATATCGATAACTATCTGCTTAAGCCGGTTGATGAGGAGGAATTGCAGCTGTATCTTACCGGCCTGTCCACCGTACTGAATGCGCGGCAGGCGCACCGCAAGAATCATGAGGCTGTTAAGGTCTGGAGCCGGGAGATGCTGGTGCAATCCCTGCTGATGGAGAGCAGTCTGCATCCCGCCCCCGCGCTGATGGAGTCGGCGCTGGAAGCGGGGCTGCTCTGGGATTCCTACCAGATCGTGCTGATCCGGCTGCTGCTGCAGGATTCTGCGGACAACGGGCCTTCCAGCAGCGTCAAGTCCCGGCTGACCTCAAGCTTCGAGGACAACCGCTCTGGCATCGTTTTCGCGCTCGATTCTTATCTCGGGGTGCTGCTGCAGCCCTCGTACCAGAAGGAGCTGGTAAGCAAACGGATGGCCGGGCAGATCCGCGAAGCCGCTGCCGCTGAGGGACTGGAATGCATCATCACCGCCGGGGATATGGTGGACAGTCTGACTGAGCTGCAGGTCTCTCATCAGTCCGCGCTGGCGCGGATGAAGGATCACTTTTTCTACGATGAGCCGGGGATGATCGGCCCGGATTCCCTCAAGCTAAAGCAGGGGATGCCTGCGAATCCCCAGGATACGGAGAGCAGGCTCACTCCCGTAATGGACCGACTGTATTTTGCCCTGGATACCGGCAATCTCCGTGTAATCACTGCCCTGATCCAGGAAGCAGGGGACCTCATGGCTGCTGCCGGCTCATCCGAGATGGCGGTGAAATCCTACTATGTCCGGGCCGTCACCTCCATGTCAGGCAAGCTGTCCGTTCATTATAAGGAGCTTAGCGCTGCACAGAGCCGGATGGAGGAGCAGATTCAGCAGATCTACAGGCATACCTCCCTCCCCCAGCTCCAGCGCTATATCTCAGGTCTGCTGGAGGAATATGCTGCCGGGATTATCCGCGATGATATAGATGTCCTGATGAAGCGGATGGTCGATCTGATCCACCGGCACTATGACGAGAATCTGAAGCTGGAGACGCTGGCCGATGTGTTCACCTATAGCAGTGCGTATCTTGGGAAGCTGTTCAAGAACACCATGGGCTGCTCCTTCAATACTTATCTGGATACGATCCGCATTGAGAAGGCCAAGGAGCTGCTGGACCAGGGCTGCAAAATCCATCAGGCAGCCAGCAGTGTCGGCTTCAGCGATGTCGATTATTTCCGCGAGAAGTTCAAAAAAATCACAGGCATTTCCCCCTCCGCTTACCGGAGAAAGGAGCCTGAGAACGCTTTTTCAGAAAGCGCTTACGAAAAGGACTGATTTCCCCCTGTTTTTACACTTAAATCTTCGGGTGTTTCCCGGCCAGGCGGCAGATTATGATAAAGCTATATCGAAGGAGGGACATAAATGAAAGCGATTACCACCGCGATGAAGCCGGAGCCGAAGAAATCCTCCTCCAGCTTCTGGGGGAAATTCCGGCAGCAGAAATACCTCTATATGATGGCTGTTCCTTTTGTCCTCTGGGCCTTTGTCTTCAGCTATCTTCCGTTATGGGGGTGGATGATGGCCTTCCAGAAGTATAAGCCGGGCAAATCCTTTTTCGAGCAAAAATGGGTCGGCCTCCAGTACTTCCGGGAGCTGTTCCAGGATGAGCAATTCTTCAACGCCCTGCGCAATACGCTGGCCATGAGTATCATGGGACTGCTGGCAGGCTTTATCATTCCGATTATCTTCGCTATTCTGCTGAATGAGGTACGGCTGCAGGTGCTGAAGCGCTTCGTTCAGACGGTGTCGTATCTGCCGCACTTTGTGTCCTGGGTGGTTGCTGCCGGGATCATTACCAAGATGCTCTCCACAGACAACGGCGCAGTCAATGACCTGCTAATGGGCCTTCATATCATCAGTGAACCGATTCAGTTCATGGCCAAAGGCAATCTGTTCTGGGGCATTGTCACCGCATCGGATGTGTGGAAGGAGACGGGCTGGAATACCATTATCTATCTCGCCGCCATCTCGGGCATCGGGCCGGAGCTGTACGAGGCAGCCAGGGTGGACGGGGCCAGCCGGCTCCAGCAGGTGCGTCATATCACTTTTCCGGGCATCCGGACCACCATCGTGATCCTGCTCATTATCTCGATTGGCCATCTCACCAGCATCGGGTTCGAGAAGCAGTTCCTGCTCGGCAACAATCTGGTGCGTGACTACTCGCAGACCCTCGACCTGTATGCCCTGAATTACGGGCTGGGGATGGGACGATTCTCCTTCGGGACGGCAATTAATATTTTCAACTCCGTGGTGAGTGTGATTCTGCTCTTTACTGCCAACGGCATCTTCAAAAAAATAACCAAGGAAAGCATCATATAGGAGGCCCTGCTCATGATTAAAAAACTGGCTGCGGCCTCCTGGTCGGACCGCATCTTCGATTTGGTTGTCTATCTGGCGATTACGGTAGTAACTGTTGCTACGCTGTACCCTTTTCTGAACGTGCTGGCGATCTCCTTCAATGACTCGACGGACAGCATCAAGGGCGGGATTACGATCTACCCCCGGGTGTTCACCTTCAAGAATTATGAGACGATCTTCGCCTTCTCCGGCCTGATTACCGGGTTCAAAATTTCGGTGCTGCGGACGATTATCGGGACTCTGCTCGGACTGGTCAGTGCGTCCATGCTGGCCTTCACCTTAAGCCGGGTAGACTTCCAGGCCCGTAAGTTCGTCTCCACCTTCCTGGCACTGACGATGTATGTATCGGGAGGTCTGATTCCCTTTTACATTCTGATCAAGGATCTGCATATGATGGGCACCTTCGGCGTGTATGTCCTGCCCGGTCTGGTGAGCGCCTTCAATGTGTTCGTGATCCGCTCCTTCATCGACGGTCTGCCGTACGCCCTGCAGGAATCCGCCAAGCTGGACGGAGCCAATGACTTCACCATCTACTGGCGTGTTATTCTGCCGCTGACCAAGCCAGCCTTGGCAACCATCGCCCTGTTCCTGGCCGTCGGCCAGTGGAATGCGTGGATTGACACCTATCTGTATAACGGCTCGAAGGACTCGCTGACCACGCTGCAATTCGAGCTGATGAAGGTCATTCAGAGCACCACGACCAATGCGGATAATTTCCGCGGGCGCAATATGACTGAGGTCATGGCCCAGATCTCCCCGGAATCAGTCAAAATGGCGATCACTATTGTCGTTACCGTTCCCATTCTGATTGTCTATCCGTTCCTGCAGCGCTATTTCGTCAAAGGCATGACGCTGGGTTCGGTTAAAAGCTAATCTGCTAAAGCGGTATCTTCAGGCTGACGCCTGTGAATACAATATGATTTTCACCAGACAAAGGGAGGGTATCTATTCATGACAAGAAAGACGGCGAAACCGTATGTGGCGCTGATGGTGCTGACCTTGCTGCTCAGTGTGCTGGCAGGCTGCGGCGGTGGCAATAATAACGGCAACAAGAATACGGCTGAGAATACCGGGGCCAAGGCGACGAACAGCGGCAATGCCACGGCAACGGCTGAGGCTACGGCTGCGGCTGAGGACTTAAGTCCCCTGACACTATCCTTCTTCGCGGAAGACCCCAATCCGAACTGGAACAATATGAAGGATGAGGTCAGCACTGTCATTACGCAAAAAACCGGCGTCACCCTCGATGCCGAATTCGCTGTCGGTGATCCGCAGCAGAAGATTGCCCTGATTGCAGCAGGCGGTGAATATCCCGACATTATCTCGGCTAAAGGTGATATCGGCAAGCTGGTGGATGCCGGCGCGGTCCTGGATCTGACCGATCTGATCGATAAGCATGCCCCTAACATCAAGCGCGTGCTCGGTGATAATCTCGCCCGGGCCAAGTATACGAACGAAGACCAATCGATCTACGCAATCCCGACCTGGGCAGCGGTGGATGAGAAGAAATTCGTAGCGGGCGGCGGCTTCGAGCTGCAGCACCGCGTACTGAAGGAAGCCGGATACCCTGAGATTAAGACGGTCAAGGATTATGAAAATGTCATTAAGGCGTATCTGGATAAGCACCCTACCGATGAGAACGGCAACAAGAACATCGGTGTCTCCCTGAACGCAGACGACTGGCATATGTACATTTCCGTTACTAACCCTGCGGTAGCCACTACCGGCGGCTCCGATGATGGTGAATATTACGTCGATCAGGAGACTCACGAAGCGATCTACCACTTCCGCCGTCCGGAAGAAAAGGAATATTTCCGCTGGCTGAACCACATGAATGATATCGGCCTGCTTGACAAAGAAAGCTTCGTGCAGAAATACGACCAGTATAAAGCCAAAGTAGCCACTGGACGCGTGCTCGGCCTGATTGACCAGGACTGGGACTACAATGACGCGCAGCAAGCCCTCAAAACGGCCGGCAAATTCGATCAGACTTACGGACACTATCCGGTCACACTGACGGATGAATTCAAGGAAACCAGCTTCTGGCCTACCGGCTTCATGGGCGGCTACGGTATCTCCATCTCCACAACCAACCCCGATCCGGTCCGGACGATCAAGTTCCTGGATTTCCTGGCCTCCGATGAAGGTCAGATCCTGAACAACTGGGGAATTGAAGGCAAGCACTATAAAGTGGAGAACGGCAAACGCGTAGTTCCGCAGGAAGTCCAGGACCGCATCAACAACGATAATACCGCCTTCACGAAGGAAACAGGCATTGGCTTCTACTGGAACATGATGGTTCACTATGGTGACGGTGCCAAGGATTCCACGGGCAACTACTACACTAAGAACTTCCCTGAGCAGCTGGTGCTGGGCTATAGCGATGTTGAGAAAGAGACGCTGGCAGCCTACAAAGCTACGACTTGGAAGGATCTGTTCCCGAAAGAGGAAGAATTCAAGGAAAAAGCATACGGCGCTGCCTGGAACATTGCTATCCCTGGCGAGGATGAAGTCTCCATCTTGGGCAATAAAATGAAGGATATTACGTGGAAGCGCATCCCGCAGGCGATTCTGGCCAAACCGGCTGAATTCGATAAAATCTGGGATGATTACATGGCCGATCTGGAAAAAGCCGGCGTTAAGAAAATGGAAGCTGGCTATACGAAGTATGTGCAGGACCGTGTGGAGCTGTGGAGCAGCAAATAAGCTATTCAGATAGCTTGAGCTTAAATGCACAGATAAAGGAGCAGTCGCCACTGCGGAGATTTTGGACTTCCGGCCGCTGTTGTTTCCAAATTTCTTGATTTATGCCGCTCTAAGCGGTAGAAATCCGGAAACAAAGGCGGGCGCTAGCGCTCCTACAGTTTCAAAATCTCCTCCGTCGCTCCCTCCTTTATCTGAGGATTTATAGTTCCACCTATATTTCATTGCAGAAGGACACCCGTGCGGGAAAATCGCACGGGTGTTTTTTGCTGCGCTATAAGGATAGTTTGTTATGCAGCTCGCGGTAAGTTTTGTTGATCATTTCGGTGTATATGGAAGGCGGGTATTCCTTCACCTGATCATAGGCGAACTGGGACAGCCGCAGTGCTTCCTCCTTCATACCCCGGCGCATACAGATCTGTGCCCGGTAAGCAAAAGCTGTCAACAGGTTGCCGCGGTCAAGCGGGTGGTAGACCTGATCACCCGGCTCGGCCTTGGACAGGCAGATCAGCGCTTCATCGTCCTGCCCAAGATGATACCAGGCGATGCCGGACATGAGCTGAACGCTTGGCGCGTACTGTTCATCCTCCTGCGGATACTGCTCTGCCAGCGCAAGAACCTTACTGTACTCTCCCTTAGCTACCGCGAGTCTGATCTCTCCGATCAACACCAGCTTCAGTGAATCCTGAGATTCGGTGAATTCTGCGAATGCTCTGGCCTTCTTCAAGGCCTCCTCTGCCGCCAAGGTCTCTCCTTCGGTCAGCGCCAGAATCCCGAGCACCCGGTAGAGATGATCCGTCATATAGTAGATCCCCTCTTCCCGCGACACCTGAAGCGCCGCCAATGTAACTTCACGGCTTCCCGCATAATTCCCCAGGGCAGACAAGCTAACGCTCTCGGCATAATGAAGATCGATTTCAAAGATAAAATCATTCCCCACCTTGTTAGCCTCGTACTCCTTGCGGACCCGGCGGATCAGCTCCAGCCCTTCAGCGTACCTGCTCTGTGCGAAATTTAGGGCATAGGAAATATACTGCACCTTCGCCCGCTCCACGAATAAGCCGAAGCGTTCATAGATTAGCGCTGCCCGCTCCAGCTCCGCTTCTCCGCCTCCGTCTCCTGTATAGAAAAGGGAGCTTACATAGAACTCCAGCAGACGCGCAGCGTCAATCGTCATCGGAAGCATACGCTCCGTGAGCGGCTGGAGCCGCTGGATGACCTCCCTGTAATTCTTCGCCTTGAACTTGGCCTCCATCTCCCGGACAAGCGGAGCCAGCTCAGCCTCCTCCTCGCCTTCGAGGAAGTAGCCCGGGTCAACTCCCAGCCGGCCGGCCAGAACTTGCAGGCTGTTCATCGAGGGCAAGGCGCGTCCATTCTCGATTTGGCTCAGCATGCTCTTGGTCATATGGTCTCCGGCAAGGTCCGTCTGCGTAAGTCCCTTAGACTTGCGCAATTGCTTGACTTTCTCTCCGATAGTTTGTTTGGTGGTCATCTGCTTGCCAACTTTCCAGGATGCTTTTCTTTTCAGTATAGCTTACCTATACCCTAAGAGAAAGCTGGAAATACGGTAAAGTTAAATTGAATTAAACTTTTTATTGCATTCCTGAACTTTTACTCATACAATAAGTTTAATTAAATTTAACTTTTGACTAGGGGAGTGCTATTATGTCTCAAATAACATCCGCAACCCATGATAAGGCAGCGACTAACCGTAACATATTCCTCTTCTTCGGCAGCAAGCTGATCTCTGTTCTCGGCTCCAGTATGTATACCTTCGTAGCCGGTCTGTACATTCTGAACGAGACTGGCTCAGGGAGCAGCTTCGCCGTTACACTGCTCTGCGGGCTGCTGCCCGGAATCCTGCTGTCCCCCTTCGCCGGTGTGCTCGCCGACAAAGTTAACCGCCGCAGACTGCTGATCGGCTCGGACCTGGCCAGTGCCCTAATTATGTCCCTAGCCTTTCTGTTCGTCTCGCTGGAGGGATTGTTCCTATGGACTATCTATCTGTCGCTCATTCTATTATCTATCTGCTCTACCTTCTATAGTATTTCAGTCTCTTCCTCGATGATGATGCTTGTAGACAGCGGCTCCGTCCAGCGGGCCGGATCACTGAATCAGATTGCCGGATCGGCTGGCCACCTGCTGGCTCCAATTCTCGCCGGTCTTCTGTATGCCTTCCTTCCCCTTCAGGATTTCATGCTGCTGAACGCAGCAGGCTTCACCGTTTCGACCGTGATGGGCTGCATGCTGAGATACAAGCCGACTCCACGGCTTCAAGCTGCCGGTGAACCTGCCGAAGCCGCAGGCCCCCAGCCGCTCCGCGAACGTCTGGGCACTGCTGTTAACGGGGTCCGCACGAATCTGAAGGAAGGCTTCGCTTATGTGATCCGCCGTCCGGTCCTCCGCTCCCTGATGGGGATTGTGTTCTGGATTAATTTCTTCGTCGTCGCCCTGAATGTTGTGCTGCCCTACGTTGCAGTACAGACACTCGGACTCTCCTCGAAGCAATATGGAGTTCTCGAAGCGATGCTGGCGGCAGGCGTACTTCTGATGTCGCTGCTGCTTGCTGTACTTCCCCAGAGCAAGAGTCCAGTGAAGCCGATCCTCGGAGGCTTAAGCGCACTGGGAGTGTTATTCCTCGCGCTGGCAGTGCCGCTGCTGCTTGATTTCACCCCGAATGCCACCTTCCTTCTCTTCCTGCCGCTGCTGATCCTTATCGGCGTCATGATTATGGTCATTAACATTCCGGTTCAGGTCTATCTGCAGCAGACTACCGAGGAAAAGTACCGTGGACGCGTATTCGGTCTGGTAGAGGGCACCGCCGGTTCCATCGCTCCGCTCGGAATGCTGCTCTATGGAGTCCTCCTCGACCGGCTTCCCGGCTCACTCATTCTGCTCGTCTCCGGTGCAGCTATTCTGGCGGTCACCCTCGCCGGACGGAGAAGCCTCATCCGCAGCGGTGCCGCAGAGCAGCAGGCGACTCAGGGGAAGACAGAGCAGGCGGGAGCCTGAATGTCTGAATTGACCATAGCTGGCAAGCTTTCCTATTGATACGCTTAACACAGCAGAATTCATTCAAGGAGGCTGAACGCAATATGTACGCGCACCACAGACAGACACTGGAGAAGCTGGCGGAGAAGCTGGAGCAAGACCCTTCTTGTCTGGCGGCAATCACCAGTGGATCAGTAGCCAAGGGAACCGCCAGCGAGACCTCGGATGTGGATGTCCATCTGGTCTTCACCGATGAAGCCTATGCGGAATATGAGCGGAACGACAGGCTCTCCTATGTGGACCGCGAAGTCAGCACCTATGAAGGCGGATACGCCGATATCAAGGTAATTAACCGGCGGTTTCTGGAGCTTGCAGCCCGGCAGGCCAATGAGCCGACAAGGTATGCTTTTACTGGTGCAGAGGTGCTCTTCTCCAGAATCCCGGAGCTGGATGAGCTGGTGGCCCGGATTCCCGTCTATCCTGAGGAGAACCGCGAGCGCAATTTGCAGGACTTTTGCGCCCAGATCTATCTATTCGGGCTGTATTTCGCCAAAGAGGCAACCCGGAAGGACGACGCCTACCTGCTCGCCCATACTGCCAGCAATCTGGTCTTCTTCAGCGGAAGAATGATCCTGGCTTATAACCGCATGCTTTTTCCAAGCCACAAGGGGCTGCTGGATGCCGTCGGTGCTGCGGAAGCCCAGCCGAAGAATTTCCGTACGCTGGCAACAGAGCTGCTGCAGTCGCCCAGCGCAGATAAGAGTGTACGCTTCGCCGCGAAGATGCTGACATTCTATAATCACGGCCTTTCCTTCGAGCAGGCGCTGGGAATATATGTGCTGAACAACGAACGCTCCTGGACAGAGCAGCCGCCTTCGTTGCAGAACCGATAACACACAAGCAGCGGCTCTCCGGTACCGGAAGTCGCTGCTTGTGTGTTTAGACTATTGGCGGGTTTGCTTCACAGATAGACCCGGCGCTGCTGCGCCTCGGCCCAGATTCAGGAGCTCTTCATTTGTAAGCCGTGATTAATGAAATGGATAACCGCAATAGTGAGCTGCTCAATATTATCATCCTCGTTTGTCTCATACCAGTAGTAAGCAGCATTGTAAATGGCCGCACTTATCATGGCCGCGTTGATAGCTGCATGGACCGAATCCCCGCTTCTTCTCAAAAGAGATTCAATGCTCCGATGTAAAGTCCGCTTCATTGTACTATCAACTTGTGCGGCAACCATTTGTTCAGGGATCATGTTGTCAAAGGCCAGAGCTGTAATTTCTTCCAGCAAAGCAAATTTATTTTAAAGCATCAAATTTCATAATCTGTTGCTTAACATACGTTTCGTGAATATCTGCTGGTTGTATTCATGGGAATATCGTACTAATATCATATCAAACAAGTGTTGCCTAAACAACTTGTGACTACTTATTTAAAAAGGAAGGAATAGATATAACAATGAAAGCAATAGCTTTAACCGGCTTCGGAATTCCTGAATCGTTGGAGGAGCAGGAAGTGTCTGTTCCTGTAATTAAAGACACCCAGGTACTCGTGGAGATGCACGCCTCATCCATAAATCCTGGAGATGCTCATTTACGCTCAGGTGCAATTGAGCAGGGTCCGATGGGGGCAATGTTTCAAGTCCAGTTTCCGTATATTCTTGGTTTCGATGTGGCGGGTATTGTAAAGGAAGTTGGCACATTGGTGCAGCATCTCAAACCAGGTGACCGTGTGATGGGGATGGTCCCCACTGGTTCTTACACGGATTATGTAGCTGTAGAAGAGGATCATCTTGCTGTTATCCCGGAGAGTCTTTCCTTCGAAGAGGCTGGAGCCATACCTACGGTTACATTGACGGCCTGGCAAGCCCTGGTTGAGCATGGCAGACTTCAGCAGGGTCAGCGTATTCTTATTCATGGAGGCGCAGGGGGCGTAGGGCATGCCGCAATTCAATTAGCGAAGCAACACGGAGCGTATGTAATTACGACGGCGAGGGATTCCAATCGTCCATTCGTCATGGAATTAGGTGCGGATGAAGTAATTGATTATACAACAGATGAATTCGTAAACAAAATTTCCGAGCCTGTAGATATCGTTTTGGATACCATCGCGGACCCATCCACATTTGAAACAGGATTGCCAGGAGATACTGGAAATGAAAGCTATGCTGTTCTGAAGAATGGAGGAAAATATATTTCAATCGTTGCCTTTGGGATTGGACAAACTCCAAAGGTCCGGGACATAGACTCGGTTTTTTTTCAAACAAGACCTAACCGTGCCGATCTGGAGACTATAATCCGTAATATACAGGATGAGAAATTGCGCATTCATGTAGATGAAATATACCCATTTACCGCCCAAGGCCTATACCAGGCATACCGTAAAAGTGAGATGCAGCCTAAACGCGGGAAAATCGTGATTAAGAAATGAGGGTGAGATGAAGATGAGAGTAGAAATATGGTTCGATTATACTTGTCCGTTTTGCTATATTGGGAAAAAAAAGTTTGAAGCCGCCTTGGAACAGTTTGATTATAAAAATGAGGTAGAAATCGTGCTCCACAGCTTTGAAATGGTGCCTGGTTATTATCCGCAAGCAGGAGAATCGATTTACGAAACGGCTTCCAAACATGCAGGGATGAGTGTCTCCCAGGCAAAGCATGCCTATATGCAGGTTACTGATATGGCAAGAATGACAGGCCTCAATTATCGATTTGATCAGACCATCCCGGCAAACACCTTTAACGCACACCGCCTAACGCATTATGCGGCCGCCCATGGGAAAGCTTATGCACTCTCGGAACGTATCTTCAGAGCCTATTTTACAGAAGGACTCAACATAAACGACCCTAGTACCCTTGCCTTACTGGCAGCAGAAGCGGGTCTGGATGGGACGAAATCACTGGCGGTCCTGGAGTGTAACCAATACACAACAGAAGTGCATAAGGATGAAAAAGATAGCCGCCTTGCCTCCGTACGGGGAATGCCGTATTTTCTGTTTAATGAAACATATTCCATATCGGGTGCCCGGGATCAATCAGTATTCAAAGAGGTGCTGGATCAGGCATGGTCCAAGGTGGAGACTGTATCCGATGATAATACCGAATCCGCCACCAGCCCCGGATGTCTGGATGGCTCCTGTCCTATCAGGTAATCATGCCACTAGCAGCGACTCTTTGGTCAGGGGGGCGCTGCTGTGGCGTTTGTTTCGGTCATCGTCGGTCTGCTTCACAGCTAAACCCGGCACCGCTGAGCCCCGGCCATGATCCGGGCTTGCAGCTGCACCCGTTCCCAGGTAGCGCCCAGACCCTCGGCTTGTTGCCCGCTCATGATCGCCGCAAAAGCCTCCAGCTGGCCCACATAATAGTTCAGCGGTTCGAATTCACATAGGGTGGTGCGGTTGTCCGGCAGATCATGCCGGATTTTGAGCTTGTAGAACCCTTTGATCGGCCGGAAGAAATCCGGAACCGTCAGCACCGTTTGGTCGAAATACAGGGTGTGCGAGGCCCGGTATGGCAGCTCGAAGGAAGTGAGGCACTCGGCCCTCAGCCCGTTCTTGTATTGCAGCGCTGCCTGAAAGGTCCAGTCGCAACCATCCGGCCCGTCAAAGGCCGACTGCGCCAGGATCTCCTCCGGCTGAAGACCGGCAAGGGTCTGCACGAACTGCAGCCAATAGCAGCCCAGATCGGCAAAAACACCTCCGCCCTTCCCCTTGACACTCCGGTAATTCCCGGCATGCCCGTTCTTGGCAGGAATGGAGATCCGGGTGCTGATCCTGCGCAGCGCGCCGAACTCGCCCGAATCGACGATGCCCTTCAGCGTCTGCTGCCATGGGTGACAGGCAATCATCATCCCCTCGGCGAGCTTCGGAGCAGCAGGGTTGTTCTTCGCCAGCCTTAACTGCTCCGCTTCTTCAGGATGGAGACAGATCGGCTTTTCCACCAAGACATGTTTGCCCGCATTCAAGGCCCGGATCGCCCACTGCGCATGTAACTCATTGCTGAGCGCAATATACACTCCATCCAGCCCATCAAGCTCCAGCAGCTCCTCCAGACTACCAGCCACATAGGGAATCTGGTACGCCTCGGCCATGGCCTCTGCTTTCGCCAAGGTACGGTTGGCAATCGCCGTAATCTTCACCTTGTCCACTATCCGTGCCGGTTCCAGCATTGCTGGAACCGCAATATTCGAGGCGCCCAGAATGCCTAGCTTATAGGTTACCTGCTCTACCATACTGCTCATACCTGAGCCAGCGCAGCATAGGTGTTCAAGTACAGCACATTACATTTGGAACAGGCGGGGGATAAGCCTTCATCCAGAATCCGCCGCAGCCGGTCGTAACGCGCAGAATTCCATATGTCTGTCAGCGTCTGCTCTTCCACATTGCCAATGGCCAGCTCGCCAAAAAATTTACACGCACTCACCATCCCGTTCGGGGCAATATCCACCCGGGTGCTGAGCGCCAGACATTTGGAGGTACTGCGGGACAGCATCGGCTTCCCGGCCACGAAATCCTCAATCTCATCAAAGTCCAGCCCCGGCTGATAGCGGATTCGGGTATTGCGCCAAGTGTTGCTGTTGATCCGCTTCAGGTCTTCGGTCAATCTGGTGATATTCTCCGGCTTAATATGGTATTTGAACGCATGCCAGCTGCTCCGGTGATCCGGCGGAAGCTCGGCCAGCCACTGGAAGTGTTCATCGTAGAAGCGGTCCATCGCAAGACTGGTGTCTTCCGAGATATACCAGGGGAAGCAGAGCAGAACCAGATCTACACCCTTGCGCTCAAAAAACTCCACCAGCTCATACAATCGGCCGATCATATTATCATTAATGACATTGTGCACAGAGATCCGGCCCCGGAAGCGGCCCTGCTCGCGCAGCTCCAGCAGCCGTTCGACACATTGGACCACCTTCTGAAAGGACCCTTTGCCGCGCAGGAAATCATGCTCCTCCTGGAAGCCCTCGATTGGAATCAGCAGCTCCAGGTTGTCGGAGATCGCGCACAGCTCCTCTTCAAACTTCGGGATCATATAGGCATTGGTGCAGATGGTCGTGTCCCGGGGATGCTCCTTCAGCAGCTCCAGAATCTCCTTGGCCTGCCGGTGAAACAGCGGCTCCCCTCCCCATAAATACAGGCGGGACTGCGCTTCGTCCGTCTCCTCCAGCAGCCTCTGGATCATTCCCAGATCCATATCCAGATTCTGCTCGGCGGTATCCATATCATGATGGTAGCCATCTTCATTCCATTGATAGCAATGCTTGCACCGCAGATTACAGCGGTTGGTCAGCTTGAGGGACATAATCTCCGGCATTACGGTCCGGAATCCCGGATCAAGCTTGCGCTCTCTATGCGGTACCACGACATTTCGAATCGTACGCTTCAAAGCCTCGAAGGACTTAGCGTCCAGGCTCACTCTACTGGTAGGTTGCATTAGCTTCTCCCTCCTGCTGTGGATAATTGTCCGGCATAGCTTGCCGCATAGTCCGGGTATTGAGCTCTAGCGGCTCTGAGATTATTCGCCAGCTTGCGCAGTTTATCATCATCATATCCTGACGCGGCCCACTCCCCGTAAGTGATGCCGTAACCAAGCCCGACCCACAGATTACTGTTGATCTTCTCATGCGGGCCGAAGGGGTCGAGCAGCACAAGCGGTGTACCCGAAGCCAGGGAATCAATCAAAGCGCCGCCGCCCGGCTTGCTGATGACAGCGGACGCCTGCCGGATGACTCCGTACATCCCCTCCCCGTAGCTCTTGCAGGGCGGGAAACGCTCCGTCCGGTTACCGGTTACCTCTGCAAATGGCGGGAAGGTATACTGCCCGCTGCCGTCCTTCGTCCAGGTCCTCCACTGCGGATCATTCATATAATAACGTCTGCCGCGGACAGGCCCGCCGATCTCCTGAGTGCTGTAAGCGGCAATATCCAGCTCGAACCCCGCCGACTCCAGCGCGTCAAATTTCTCGCGGAAGGTTCCGATCCCCCAGCCGCCCCCATGAACGACCAGCCGCCCGTTTCTCGCCGCAGCAGGCAGTGCTTCCCCAGATCCGGCATCGATGCTGAACAGAATCTCCTGCTTCCCGGGATCATACAGACTTACTTCACGGTAGCCTTCCGCGTAAGCCGGATTCAGCTTGCGCAGATTCTTCCACGATGGCGACAGGTCAGCGTCAATATACAGCAGGTCAGCATACACGCTTACCCCCGCCAGCTCACGGTACTGGTCCATGACATGCACCCAGTGCCCGGACAAGACGATGAAGTGCTGCCGTTCCTCCTGCTTCCATTGCTGCAGCAAATGCTCAACGGCTGCGGGATCAAGGCTGCTTCTGATATCGGACGGTATTTTTTGTGAAGTCAGGGCAACGGCGAAGCTATGCTGGTATGCCCTGCGGCTGTTGTCTGTCTGTTCTTTTTTGTGCTCAGGCATTAAGGTCTCGAACACCTCAATCTCCGCCTGAAGGCCCAGCGCGGTTAACTTGCGTTCCAGCAGCAGACCAGGGACATAGAAGCCCAGGCCAAAGCCTGAGCATAGAATCGTCACGGTGTTATTCATTGGAGGGTTCCTTTCTTTATCGCAGGATAGTATAGCCCGTGCGCACGAGAGACTCGTCCAGCGTACGGATAAGCATGTGCTTGCTGTCTTCACTCCGGTAAGTCAGGGCCGCATACAGCTTGCCCTTCACGGAACCGGCAGTACGGGCGGGGTCCAGCGGCTGGAGCGCGCTAGAGGTCAAGGGCATCACACCTTCCCCCGTCTCCAGCGAGAATAAAATCCCGGTTGCCTCCATCCTCTCCAGCAGCTCCTCATAATGAACCTTGCCCATAGCTGCCAGCGGCACCTGTATCAGGCAGGTGTGCATACCCTCCTGCTTGAACCGGCGGTCCACATAATGCTTAATCAGACTCATCGACTTGCGGGCATTGATCTCTACCAGAGGTGCCAGACTTCCGTCACGCAGCAGCATCGAATCGACACACACCTCACCGTAATATCCGTCAGAGTACAGCTCCCGTCCTATGCTGCGCATGGTCTCCCAGTAGCCTTCCTTGTCCAGCTTGTCCAGCAGAGACGGCTGCGGGGAGTGAGATTCTCCAAAAGCGAAGCCCTGGTTCACCAGCTGCTGAACAGACAACAGGTTGATCCGGCCTTCCGGTTCAATCTGAAACTGGCAGGAGAAGTCTGTCTCCCGGTCCAGCAGAGGCTCAAGGACAAACCGGATTCTTTTCCCCTGATTGCGGCTCGACTCCAGATGCCCGGCCATCCGGCGCAGCATACGCTCTGAATCCACCAGCTGATTCCCTTTACCGGATACCCCATACTCGTCCTTGATCAGAAAAGCTCCCTTCTCCAGCAGCGCTTGTCCCGATTGCAGCAGCTCCTCCATACTGTTGACCACTAACGCAATATTCGGCAGCCCCAGCCGGTCCCGCATCGCCGTTGAATAGCTCTTGGTATTCACTGCCCGTACAATATCTTCATTAGGCAACGTAGGCAAAAGCTTGTACCGGCTAACCGCCTCCTGTGTCCCGGGAAGCACGGCGAAGGGCTCCAGCAGCGCTCCTTCCGGTATTAAGCGGTCCGGTTCCTGCCCGGCGTCCATCCGGCCCAGCAGTTCAAATACATTCAGCGCCGCCTGTGCGGGAACAGATTCCTTTGCCTCCAGACTGAGCGTATCCATATTGGTGCTGAATGCATAACCGAGCGATTGCAGATAGTCATATTGTGCCCGGTTCATCCCCTGGCGGGTTAAGAGAACATCGCCGCTCCCGCAAAAGACAAACAGCATTTCATCCATCGCCTGCACGATAGCCAGCGCCTTCGCATCGGGAATGGCCGGCAAGGAGGCCAGATCCTCCTCCCGCCAGTACCGCTCCGACTCCAGGCTGCCGCAGTGCACAGCATTCCTCATTGTACGGCAAGCCCGGCGACATAAGCGGAGAACCGGTCCACTGATTTCAGGTGCTCCAGATCAAAGGTGTCGAAATCTACCTCTATATTGAATTCATCCTCGACTCTCAGAATAAAATTAATGATCTGCAGGGAGTCAAGTGCGGCGTCCAGGGTCAGGTCAGAAGCTCCGCTGAGCGTCTGAAGCAGGCCTGGTTCCTCCTTGATTTCGGCGATAATCTCAATGACTTTATGCTGCATGTGTCTACCCCTTTCAGGTTGCATAATTGGAATGAATAGCATGAATATACCAAATTTTAAGTTGTTAATATATGGTTGAATACGCCAAAATATTGAGATATACTAGGATGGATTCCAGTTGCCAACATAAGGAAACAGGAAACGGAGGTTTGTTTATGGAAGCTTTTCCGGTATTCAGGGGGGATTATGTATTCGACTCCTGTTCACCCGTTCAAATGCTCCTGACTCAAAAAACGGTCACTTCCGTACGTCATCAGCACGACTTCGTAGAGCTGGCCTACGTGGTTCAAGGGACAGGCATTCATCTGGCTGGTGAGGATAAAATGCAGGTGACGCAGGGGGATGTGCTGGTGATTCCGCCGGGGGTGTCCCATGTCTTTCATCCGCAGGATCTGAGCGGTACCGAGCCGCTGCTGATCCTGAATTGTATGCTCAGGCCCGGACTTGACAAGGTGCTTAGAGAGCTGCCCGGGACCTTGTCCGAAGAGGTCCTCTTGCCGCTGCTGAAGCTTCTGGAGGTTCAGCATTGGTTCGGATACATGGAGAAGAACAAGGAAATCCTCTTCCTGCTCGGGCGGCTGCACGGGATGCTGAACTCTGGCCTGCTCATAGATGAGCAGCGGCTATACCCGCCGCTGCTGGAGCTGGCGAAGCTGATTATGACCGCAGCAGACCTTCCCTTCGAAGAACGCCCGGTCCTTCAGTATGACCCGCTGCATGATGTCCTCCTATATATGATCAGTAACTATAGTGAGCGGATCACGCTGAATGAAATGAGCCGCCAGCTTGCGATGAGCTCCCGCCAGTTCCAGCGTCTGCTCAAGAATAAGACCGGCAGATCTTACATCCAGATCTACCAGGAAATCCGGATGAAATACAGCTGCATCCTGCTCCTGTTCACGAAGCTTGGCGTGCAGTCCGTGGCCCTTGAGGTAGGCATTTACGACATGAAATATTTCTACCGGCTCTTCCGCGAATTCAGCGGCATGACTCCCGCTTCTTATCGCGACCGGCTGCACAGCCACTTCTGCTCGGCGAAGGAGATGATGAGCAGTGTTGAACATTGCTCCTGTTAAGAGTACCCCATACCCTAAGCTGCGCAGCTGTATTGATGACTGCATCCAGTCTGTAGCGCAGTGGCAGGGCCTGGACAGCAAAGGCATGTACGGCGATGCCTGGCAGATGTCCCTGGATGAGCCGCAAGCCCCGGACCAGCCGCTGATTGAGCGGATACGTCTGCCCCGGATCAATACCAGCTACCTGTCTGCGTACCATGGCCTTACCTTCAGTTATATCGAACGGACTGAACCGGCGATGGATCGAAGCTACATGCTTGACTTACTGGAGAATCAGCTGTCCTCAGGCATGCCGGTGCTGGTCGGCTTCGATTCCTATGACTGTCCCTGGTGTGTAGCCTACCGCAGTCTGCATACGAGCCATGCTTGTCTTGCCGTAGGTCTGGACCGGGAGAAGAACCTGATCTATCTGACCGATGCTTACTATGGAAGGGAACTTGAGGTAGTGGATTTCAGCATCCTTGAAGGAGCCTGTCATTTCTATGCTTTATTCGGGCGGTGCGAAACCTCCCGCTCCTGCTCAGATTGGCAGACGATCCTTCAAGAGGTGCTTGCCAGCCCAGCCCCTCAGATTCGTCCAGATCAGGTGGGTGTCCAGCTCAGGGCGTATGCCCAGGCCTATCTGGAGACCGGGATACAGCCTGATAACACTGCTGCAGCCAGTTCGGCCTTCAAAATCTATGCCAACGCCCTGCCGATCAGCCGAATCCGGTTCAGCCAGTTCCTGCAGCTGCTTGAGCGCGAAGGTCCGGCGCCTGCTCTCTCCCGGGCAGCTGAAGGCTACCGTAAGGCAGGCGAGAAGTGGGATCTGGTGAATCAGTTCATGATTAAGGGGATGTGCTCGGGTAACAAGCCCGCCGCGCGGGTGAAGCTTCACAGGAATATGTGTGAGATCATCCGCCTGGAGGAGCAGCTTTTGGAGGAGCTGGCAGATTTGACGAGGATGACGCAACCTAGCAGATAGATTCTCTACAATATACAACAAACAGAGCAGCGGTCCCCAACCGGGAACCGCTGCTCTGCTTTTGTTAAACTAACTATTTATTCTGCTATTTGCGCACCGAGAGGATGAACCGCTCCAGCGCACCTATATCCGTAATGCTCTGATTGCAGCCCTGACTATCCATACATACGTACTGGCCCACGGAAGCAAGATTATCTGCCGCCGCAAGCTCCGGCTTGGTCTTGACGTTCAGAAAGGCTAGCTCCTGCTGCCGGTTGCAGAACAGGCAGTAGCCCTTCTTGTGCAACGGCAGCATCCGGCCTTCCACACCAATGAACTGCCCTTCATGCGGATAGACGATGAACAGCTTGTTCGCTGCGATGTCCATCCAGGCCAGATACGTGACATAGCGGAAATCAAATGACTGCAGGTCAGGCAGCTTCATCTTTTTATTCTTGGGAAACAGCTTCTGAATCTGCTTCAGCGTAATCGGCGGAAACGGCTCCAGATAAGGCTCCAGCCCGCTGGTATACTGCTGGAAGTCCTCGGCCTTCTCGAAGGTGGAGATTGCCCGCAGCATCTGCTCCTGACCCTCGGTCAGTGAAGCAAAGGCCCCCGTCACGTTGAGCTCGGCGCTGTATCTTACAGTCTCCAGGACACGGCGGTCCGCTACCGAACGAAGTGTTTTCAGCACAAAATCTGCTTGTTTCTTAATATAATTATATTGATGGTTTCTAATAAATGTTGGTTTCACAGCTCTTCAGCCCCTTATTATGATTGATTACAGCAATAAGGTGCAGAGCCTGCGATTAGAAACGATAATATCTGTTTGGGCGATCAAGATTGTCCTGCCGCACCCCACGCAAAGTATCGCCCCGGATCAGGCTCTGCATGAGGACTGCCTAGTTAATGAGCAATTCGTAGCCATCCGTGTAACCCCCTATCAAACTAACTTGTCAAAAGTATAGCAGGAAAATACGGACGGAACAATTCCATTTCCCTGAATGATTCTCAAGGTACTATGATATGACAGGTGTGCAGAGCATAAGCCCGGTGGTAAAATAATGTGGTGTGCATCAGCGTTACAGCAGTGAGGAGGAAGGTCCGGTATGGACATTCATACATACGAACCGCTTGTACCGAACATCGTGCTGTTCGTGGACCGCAGGTCTTTTGCAGAGTGGGAGATTGTCAGCAGCCCTATCGATTTCCATGATCTGACGTTCATTGTGGAAGGCAAAGCGGTCTATTCCATTAACGGGGAGCAGTTCCCGGTGGAAGCCGGTGATATTCTCTACGTCCCTTCCGGCAGTATCCGGGAAGCCCATACGTTCGCAGAGGCACCTATCCATTCCTATGCTTTCAACTTCTTTTGGGAAGGAGCGGACAATCCGGTACATCTGCCGTTTGCGGCCGTAACCAGGGGCTGGATGACCAAAGAAATCCTGGAGGATATCAGGGAGTTCTCGCATATCTGGATGGGCTCCCAGCCGCTCTTCCGGATGAAGGCCCGGGCGATTTTTCAGCTGATTATCTATCGTCTGCTTAACATTGCCTATCATCAGGAGGCCCCGCTGCTTGATCCGCGAATCCATAAGGTAATGGCCTATATCATGGATCACTATTCGGAGGAGGTTACGATCAGGGATCTGGCGGAAGGCATCGGACTGAGTCCGGTCTATCTCGGCAAGCTATTCAAGCAGAATACGGGGTACACCTGCAAGGAGTTCCTGAACAAGATCCGGGTGAACAACGCCGAAATGATTCTGTCTGCGGGGGGCTTCAATGTATCGGAGGTGGCTGAGCATTGCGGGTATCACGATGTGGCGTATTTCAGCAATGTGTTCAAGAGCCTGAAGGGATATCCGCCGTCATCGGCTCTGAAGGGATGACGGCGGCATGGTGGAGCTATTGTATAGCAAAAGTTCCCAGTCTATTTAATAATCATAACGCCCCAAGCATCAAGCGTCAGTTCCTGATCCTGCTCTACCGCATTGCCGGACAATAGCTCCTGGCCGGCTTCATACGAATATTTGAAGCTGACCGGCTGGGCTGAGTAATTATAGTAGTAACGGATGGTATGGCCCTGCCGGTTCATACCGGACTTCACGATGAGCGGGAACGACAGCTGCTGGTCCGCTCCCCATAACCCGGCCACCTGGAGCGTATCGCGCAGGATTTCCGCAAGTGCGTCAGGTCCGGTCATACAACCGATGTAGGTGGCTGTTCCTTCGCCGCAGGTATTACGGGTGACGGCAGCATATTCGCCCCACTGGGGATGATCGTAGCTGGCCAGCACCTCCGCTGAACCGGGAACAATCATCTCCATCCAGGTGTGGACAGTGTGAACGCCTGCTTCGGCTCCCTCAGGGAACAGCTTGCCGGTAAGTCCCGTAACCGCATTCGGCGTGGCAAAATGACTGTAAGCAATCCCGCAGGCCTCATGAATGACCCCAGGTTGTGCCGTATGACGAACCTTCACCTGCTCATCGGTGAACCCGCTCTTGAAGGAATAGACCACATGGCCGCCGCTGCGGACGTAGTCATTCAACTGCTGGAGCGCTTCGTCCGAGGCGGCATACAGGGCCGGCACTACAACCAGCTCATACTCCTTCAGACGGGGGCTTCCCGGCTGGATGAAATCGCAAGCAATGTTCATCTTATAGAGTTCGTCGTACATCCAGCGGACTACATCGTTATAGATCAATCCGCCGGGAAGCTTGAACCATTCGATCGCCGACAGCGCTTCATTGCTAACCATAACGGCTACCTTGCTGGTCTTCTTCAGTCCAATAAGCTGATCGCTTAGCCGCTTGAAGTCCGCGCCGATAGTCTGGGCTTCCTTATATACCGGATTCGGCAGGAAATCATGGCTGAGCAAGCCCTTCCAATAGGTCTCGAAGGAATTATGAATCGAATGCCAATGCCAGTAAGCGACCATCGAAGCGCCTGAGCCCAGATGACTGAACGCCAGCTGCCGCAGCTGGCCGGGATATGGCGTCCATTCGGGGAATGCTTGCGCCTGGGTCTCCAGCACGAAGTAGTTATCCTGCTTCAGCGAGCGGGTCATATCTCCCCCGAAGGCAATCTCTGCACCTGTAAGCTGATCCTGGGACGGGTGATAAATATCTGTACCGGCAATGTCAAAAGGCTGCGACGCCGCAAAATGATCCACCGAAGGCTGAACGCCGAACGAATAGCCCCGCCACTCGAAATCGAAATTATGGGTGGTGAACTGTCCCGGCTGCTTATACTCATTCACAATTCCGACCTGCCACGCCAGGAACTCATTCACCAGCCCCCGCTGGAACCGGGCGAATTCAGCCCCCAGGCTGCCGTTGATCGTCCCCACCACGGACGGGAAGTCCTCCCAGCTGTCGATCCGGTTACTCCAGTAATCCAGACCGAACTGGTGGTTGATGGCTTCGAGCGTTCCGTAGGTCTCCCTCATGTATTTGACGAATCTTAGCTGGACGTTCGGTCCGGCTGTCTCATAATGCTTAGTCTCATTATCGATCTGGTAGCCGATGACTGCCGGATGCTTATGTACCACAGCCATCAGCTTGCGGATGATCCGCTCCGAGTAGAACAGATACGCCGGACTAGTGATATCCATAATCTGTCTGGCGCCATATTTCCCTTCCCCTTTCACAGTCACGGCCAGCACCTCCGGGTGCTCCTTGACCATCCAGGCCGGTACCGCATACGTAGGTGTTCCCACAATGACATGAATTCCGGCCTCATGCATCGCATCCAGCACTCTCTGTACAGAAGAGAAGTCGAATACCCCGTTCTGCGGCTCATGCGTGCTCCAGGTGGATTCCGCAATCCGGACGGTATTAATGCCCGCATCCTTCATCATTTGGATGTCCTGCGTAAGACGGTCATAAGGCATGTATTCATCATAATAAGCAACGCCGTATAACAAGTGATCCATTATAATCCTCCTGAAAGTTTTGATAATTTGAGTTTAGCCTTTTACCGCACCCGCTGTCACGCCCTTGGTGATCTGTTCGTTGAAAATAGCGTAGATGACAATGGCCGGGATCGATGTCAGCACCATGACCGCAAATTGTGAGCCGTAGTCTGAGGAATACTGGCCGGCGAAGTTCATGACCGAGAAGGGCAGCGTCTTCAGCGCATCTTTACTGAGGAAGGTCGATGCCATAATGAATTCATTCCAGCAGTTCAGGAATGTTGTAACGATGACCGTAACCAGTGCAGGCGCAGTAAGCGGTGCAATGATCTGGAAGACAATCCGGTAAATATTCGCGCCGTCTACTACTGCGGACTCCTCCATCGCCTTCGGAATACTCCGCATGAAGCCGGTCAGGATGAAGGTTCCCAGCGGTACAGACACTGCGGTATATGGCAGAATAAGCCCTAGATAGGAATTCGTTAAGCCCAGCGCCTTGAAGATGGCAAAGTTAGGCAGAAGAGTCGCATGAATCGGAATCATAATCCCCAGCAGGATAATGGTGAAGAAGATGGGGCGCAGCTTCCACTGCATACGGGTAAAGGCATAGCCCAGCGTAAGGGACAGAATCACCGTTAACAGAATGGTTACTGAGGTAACGAAGGCACTGTTAATGAAGTAGCGCAGGAATTTACCGTCCACCCAGGCATTGATATAATTCTGCCACTGCGGGTCACTTGGCCATTTCAGGACGCTGGAGGAGTAGAACTCATTGCTGCTTAAGAATGAGAAATCAATCAGCCAGATGAGCGGGAACAGCTGGACCAGGGCGACGATCAGGAAGAACACCCATAGTATGGTTTTTGTGCTTTTTGTCATGGTGATTCCTCCTTAGAATTCCGTCGCATCACTGCGGGTCAGTTTGTTGCTGAGATAGGTGGCAAGCAGGCAGACAATGATGAACAGAATCGAGATGGCGTTGGCATAACCATATTGGCTGGCCGAGAACGCCTTGTTATAGAGATACACGGCCAGGAATTGGGTGGAATCGCCGGGACCGCCGTTAGTGGTCAGGAACACGGTTTCCATCTGTTTCAAGGCGGTAATCATAGCCAAAGTAATCTGCACCGTAATAACCGGTGACAGCAGCGGAACTGTAATCCGCCAGTGCAATCGGAAGCCGGAGGCTCCGTCCAGTGAAGCGGCTTCATACAAATCATCGGGAATGCCTTTGAGTCCTGCATAATAGAACAGCAATCCCCAGCCGAAGCCGGCCCAGATCAGGATGAACAGCATGGAGATCAGCGCGGTGCTGCTATCCCCCAGCCAGGCATGCTTTAGCATTCCAAGCCCCAGGGAATCAAGCATTTTGTTGAAGGCGCCGAAGGTAGGGTCCAGCAGGGACAGCCACATTTTTGAAATAACGACTACAGAAATGACACATGGGATGAAGAAAATCGTTCTAAACCACTTCTCTGCCTTACCGCCCAGGCGGTCCAGCATAATGGCAAAAAAGATAGCAATCGGATGTTGGATCAGGATAAAGCCCAAACCGAGCAGTACGGCATTTCTAAGTGCCAGCCAGAACCGTGAATCGTGGAACAACAGCTCCGTATAGTTGGCGAATCCGATGAATGCCGAGGGCGTTCCCGGAGACAGGGTGTCTCTGAAAGAGTAATACGCGCTGAGTACAATCGGCACGAGAAAGGTCAGGGAGAACAGGAGAATCCCCGGAAAGACGAACAGAAAGATTGCCATTTTGTTGTTAAATACTTTTTGCATGGAACTCCAACTCCATCCTTAAGATTAGAGAGGGGCAAGAATGCTTCCCGCCCCGTCTCCTTTCACTCTCTATAGTGGTGATCTGTTATTGAGTTTCCGCAGCCTTTTGAAGATCGGCCAGCAGCTGCTCAGGTGTTGATCCGCCGGCGAAGAACTTGCCGAAGGCATTCTGTGCATCATCCTTGAACTTAGGTGTACCGGAGTCAAGGGCGATAGAACCTGCTGTGCTGGTAGCCCCTGTCAGAACCTCAGTCAGTTGCTTCTGCAGTTCGCTCTCTTTGCCGCTAAGCTCATATTTCTGTGCCGGTACAGCCGCTCCGGTATCCCATACAATCTTGGCCCATTGATCGGCGGACATCATATAGTCGAAGAACTTCTTGGCTTCTTCAGGATGCTTGGAGCTGCTGACCAGCGAGTATCCGCCGCCGTTCCAGGCCAGAAGGTCGGTGTTCTTGCCTTTACCGCCATCAACAACCGGGAATTTCAGTACATTCACATTGTTGCGGAAGTCTTCCGGCAGCTTGTCATTGGTAGCCATACCCGCTTCCCAGGAGCCCATATACCACATGGCTGCACGGCCTTGCGTGAACAGGTTCTGGGAAGCGCCGTAGTCCGCTGTCATGAACGATTCCTGGAACAGCTTGGTGTCTCTGGCTTCTGCCAGCAGCTTGGCCGCAGCCAGGAAGTTCTCATCGCCGGTGAAATTCTTCTTCTTCGCTACCGCATCCAGCATCAGGTTCTGATCGCCGGTGAGGCGTACGACAAGATCCTGGAAGAAGGCCGCGAAGCTCCACAGGTCCTTACCGTTCATCGACATCGGCTCAATGCCTTTGGCACGGAACTGCTTGCCCGCTTCCAGCAATTCGGCGTAGGTGGTAGGAATCTTGATGCCATTGTCATCGAACAGCTTTTTGTTATAATAGATCACCTCATAGTCACTGTTGCGGGGCAAGCCATAGAGCTTGTCATTAAAGGTGAAGGATTTGTACACGCCCGGCAGGAATTTGTAAGTGTCTCCTTCGTATTCCGCAGGGTTCAGCTCTTTCACATAGCCGGCTTGTACCAGCGTATTCAGCTCTGCTCCGCCGTGAACCATCGTGACGTCCAGCGATTCGTTGGAAGCCATGTACGCCTTCAGCTTGTTTTTGAACGGCTCCTCGGCGAGGGTTTCGATATCGATCTTGACATTGGGATTCGCTTTGATATAGTTATCGATTACCATTTGCTCTGCCAGCCCCTGGCCGGATTTACGGTCGGGAAGGTTCGAGAACAGACGCAGCGTCACTTCCTTGTCCGCAGAGCCGGCTGTACCGCCGTTCGTGCTGCTGCCTGCATTATTGTTCTTGTCATTACCGCCTCCGCATGCGCTAAGCACCGAGACTGCTGCAAGGGCCGTAACCAGCAGTATATTACGTGTGGATTTTGAATTCATAACCATGTCAATTCCCCCTATTTGTTATAGATCGTGGGTTGCTTTCTTTGTTTCTGAACACATCGTACCAGAGTACCAGAGCCAGGGTCAGTAGAGAAAAAGAGAGTAATGTTGAAAATTGTCGACTTCGAATGTCAGCTCCCTTGTGTATATTCGGCATTGCGCATAAGATAAAAAACAAAAAGGTTAGTGATCCTGTGCTGCGCTACTACTTGAATATGAACCTGCGATACAAGATAACCATACTGATCTTCCTGCTGATTACCGGGGTGGCCTGCACGCTGGGCGCATATTCCTATAACATCTCCAAGCAGCAGATCATCAATAAGGTGAGCAACTCCAACCAGAGTGTGCTCAAGCAGATTGACAGTAATCTCGCCCGTATGCAAAAGACCTTAGCCGACTGGGTCACGGTATTCAGCCTCGCTCCAGTCGTTCAGGATACCCTGAGGAGCAATACCCCGGATTCGGCGAAGATCGAGAACCAGCTCTATAACGGACCCACTGCGTCGATCATGAACCAGATGCTGGTGACCGGAAGCTTCGACTATCTGGCTCTGTACGGCAGCTTGTCCGAGCCGCTGTTTCAGGTTGCCACCGATGACAGCAGCGGTGCGTATAGTTTGAGCAAAATTACCTCAAATGATACTTATAAACAGACCGTTGCCTTAAACGGTGCCTCCTACTGGTTCCCGCTGACGGAAGAGAACAATGTATTCATTCAGAGCAACCGCAATGACAAGCTTGGCATGACCCGGATTATCCGCGATATTGTGAACGGGAACCGGATCGGCTTCGTATTCGTCGGCATTAATCTGGAGACGATCCGCAGAACCTATCTGACGAATCTGTATGACAAGGATCACGGCATCCTCATTCTGAGCGAACAAGGTACACAGCTTCTGTCGGCAGGCAAAGAGACTTATAGCCCAGAAGCCGCACAGTTCGTAATGAAGCAAGCCAAGGCCGGCATTCGCTCCGGCAACACCATCGTCAGCCTGGAGGGCAAGGATACGCTGCTCAATTACAACATCAACCAGGATGGCTGGATCACCCTGTACAGTGTTCCGCTCTCTTCGCTGACTGGGGAGCTGAATTCCATCAAATCGGCAGTGCTCGTGATGGTATTAGCCAGCCTGGTGCTTAGTATTCCTCTGCTCATGTTCTTCTCCTCCTTCCTGACAGCGCCGATCAAGACGCTGCTGTTGTCCATGCGGCGCTTCCAGAACGGACAGTTCGAGGAGAAGGTGGACATCAAATATTGGGATGAGATCGGCCAATTGAGCCGGGGCTACAATAATATGGTCAGCAACATCAAGACGCTTGTAGACGATGCCTATCTGCTGAAGCTGAAGGAGCAGGAAGCGGAGCTGAAGGCGCTGCAATCCCAGATTAACCCCCATTTTCTCTACAACATGCTCGACACGATCTTCTGGGAAGCGGAGGCGGCAGGACAGGATAAGATCAGCGAGATGGTCATCAACCTCTCCCGGCTGTTCCGGTTAAGTCTTAACCAGGGCAAGAGCTTCACCAGTGTAGCCAAGGAAAAAGAGCTGATTGAGCTGTATCTGACGCTCCAGAAGATGCGGTTCCAGGAATCGCTCGAGTATGTGATCGACATACCTGAGGAGCTGTACTCCTATGTCATTCTGAAGCTCAGCCTGCAGCCGTTCATTGAGAACGCGCTGATCCATGGCATTGAACGCAAGCGCGGCGGCGGACGGGTAAGCATCAGCGGACAGCGTACCGGAGACCAGCTGAGGTTCGTGATTGAGGATAACGGGGGCGGGATGAGCAGCGAGACACTGCTGAAGATTCTTGCCATGCCTGACGAGACAGATGTGTACACTGCCCGGGATGTCGGCGGCTATGCGGTGCAGAATGTACAGGCACGGCTGAAGCATTTTTATAAAGGTGACTATGCCTTGAACTATACCAGTGTTCCCGGAGAGGGCACGCGCGTGGAGATCGTAGTACCGGTGATCGTAAATGACATGCAAGAATAGACACAGCCAGGCGGATAAACAATACGAATACAGATCGGAGGGGATGGTCCCTTGTATAATATGATTATTGTGGATGATGAGGAGCGGGCGCGGGTAGGCATAACGACCCTGATTGACTGGCAGTCGCACGGCATCCATATTGTAGGCGAAGCCAGAGACGGCCTGGAGGCCCTTGAACTTCTGGATACCTATGCGGTCGATATCATGCTAACGGATATCCGGATGCCGCAAATGGACGGACTGGAGTTAATTAAGGTTGTCTCCGAGAAATACCCCAGCGTCAAATCAGTCATCATGAGCGGATACGATGATTTCGCCTATGCCCAGCAAGCCATACGATCCGGGGTCAGCAACTATCTGCTGAAGCCGAGCCGCCGGCAGGAGATTCTGAGCACTGTGCTGGCCATCACGGAGCAGATTCAATCGGAGAAGCTGGAGATTAGTACGCTTGAGCATCTGCGGCAAGGCTTCCGGGAGAGTCTGCCCCTGCTGAAGGAGAAGACGTTAAGCCAGCTCATTCTCACCGAGAGTCCCTCGTATTCCCGGCTGCTGGCTAATCTGAAGATGAACCAGCTGGTTTTCCCTTATCTGCTGTACGGCATCATTCTGCTGCGGATCGACAATTTCCAGCTGCTGCATGAGAAGTATATGCATGAGGATACGGAACTGCTGAAGTACGGGCTGAAGAATATTTGCGAGGAGTCGCTGCCAGAGGCTGTGCTATGTGTTGCCTTCGAGCATCAGGACGATATTGTGCTGATTCTGAATACGGATGAGCTGCCGGATCAGGAGGAATTAAGCGGTTATATCCGGATTATTCAGGAGAATATCGCCAGCTTCTTGAAGTTCACTGTATCCGCCGGGATCGGAAGTATTGACAAGAATATTGAGCATCTGCGCCACTCCTTCGTGGAGGCCTGCCAGGCTTTGAATACAACCAACTACACCGGCATTGCTAAAATCGTGGAGTACAGCGGGGAATTCGATGCCGAGTCCTCTCAATCCTCCTATCCTCTGCATGAGGAGCAGGAGGTGCTGAAGGCGGTACGCGGCGGTTCTCCCGGCGACATTGCCGATAAGCTCACACTGTTCAATGTAGCCCTGCAGCCCGAGACGGTATCCAGGGACCAGGTGATCAAATCGAGCTTCGCCTTGTTCTTCGCCCTGTATAAATTATGTATTGAGAACAATGTCAATGTAAATAAAGTCTTTGGGCAGAATCTGACCGAGCTGATCCATGTCCTGTCCCGCTCCAGTCTGGATAACCTGTTCCAGTCACTGCTGGAGACGGCACAGCGGGTCAGTGAGCATCTGACGTCCAAGAAGAACAGCAACAAGCTGCTAGAAGCGGCCAAAAACTATATCGGCGAGCACTTCATGAAGGATATCAACCGCGAGATCGTCGCCAGAGAGATCTATATTACGCCCGGATATTTAAGCCTGCTGTTCAAGCAGCAGCTTAAGATCAGCTTCATCGATTATCTGCACAAGGTCCGCATCGAGCATGCCTGCCAGCTATTCAAAGATCCCGGAATGCGGATCGAGGATATCGCTCTGCAGTCCGGGTATAATGATACGAAATATTTCTATCAGGTGTTCAAAAAGTATAAAGGTCTCACGCCCAATCAGTTCCGCAGCAATACGGAGTGAGGGGTCAGGAAGCTCTCCTGAGGCCCCAGATAGGATGCCGGCAGCGGCCCGCGGGACAGCACCAGCTTCTGCAGGACTAGCCCGGCATCCAGGCCGTAAAAGCGCAAGGTATGCTGCCCCGGAGTCAGAGGGTGACGGGTCACGGAGACATGGGCATTGTCCATTACTGCGCGGCACCATGGCCCGTTGCTGTGATTGCCGCCTTCGTAATCCGGCGGCAGCGCATCGGCGGTGACCGGCACTTCCCCGTCGAACCCGGCAGCATACTTCAGACCGCTGACCGGCGACAAATGATTCGTCGGCGCAAGATAGACGCTAAGCAGGTATTCACCCTCGTGCCGGATGAACAGCCGGTACTCCAGGTACGGGGCCTTCTCCGGCTGGCCGAAGGAGACGCCGGCGGGGAACATTTTGACAGCTGACAGTGTCCGTCCGTAGTTCTCGATAATCTTCCATTCCACCCCGCTGCGGGATACGCGGCTGATGGCATGCTCCGCTTCCATAGACACCACTCCATGAGCCTCAATGAAAGTCATCGGCAGGAACCCGGCAAGATCTGTCCAGTCCACAGCAACAGTAACCGTTACGCTTACTTCGGCACCTGTCAGGATAATCTCGCCTGTTGCCGCTCCCGTTACCTTCGTCCAATCTACAGATACGCCAATCTCCGCCCCGCTGTCTACCCAGCCCTGCTCCTGCTCCAGCCTGATCCAGTCTGCGCTTCTCACCGCCTGATACTGGAACCCTGCTCCGCCCGTGCTGACGGAAATCAGATATCGCTCTTGCAGCAGATTGGTGAACGGCGGGAGCGCAGCGGTCCCTGCGGTGTACCCCTGCTCTACTCCCTCCACCCCTACAATCATTGCGGCCTTCGGGCCGGGAATGATCCTACTGACCTCGGGATAGCTCCACCCTTCCGCGTCCCAGCGGACATAGCCGACATGCGGAGAGCTCATCATGCCCTGCCATTTGCCATTCGAAATTCCTGTGTTATAGCGCTGCTCCAGCTGCTTGTCGCGCTGAATGGCCTCCTCTGCAAGAACGGCATAGCTGTTCGCAAATACACTCCCGCGCCTTGCATGCAGCCTGCTCAGTCCGGCATAGATCTGCATGGCGTTCACATTGGCAGAAGCGGCTGCCGGATAATACACCAGCTGGTAATATGCATCCCTGAGCGCTTCAGGCAGCTCCAGCTCATACGCTGCCGCTGCCCGCTCCAGACGGAGCGCCTCTGCAAGCATTCTCTGCGCCTCCTGATGATGCAGCAGGCTGAAGGTGTCCGGCCTGATAATCTCCGGCTTGCGGCGCCCGTTCATCCGGGTGTAATCCGCCAGCACTTGGGCGATTCCGGCAACCGTCTCCGGCTGGGCTCCGGCCCCGAACTGCTGCCGGGTCCAGTGCTCCGTATACTCCGCCGTCCGGTTAACCGCATCTGTTCCCCAAGCCTCGTAATCATAAGCCAGGTCCAGGAAATAAGAGACCGGCAGTTCCATAGGCTTCAGATCACCTACATTCACCACCCAGAGCTCACGGATGCCGTAATCGAACGCCATCGTCATCTGCTCCCACACCTTCTCCAGCGGAGTGGTATTCACCCATTCATAGGAGTGGGGACCGCCGTGATAATCGAAATGGTAGTAGATCCCCCAGCCGGGAGAGCGCTTTTGCTCATGCTTTTCCGGGATTTTGCGCAAATTGCCGAAGTTGTCGTCCGACAGCAGAATGATCACATCCTGCAGAACGTCCCAGTCCTTAAGCCCCTCCGCTTCGGATGTACCGTACCAGTAGGTCTCAACCTCCTTGTAGACAGCCAGAACCTGCGGCAGATGCTCCAGGTTATACTGCTTCAGCAGCGCCTTCTGGGTCAGGATAATCTGCTTCAGCAGCTCAATGTTCTCCTGGTCCGTTCCTTCCAGCGCCGAGTCGCTCTCGCCCCGCATGCCGAGCGTCACCAGACTCTCATACGCCCCATTGCGCTTGAGCCCATCCTCCCAGAACGCGGTAATCGCCCGGGAATTCCGGCGGAAATCCCACAGGTTACTTGTCCCGTATTGCGCATAGACCTTCTGCCATTCACTGCCGGCCCGGAACAGCGGCTCATGATGCGAGGTCCCCATCACAATGCCGTATTCATCCGCATGCACCGCGTTCGCAATAGGGCTGCTTGCCCCGTTCAGGCTGAATTCCGCGCTCCACATCGCCGGCCACATGAAATTCCCCTTCAGCCTCAGAATCAGCTCGAACACCTTGTCATAGAAGTGCTCATTGAAATCGCCGAAGGCATGGGTTACCCAGGAGCCGAGCGAAGGCCAGTCATCATTCAAAAAGATTCCCCGGTATTTCACAGACGGCTCTCTCGAGCTGCTGTTCAGCCTGCTTGCGGGAAGGGCCAGACGCTCCACCTGCTGCGGAACCACATCGGCAAAATACACCCACGGACTCACTCCGATCAGCTCAGAAATAGCGTACATACCGTAAATCGTCCCGCGTTTATCGCTACCCGCAACGACCAGCGCCCGCTCGACTCCCGGCAGAGGCTGCTCTATGATTTGCAGCCGGTAACATTCCCGCTTGCCTTCAATAGCAGCGACATCGAGACGGCGCTCTGCAATCAGCCTGCCGATCAGCCCATTCCCGCCGACCGGCCCGGCGATAATAACAGTGCCCGTGAGCTGCTCTGCTTGGGTGAGTATTGCAGGTGCTATCCCGCTAACCAGTCTGATATCCGCGCACAAAGACTCCGCCACCCGGCGCAGCCCCTTATAGTCAGTCCCCTTCGGGTCCAGATATAGCTGAACCGCCCCTTCCGGGGCGGCAATGATAAATTCCTCGTTCGATGTCATGCTCTCATATCCTCCGCTTCTTTCGTCTTCGCATACTTATCACATTATATCGGGAGAGCGGTTACAGACTCCATGGTCTAACTAGCAAGAGTTTGTAATTTGTAAAGGAGGCGGGGTTGGGCGGCTTGGGGAGGTTGGGCGGCTTGGGACGTTCAGGTGGATGAAAGAGATAGGGGAGCTTGGGGGTGTTGGGGAGGTTCGGGTAAATAGGGGCGTTCGAAGCGAATATTCGGTGATAGTTGTATTCTGTACATTTAAAAACAGTGAAAAGGACGGAATTACTCTTCTAGTTGTATTCTGTACAGCTAAAACTGCCCCAATATGTGAAAACCCGATTATTGGGGCAGTTTAATTGTACGAAATACACCTAAACGGTTATTCGGCTATACATCAGACGATTTAGTTGTACAGATGGCACTTATACATAGAGCTTGATTAGACTAATGAATGGGTTCAGAGACGAAACCACTTGCTATTTCCACTATATTAAATCCAAAGCCGACGTCCTATTGAAGATGCAGCTAATGTTCTTATTGTAACGGAATTATAATCTCTGACCCGCCAGTAGTGGTAATTGAAATGCGCTCCCCGCTGAACTTAACCCTCAGCAGGTCTTCAGGCGATTGGTCCAGAATCGGACCGGGAGTGCGGATCTCATCCGCTGGAGAATCTGCCGAAGGATCGCCGTACACGGCGGAGGCCAGCCAATGAACCCCAGGTTCTATAGTGGCTGTTAAGGTTGGCAGTACCGTACGGGGACGAAGCAGGTTCGTATTCCCGTTGGGCCTGATCAACTCGGCCTTGGAGTAACCCGTCAGCCCCTTGATGCCGCTTGTGCCCCATGCGGTAGCTGCCGCTGTGCCGATGCCGCTGAGCTGCTGGGCAGGCTCCTCTTCCTGTCCCAGCGCGAACCCGCCCTCGGCAGCATCCAGCGCGCGCCCTGTCTCCAGCCGGTGAATGCGAATATGCCAGGGCAGACCCGCAATTACCCAGGTGCGCACCTCAACGTCCGCCCAAGGCTTCCAGACCGACCGCAGGACGTTGTCCGTAATCTCCGATTCCAGATTCCGGCGCCGTACCCGGTAGAGGTTATCTTCTCTTTCGCTTAGTGCAAGCATAGAATCATAGGCTCCCTGTGACAATCCCCATTCTGAGCGGGGAACGCTGAACCCGAAGCCCGTGGAATAGACGAATTTCTCGTATTTGGCTGAGGTATGCGTATGCTCATTGGTAGATAGATGTCCGCTATTGAAGGCGGCCACATGACCGGAAGCCGGCTCGCGGACTAGAACAAGATGCGGCGGATGCTGTACACTCACCGCCGGAAGCCCCGGCAGCTGCAGCTCCGGTTCGCTCCAGAACGGATGCTCCGCGCCGAGGGCAAGCGGCAGGAAGGTCTTCAGCGCCCAATAGGGTGAGCCTGGAGCATTATAATTCTCCGCCATGACCAGATTCGGATACGTGTATCCGATTGTCAGCACGCCCGCAGCATCGAAGATCGGCTGGCGGAACCACCAGCGCAGGTTGCGCAGGATGATGCCTTTGACCACACCGGCAGGGAAGCCCTCCACCTCTGCATATGCCAGGGCGCTCCAGAATGCAGACTGGGCGAACCGGTAGGCTAAACTGCGCCCGTAAGGAAGCACTGAGCCGTCCGGGGCGAACCAGCCGATGAATTCGGCGGCGAACAGCCGGGCGCGTTCTTTGAACAGACGGGAACGCTCCGGGTCTTCCCGTTCCATCAGCTTCGCATACAGCAGCGAATAGTAATGGATGGCGAAGGGCCCGTAATAATCACAGTGTCCGTTAACGCCGTCGCTGTACCAGCCTTCCCCCAGATAGAACGCATCCATCCGCGTCAGATTTCTCTCCAGCTGCACCGCATCATAAGGCCGTCCTACCGTACGGAAGCCGACATTCACTAACACATTGAAGAACAGCCAGTTGCAGTCGTAGCAGGGATGGGAATTGATCTGGTTCAGCCAGTTGTATAGATGCTCCTGCTCCTGCGGAGCAAGCGGGGACCAGATCTGCTCCGGCACAGCCGCCAGCGCGAAGCCGAAGGCGGCCATCTCGACCAGACGCTGGTCATAGTCTATTACATCGCCCCAATATTCCTCATGGGCCGGATCAGTGCCGTGCCGGATGCCGTCCAGCACAGTGGCCCATAGCCTACTTCCCCCGCCTCCGGCGAGCAGCGGAATCATTCCCCAGAGCACCCGGGAGAAGCCCTCCATTCCGGCGGTGGCTGCCGGATAGCTCGCTCCCGTAATTCCGATCTCAAGTCTGGCGCCGCCTCTGCTATAGAGCTGCTGAAGCGGCTCTGTCAGTTGGTCAAGGGCAGCGAGCAGATCGCCGCGAGACTTCAGCGGATTGCTCTGAATTGCCAGATTGGCCGTCGCCAGGCCGCCTGTTCCTGGATTTCCAATTACCGGAGTCTTCTTCTTGTTCGTCATTGTCATACTCCTCCTACTCCCAATAGAACGGGCCTGCTCCCTTGATCCGGGCCAGTGCCTCGACATAGAAGAAATCCCCGTAGATCAGCGGCACATCGATATTCCGGTCCTCAGGATAGTTGCTGGTGCCGTGAAGCAGCAGCCCCTGTTCGCCGGGATTATCCCAAGTTCCGTAATTGCGGTAGAGAGATTCCGTGATTCTAAGCGCCCCATTCCGGTAGATATGAGCCTCTGATTCTTCCACCAGCCCAGCCAGCAGCAGTAGACCGCTTGCCGCGCAGGAACCGGCAGAAGTATCGCGGATCTCCCCAACATCGCCGGGAGCGCGGAAATCCCACTGCGGCACCTGATCCTCAGGCAGACGGGTCAGGAAGAAATGTGCAACCTGCTTGGACGCATGCAGGTAGCTCAGCTTGCCGGTATGATGATAGGCCAGCGCCAGCCCGTATAGTGCCCAAGCCGCGCCGCGCGACCAGGCCGATTCCGGCGCATAGCCCTGTCCGCCCAGCTTCTCTGCCACTTCGCCCGTCTCCGGGTTGAAGTTGACAATATGATAGACGGAGCCGTCCGGACGGATAAAATGCTCCAGCACCGTATCCATATGTGCCTCCGCAATATGCCGGTAACGCGGGTCTCCGGTGACTTCGGAGGCCCAGAACAGCAGGCTCGTGTTCATGCTGCAGTCGATAATGGCGACCCCACTGTTGTCCTCGCCTTCTCTCCAGGGATTCCAGGCCCGGATATAGCGGCCCTTCAGGTTGAAACGGGCGGCCAGATAGTTGGCGGCCTTCAGCCCGCGGACGCGGGATTCTTCTCTGCCCGTCAGCTTGTAGTTGGCAACACTGGTCAGCAGCCACATGAAGCCAAGGTCATGGTCCAGCTTCACATAGCCGTCCAGCACCTCATCCAGCCGCTCCTCGCAGCGTTCGGCAACTGCCTTCAGGCTCTCGTCACCGCTCCCGGCATAGAGCTGCCAGAGCATTCCCGGCCAGAAGCCGGCAGTCCACCAGCTCGGCACTTCCAGTACATACTTACCGCCTTGACTGGCATGCGGGAACTCAGCCCCGATGCTGATGCTGTTCGTTCTAGTTTTCTCCAGCGCCTTACTCCAAGCCTCATCTACCCATGTCTGATCTATAGTTCTGTTCATTTGAATCCCGCCTTTATGTGAATGTAGTACCCGTGCCGTGCGTCTTACATAAACTCAAAAGTAAACACCAATACGCCCTCTGCCCCGGGCTGGAGAACCTGGAAGTCCAGACTATGCCACACCGTATCCTGGCCATAATGGTCCTGATACACATGTGCAGTAATCTCCGGCCGGACGATCTGCGGATCGTAGGTTACCTGGACACCGCGTCCTTCAGTCCCTAGGAGCAATACTCGCCCTGAACCCGACAGCTCCGGTCTGCACCACGTTATGAACCGTTCCGTCCAGCTTGCCGGGGTCCCATCATACTGATAGGTGTCTGTCAGCTCCAGACGGGGCAGCTCTTCCTTATGCCAGACCAGCGAACGGACCAGGGATTGCAGTCCGGCTACCGGGTACGCCCGGGCCAGCTCCAGCGTCAGCTCATCCTTCGCCGATGCTGCCGATGCATGCAGCACCGTAGCCTGGAACTCCCGTCCGGCTCCCTGGAACTGGCCGTCAATAATCGGCACGCTATGGCCCTGCGATCCGTTGCAGTCATAACCGTAACGGCCGGCACCGAAATAGTCCGCCGTATACTCTCCGCTGCCCAGATCGGCCGCGAAGATCTCCCCCCGGCCGCTCAGAATGAATTGGCCCAGATCATTATGGTTATGAGGCTCGTCGTTGTAGCCACCCTTGGCCGCGAAGCCGAAGGCGCCCGCAGCAGAGATATGCCGGGAGATGAGCCAAGCAGCATCGGGCAGATAGCTGTTGCCTGCCTCCCAGGACTCCTTCTCCTGCCCGGCTCTTGTCCAGATCAGATTGCGCAGCGCCGGTGCGAAGCGGCTGCAGTGATCTTCCGTGAACGGGGCGCGCAGCGCAGACGGCGGGCGCAGGACATCCGGATAGACGTCCGCCAGATAATGGGAGAGTCCCATATGCACCCGTACGCGGGGGACGGAATCAGAGAAATTGGCGACATAGCTGCCGTCAATGAAGCATTGCTGCTGGAAGCGGGCGATCTGTGCCACCTTCTCCTGCTTGAACCAGTCCAGCCTGCCTCCGCTTCTTGCACGGAGCAGATCGCTGTAATAAGTGAAATAGCCGAACCCGTAATTCCAGTAGCCCAGCCCCTCCTGGCAGGCCCCGTCTGCCCCGAAGCCCTGCAGATAATAATTCATGCTTCTCTCTGTCTTAAGGAGAATCTCCGCCAGCATGTCCTTGTCCTTCACAAGGAGCAGTGCAGCCGCACCCACAGAACCCGCACAGACCGCTGCCCAATTGTGAGTCGAGGTCTCCCAGAAATAAGGGCCATGCGCAAGGAACGGCTGGAAGATTCTGCGCTCCACCTCACTGCGTATCCGGGAGCGGAGCAGCAGCGGGAGACGCTCCCCGAGCAGCAGCAGACATTCGCTTAAGGTAAAGCCTGTCTCGGAGGAGAACAGATCGATATGCCGGTTGATCTCAGCAGCATCATGCTTCTCAGGAAGATGAGCGGGAACACACCACGTGTACTCATCGCAGATCGCCCATAGAATATCTGTAAGCTGCTCCAGAGCTGCGGCGTTCTCCGGCTCCAGCAGACTAAGGAATACATACGTATTCAGCCTTCTTCTCCGTTCAAAATAAGGCCGCTCATACTCTAGTCTCGACCCCGTCTGCCGGAAAAGGGTAAACAAACGATACGTCAGCAGCTGTATAGGCTGCCCTTCCAGCCGCTGTGCCTCTGCACGAATCTCACTGATACTGGCCTGCAAGACTTCAGAAGATGCCGACTCACTCCAAAAAGCAGCCGAATCCCCTTGCGGATAATATAAGCTGAGATCTGCCGGCTTCATGTTCTCTACGATTGCCTTAAGTTCCTGTATGTTCATGCCTGAGCTTCCTCTCTGGTTCAGTCTGTCTCTATCCCTTATTCCAAAGCATGGTCCCGCATCACGTTCTCGCCGTCTGCGATTCTCCTTGCCGTCCATTTCATGTCCTCGCCCGACCAGAAGGGGTCAGCAGGAGGCAGGCCCAGCGGCAGAAAAACAGCGGCGCACAGATACAGACTGCCCGTATTAATGTAGCTCTCGGCCAGCTCCGGCTGATAGCCGTAGATCCCCGGCTGCAGCCAGCCGTTCTCATCCAGCGTGCCTGGGTATTGCATAATACGGCTAATGACAGCGGTTAATGCGCAGCGCACCTGGGCCGGAGGCAGCGAGTCTTCCAGGAAATGCTGGAGCGCCGCCTGCGACAGCAGCTGAAACGCCCCGAACCGGTAGACAATCGAACGCCCGAGGAACGGATACGTCCCGTCCGGGGCGATGCTGCGCTCCAGCACGGATGCATATCTCTGCGCCCGCTGCAGGACCAAGGGTCTAAGCCGGGCATACTCCTCATTCTCCTGTTCGAAAAGGGTAACAACATCCACCAGCATCGGCTGAATGACAAAGCTGTTGTAATAATCCCAGTGAAAATCCTTCCCGTCCCCGTAGACTCCGTCACCCTTGTACCAGTCCATGAACATGTGGACCGCATAACCCACCCGCATCCGGTCATAATCCGGGTCGCCCAGCAGATATAAGGCTGCTTCCACCATCGCACTGAACAGCAGCCAGTTGCTGCCGCTCGGAGCAGTCCGCCGCGTCTGCTTGAGCGCTGCAATTAGATTGCCTGTGACCCGTGCGTCCAGCCGGGCTGTAACCGCTCTCGGTGCACGCACCAGCGCATGGGCCAGAAATGCCGCATCGACCAGCGGCTGGCCTTCGGTCTTGAATTCCATATAGTCAGGCGACTGCGGATCGACCGCCGCATCAATCGCTTCCAGCAGCAGCCCTGCATAACGGGCTCTTAAGCGCTCTTCTTCACCATCTAATCCCTCAAGCTCCAGCCAGGGAGCCATCCCGCAGGCCAGCCTCGCAAAAGCTTCCAGATGCGCAAACTGGCTGCGCCCGCTATGAAACTCCGCAGGTAACCGCTCTTTCAGTTTCCGTGCAGCGAGCGCCTCCAGGACCGGCGTTCCAATCCGCAGCATTGTATCCAGCCAGTATTTACGCTGTTCTATCCCACTCATCCATCATTCCACCCTCTCAGGTATTCTTCTTCTCTAGTGTATTGTGGTATTATTGCAATGTCTTTGCGAATAATGATGATTTATTGCATATGTTGTGATCAACATGAAAGGGGCTGTGACGATGAAGCATGCCCGGTATTATGAAACGTTCGACGGAGATATTCTGGCCGGTATCGGCAATTCTCCGATCTCTCCGACGAGGGATTTCCATATCCATGACCACTATGAAATCTTCCTGTTCCTGGGCGGCAGCGTGAACGGCTTCGTGGACCAGTACAGCTATCCGCTGGAGCGCGGCGACGTCCTGTTATTCAACAATCATGAGATTCATAAAATCATCAACCGCTCCCCCGAGCCTTATGAGCGGCTGACCATTCATTTCAAAGCACCGCTGGTCTACCCGTTCTGTACGGCGACCACGAATCTGCTGGCCTGCTTCCAGAACCGCCAGCCCGGGGAGAATAACCTGGCCCGGATGGAGGAGCCGCTGCTCTCGGAGTATACCGCCCTCTCCTCTCAGCTGATCACAGCCCTGGAGCGCAAGCAGTACGGCAGCGAGGTGCTGGCCCTGACGTATCTCATTCAGATTCTGGTGCTGATCAACGAGCTGTACAGCCGCACCCGTTCCGCAGTGCCCAGCATTATCTCCTCCCATATTCAATCTGCTATGAGCTATATCGACAACCACCTGCACCTGAATCTGTCGCTGGCGCACATCGCCGGGGAGCTGAATCTGGATAAATATTATCTCAGCCATCTGTTCAAGCAGCAGACCGGAGGCACCATCTACCGTTATGTCCTGCTCAAAAAGATCGCGTTATCCAAGCAGCTCCTGTCCGCCGGCAACTCCGTGTCTGATACCTGCTACCTGTCCGGCTTCAATGATTATGCCAACTTCATCCGCACCTTCAAGAACATCACGGGCATTCCTCCGGGAAAATACGGCAAATAAAAACGGCAACGCCTATCCGCAGCGCTACCGTTCCCCTCCCCTATACTCCGTAGGACTTACGCCCGTATAATCCTTGAACACCTTGGAGAAATAGTGCTGGTCGCCGAAGGATAGCAGCTCAGATAGCTCCTTCACCTTCAGCTCCGGCCTCAGCGTAATCAGCCGGCAGGCTTCGGCTATCTTCAGCCGCATGCTGTAATGCACGAAGGTCTGGTGTGAGTACCGCTTGAAGATCCGGCTGACATAGGAAGGGCTTACGTGGAACTTAAGCGCGACTTCCGTAATAGAGAGCGGAGCGTAGAGCTGCTCCTGCAAATATTGCTCCAGCTGCCGGAACAACTCCTCGCTGCTCTTCGGCCGCTGCTGCCCAGGTGAGGGCAATCCCTCCGGCAATCCTGTTCTGCTGCCCTCCTGCTCCTGCAGATGGGCTACCAGCCGCTGCATCACTTCAGCAAGCTGCTGCCGCTCCACGGGCTTCAGCAGATAATCGAACACCTGCAGATTCAGCGCCTTGCGCGTATACTCGAAATCGCTGTACCCGCTGATCAGCACCGCCTTGAGCGCCGGATTCACCAGCCTGCACTCCGCGATCAGCGCAAGCCCGTCCAGCTTAGGCATACGGATATCGGTCAGCAGAATGTCCACTGGGTTAGCCTTGATGTATTCCAATGCATCCAGTCCGTTCGGTGCGGTGGCGGCGATGCGGACAGGCAGCTCCATGGACTGCATAAGAGCCTCGATATTCCGCAGAATCGGCTTGCTGTCCTCGGCAATGATAGCGGTATACATAGCGGTCCCTCCCCGGTTCTAGTAGAAGTCTTTACTCATAGATGCGATAATCTGGACCGTAGCACCCTTTTCCCCGCCTAAGTGGTTGTAGATGTTGAAGAACAGCCGGTTCCTGTACATCAGCTTCAGCCGGTTCACCGTATTCACAATCCCCATATTGCCAATCCCTGAGGTATCATGCCTAAGCTCGTTAACCCCGGAATCGGAGCTCTCAATGTTATCCAGAATGTCCCTGATCCTGCCCGGCGCGAAGCCTTCTCCGTTATCCCGGATTTCGATGGCCCACAGGCCGTTATATACCTTCACCCGCACCTCAATCCTCCAAGGAGGGTCCGTATTTTTAAATGCATGTTCAATACAATTCTCCACGAACGGCTGGATCACCAGCCGGGGCAGCTCAATCTGCTCAAGCCCCCCGTCCCCGTCAATCTCCCACTCCAGATCGTCCTCGAAATTATGCTGAATCAGGGACAAATAATGCCGGGTATGCTTCAGCTCCTCCGTCAACGCCACATGCTGATAAGGGGAGGACACAATATAACGCAGGCTGTCCGAGAGATGCTTGCACATTTCGGTCACCACGCTATTCTTCCCTTCCTGGGCGGCAATACTGATCAGATACAGGACATTGTGGATAAAATGGGGCGCGATCTGGGCCTGCAGGGCGGAATTCCGCGACTTCACTTCTTCGTGCAGCGCAAGCTTTTCCCGTTCGATAGATTCCTGTAACCGTTCCAGCAGCTCCTGAAAAGCGCTATTCAGTTGAATCAGCTCATTGTTGTGTGTACGCGGGCCCGCCTTCATATTCAGGTTGCTGTAGTTCATCCGCAGAATCTGGCTGCGCAGCTTGCGGATCGGAAGCAGCAGGTTCCGGGTTGAGAAGTAGATGAAGATGAACGAGAATAGAATCAGCGCGGTAATCAGCAGAATAGAGATGTATTTCACCGAATTGACCGGGCCCAGCACCACATTCCTCGGATTCACCACATAGGTGGTCCAGCCCGTCTCGGCAGAGCGGTGGTAAGCCACATAGTTCTGGCCGCTGCTCAGATAGATTCCGTTAGCTGCTGCAGATTCAGAGGGAGACGCTGCGAATTCTGGGGCCTTCTCCCCTTCCCGTAGTGCCGGGAAGCTTGCGACCAGCCGCTGGTCCTGATCCATAATATAGACCTTGCCGCCCGCCAGTCCCGCAGCAGATCTGTTCAAGTACCGCTGGTCGAGCTGCACCGCCAGATAGCCGAATACCTGACCATTCTGGTTCCTGATCGCCCGCACAAAAGAGATGGCATCCGCCCCCTGCCGGTACAGCGCGTAACCGCTTGCATTCCAGGTCGGCAGCTCGCTGCTCTCTTCCAGGAACGGCCTGAGCGAAGCCGGGCTATCAGCGTATCCGATATAAGAGGCCACCCGCTCCCCTGTCAGATCATAGATCATCATATCCTCAATGTTCAGACTCGGCCCCAGTGCCTGGAACATGATGTCTTTAAGCCTGCGGCTTCGGGTCAGCCCTTCAAGGGTAAGCTGTGAGTAATCACCTGCGGACAGCAGCGTGAACACCTCTTTGTTCGACAGAATCCGCTGGGAGAGCTGGTTCTGGTTATTGATATAGAGGTTCAGCTGATCGCTGACCTGGACAGCCGCCAGCTTCATTTCGTTCTCTGTCTTGTCCTTGAGCGGCTGGATCACCATATAATTCACATAGACCAGAAAGCAGCCCAGCACAATCAGCAGGAGCACCATGAAGGTGAAGAAGAACTTCGTTTGCAGACTGGCCTGAACCCTGCCTCCGCGCAATTTCTGAACAATAGTCGCCAAACCCGAGCCCTCCTTGAACCTTATGATGCTCTACTTTACAACCAAACCGGCAAATCGACAAGCACCCCTACGAGTTCAGAATATTACACAGAAAGTGTCAAGTACACACATGTACCTTGCGCGGTACTCATTCTATAATGGGCAATGTAAACGGATTCAGTTCACAGAAAATTCACTACGGGGGCGATCACATGAATAGCAAACTGAAAAAAATTGCAACAGGCGTACTGGCCGGTGTAATGACCTTATCGCTGGCGGCATGCGGGTCTGACAATTCAGGCTCCGGCAATGCTGCGGCTACCAACAGCGGCGGAAACGGAAACAGCGGCAGTGGCAGCAGCAGCGGCAAAAAGGTAACCATCGAGCTGGCCATCTCCAAAAGCTCGCAGGATTCGGCGTTCGTCGCCCAGGATGTGCTGGATGAGTTCGAACAGAAAACCAATATCAAAGTGAATCTGCAGCTTCTTCCGGCAGAGCAGACCGCCACCGTACTTCAGACCAAGCTGGCCGTTGACGAGGTGCCTGACCTGATTCAATACAATCTAGCGAGTGCGACAACAGACCTTAACCTGGAGCGCAATTTCGAGATTCTGGATAACGAGCCTTGGGTGAGCCGGCTGCTGAATAAGGATGTGCTCTCGGCTTACGATCATGTCTACAGCTTCCATTACAGCCAGGATACAGGGATGCAGGGAGTCGTCTATAACAAGGATATATTCGCAGACCTGGGTCTTGCCATACCGAAGAATTATGAGGAATTCCTGGCTGTCTGCGAGAAAATCAAGGCCAGTGGCATCACGCCGGTCTTCATGCCGTTCAAGGATAACTGGGCGGCGAATATCTGGCCTGCAGCTGCTTTTGCCGATTGGGCTTCCAAAAACGAGCCTTCCCTGTTCGAGGACATTAATGCCGGCCGCAAAAAGTGGTCCGATGTTCCCGAGTTCGCCACCTTCCTGGACCAGCAGTATGAGGTCTACAAGAAAGGCTATACCAACACCGATATTCTCAGCGACAGCTACGATATGGCGGTGGGCAAATTCCTGAACAAGGAAACCGCGATGATGTTCATGGGCGACTGGCTGATTGTGAACGTGGCGGAGAAAGATCCGAATGTGCATCTGGGCCTGTTCGCCATCCCTTCCTCTGAGGATGCAAATCTGGGCGCAAGCCCGCTGGGCGGCCAGCTGTTCATCCCTAAGAAAGCCAAGCATATGGAAGAAGCGAAGAAATTCCTTGAGTTCCTCGCCAGCAAAGAGGTTGCCCAGAAAATGGTCGACAGCCAAGGCTCCGTATCCAACTTCAGCGATGTGACGACACCGAAGCTCCCGGACTACAAGCAAGAGATTGTCGATCAATATATCACGCCTAAAAAGACTACGCTGACCACCGATGCCTACATGATCGTGGACCGCAGCGAGCTGTACCGTCTGCTTCAGGATGAGTTCGCCGGCGGTCTGGACGCTGCGGGCGTACTCAAGGCCTGGGATGAGAAATTCAGCCAGCTAATGAAGGACAAAGGCGTAGAGGGCTTTTAATTAGAGCGGATAACCATTACAACAGGCAGAATAAAGTCCGTCCGGGGCTTTATTCTGTTCCTGGCTATAGAGGAGTGTGAAGAGATGAAAGTATCCAAGAGACTATACTCGTATTACCTGATCTGGCCTGCGCTGTTGATCTATTCTGTGTTTTTCGTGCTGCCTGCGCTAACCGGACTCTTCTATTCCTTCACCGACTGGCGGCTGGACCGGGAAGCAGTCAAGTTCATCGGCTGGGACAATTTTGAACGGATTTTCACAGATAGAACACTACTACTTGCTATGAAAAATACAGCGATCTTCGCCATCGTTACCGTGCTCGGCAAAAATCTGCTCGGCATCGCGCTTGCGGTCGGCTTGAACATGAAGCTAAAATCCAAAAATCTGCTGCGGGCTATTTTTTATTCTCCGTCGATCCTAAGCGTTTTGGTTATTAGCATTGTGTTCACGCCCATGCTGCGCTCCGACGGAACGATTAACCGCATCTTCGAAGCTGTGGGCCTGCCTTCGCTGAGCCAGGCCTGGCTGACCAATCCGGCGATTGTCATCTGGACCGTAGCCTTTGTGTCCATCTGGCAGCATACCGGCTTCCAAATGGCGATCTACCTGGCCGGACTCCAGTCGATCTCCAAAGAATATTATGAAGCCGCCACCATTGACGGTGCCGGTTCCTGGCGCAGCTTCCGCAGCATCACGATTCCGCTGCTGCTCCCTGCGATCAACATCAATCTGATGCTCACCCTGATCGGCGGCCTCAAGGTGTTCTCCGAGGTATTCGTCCTCACCGGCGGGGGACCCGGCAACGCCTCCCAGGTGGTAGGTACGATCATCCTGCGCTCGTTCGGAGAGGGAAGCTGGGGGCTGGGCACAGCCGTCAACACCCTGCTGTTCGCTGCCGTAACAATCATTGCCATTCCCCTGCTGATCTTCATGCGGCGTAAGGAGGTATCGGAATAATGAGCTTTTCACGTAAAATGGCCTGGCGCAACTATGTAGTCGAAGGGCTGCTGATCCTGGCCTCCCTGCTGATTATCCTGCCGCTGCTGATTATGCTGTTCGGAAGCTTCATGACCAGCGCCGAGGTGCTGAAGTTCTCCCTGCGGCTCCCGGAGAAGTGGAACTTCTCCAACTATACAACGGTCTTCCGTGAAGGGGGACTGGGACGCGCGTTCCTGAACGGGATGCTGATTACCGGCGTCTCCTCTATTCTGAATATCTTCACCTCGTCAGCGGCCTCCTTCATTCTGGTGCGCCGGGAGACCAAGTGGTCGAATTTCCTGTACATGTTCTTCTTCATGGGCTTGATCGCGCCGATGTCCACGATCACCACGATCCGTGTCGTGCAGTGGATGGGCTTCTACGGCAGCATCACCAGCGTCATCCTGATCTACGCCTCGCTGAATACGGCGTTCAGCGTGTTTCTGTACAGCGGATTCATCCGGTCTATTCCGAAGGCGCTGGATGAGGTAGCTTTTCTGGAGGGGGCGAATACATTCGATGTGTTCTTCAAGATCGTTACCCCGCTGATCGTCCCAGTGAACGCCACCGTAGCGATTATGGTGTTCATGTCCGTCTGGAACGACATTACCATTCCGCTCTATTTCCTGACGGACAGCTCGGACTGGACGATGCCGCTCTCAGTGTACAATTTCTACGGCAAGTACAGCCGGGACTGGAATCTGATCTTCGCAGACCTGGTGTTAACTTCCCTTCCCGTGCTAATCCTGTATATCTTCTGCCAAAAGTACATTGTTAGCGGACTCACTGCGGGTGCGGTGAAGGGGTAGTAAGAGTGTGGAGAATAGGTTTTGTCAACCTGTGATGCAAAAGGAGCCATCCCAACAGCCATGAAATAGTTGCTGGGATGGCTCCTTTTTAGTGAAATTCACGTGAGTATTTCCCCCTGAATTGCTCGCTCTCTTTGAAAGGCTTCTGCTTCATCAGAAAATAGTTTATAATAAATCCCTCGTTTAACAATTAATTGTTGGTGTGTTCCGCATTCTACTACCTGACCTTCATTTAACACAATAATCCTATTAGCATATAAGACAGATGTATACCTATGCGATATGTATACACCTATCTTCCCTTCTATATAATTTTGGAATTGCAGAAATACTTGTTTTTCCGATTCCGGATCAAGAAAAGAGCTTGGTTCATCCATAATATATAGATCAGCATCTTTAAAGAAAGCTCTTGATATGGCTATTTTTTGCCATTGCCCACCAGAAATTTGAACCCCACCTTCAAAATTTCTACCTAGCTGTTGATCTATTTGATTGGGGAAACTTTTAATTAGTTCATCTGCACCAGTAAGTTGGGCCGAATTCCATATTTTAGAGGTATTATCCATCTTTTCGAGGTCACCAAACCCAATATTTTCTCTAACAGTAAAATCAAATTGGATAAAATCTTGAAATATAACACCAATTTTTTTGTATAATGTATCTTTACTATAATTATGTATTGATATTGAATTAATTAATATTTCACCTGTAAAATCATCATATAAGCCTGTCATTAATTTAATTATCGTTGATTTCCCCGATCCGTTTCTTCCAACAAATGCAACAGAGTCATTTGTTTGTATTTTGAAATTGAGGTCTTTTAGCGCGTAAACTGTTTGACCAGGATAAATAAAGGAGACATTTATAAACTCTATGCTTTCTATTTTATCCATTTTAACGAAACTCTGCTTTAACAGTATATTTTCATAACTTTTTTTACTTTTATTTAGAAATGAGAATAATTCATCCAAGTATAAATTATTCTCGCACAAGGAAATTAATCCTTGAGAGATAGCATTAATATTCTGGTTTGTAAGCAATACTGCTTGTACCAAACCATATATACTACCTAAGAGTAGACTCTCTTGAAATGACACATATACAATAATATAAAGAACTATCGAGATAAAAAGAGTACTAATTATTTGAAAGAATAGATATAAAACTGTTCGTCTTTTTGATAGGTCTTTATCCTCCTTATAAAATCTATTAAAAATATCTTTGTACCTAATACTTAAATAGTCATTTAAGTGATATAGTTTAATTTCTTTGAATGCCTTATCATTCGTTAACAAAAAATTAATATAACTTGCTTTCCTTTGCAATGGAGATCTTTTTCTTTTTGAAATATATTGAATTTGTGCGAACTTCAATAACGAATAGAATGAAAATAAAGGTGACACAAGAAGAATAATCACTAACCACCACTTGAAATTCAGTATAATAACAATACTAGAAATCAAAGTAATAATTGAGCTTATAAGATTAATTAATACCTTATATACTTGGATGGGCCGGTCTATCGAATCTTGCATAACTCTTCTTAGTTGATTATGAATTTCAGGATCTTCATAATCACGAAGCATAAAATCAGAGGTTTTTGTTACTATTGAAACTTGCAAGTGGTTTATTAATAATAGCTGATATAACTTTTCAAAGTGTTCAAGAATAGACGTAACAAAGAGACTACAAATCAGAACAAAAATTAAAGGCAGAATTGGGTATATCATCACGTTGAATGATCGCTCTTCGATTTTCATCACTAAAAATTGAATGGAAAAAAGATTTATTATTGGTAAGAAACCTTTGATTATATAACAAAAAATAATTAATGAAAAATAACTTCTTTTTGCCCTCCATAATAATTTCCCAAGTTCCGGCCAGTACCGAAATGATGCAAATATAGTTTTGATATTGATCCCATCCATATTACCCTCCAAAGCTTAACCTTCTCCCATTATTTCGCACTAAATCAATCGTTAATGGTAAGTTTTTGACGACGACTTTCCGTATAGATATTCATTGGGTTTTCTTCAAGTGTTTTTTTGATCATTTGATGTTTCAAGAGATTAATATTATCCTTTGAAGTATCCGTATCATTAGTTAATATGTAATCTATCCATTTGCTTACCCAGTCAAATCCATAATTAAAATCTAGCAGTTTGTTAGAATATATGTTAATGATCAATTGGTCACGATTCTTCATCATGACTTTTGGTTCAATAGAGGATACAGCATAACGTTGAGTAATTTCTAAAGAGTAGCGCTTTGGAGCTATATGAAGCCCATCAGCTAAATTGTATAAATAATCTATAACAACACCGAACTTCTCAGCCCTATCCCTACTCATTCCTTTGTAATGGACCTGTGTTGTTCCAATTTTTATAATATTAAATTCATTACTTTCGAGCCGCTTATCATGCGTATATTCATAGATACGTATGCCACTAAATAGACACAACGCAATTCCAACGGTTAACCACGTAATCAGACTTTTCTTCCCACCTCCTCGACGATACGAAAATATAGTTGCCATTCCATAAAACAATAGAACCGCAGCAAAAATCGATATAATATTTCTAAAGTTTATTAGGTAGGGATTGTAAATATTAAGCACTGGAGATACATATCTGAATTTTTCGTGTAGCGTCCATGGAATTAATCCAATTGTTAAATATAAAGTAATCAGAACCAGTATTCCTAAACCATGCTTGCGGATTACTTCTCCTACCAAAAGACCTGATACAACAGCAAAAAGGCCGGAAAAAAGGGCAATAAGCCCAATATTAAAGTCTGGAACATCCCCAAACCAGATACGTAATGTGACCCATATTATTATTATCACAGGTGAAGTTATGATTACTGCTACAATTCCTTGATTAAAAATTTTACGATTGGTAGAGATAATTGACAAAAATACAAATTGCTCTGCTTGATATCTTTTGCTTAAATTAGCCGCTTGCAGTGCAAACAAAGCAATAAATAATAAATCCAGGCTAATTTTCAAAATTAAATCTTCATTCATTTGAAAATTAAAATATACTATTACCATTAAAGAAAACAGGTATATTCCTGTATTGGCCTTGCCAAAGAAAAGAAGCAACCAAAATCGTATTAGATTTAAGTTCATAATCTCCCCCTTGCTTTCCACAGACGATTGCTAAAATACATTAGAATTAATGCAATACACAATATAAAAGTTCTTCCTACAAAAAAAGACGAGTCAAAAAAATGACTGGTAATCCAATCCGGGTTAAACCATATCGAAAAGGCCGGAGAATTCACTGACATCCCTATAACAAGAAAAATAATATTAAATATATTTACGTATACTTGTTTTTTTAATAATAAGCTCAAAAGAGCAGCAATTTGAACGGATATACCAATTGTCGTAAACGAGGTGTAAATTAACGGAAGTATTAAATCAAAAAAGTTGACTCCATAAAATAACACATGACCTCCGAGAATAAGGATTAAGCAACTGGATTGTGACAGAAAGATAATCCCCCACAAAACACAAACTTTACATACAAGATATAGGTAGTTTGAATGCAATTTAGGAATAATGGTTGAATAGATCATCGCTTGCTTATCATCGTCATAAAGAAAAGAATATAGAATTGGCATTGCTAAAATACAGAAAAATAATTGTCCGTGCAACAAGAATACCCACATTTCTTTATCCTTTGTACCGGTAGATAAATACAGAAACATAGGTATCAAAAAAGTGATCAGGAAAACCAAAATGTTATATAATAAATTTTTCTTTAACAACAGTATTTCAAATCGAACTAAAACTTTCACCTCCCTCACTCTATTAAGGCCCCCTCTCATTATCGGATATATACAGATAAGCATCTTCCAGGTTTGGAGTCTCTAGTGTATATTCCCCATATTTTTCTGGAGGACTATTATCTAGCAAACGAACTTGCATTAACCCCCTTTTCCTAACAACAGATATGATACGGCTTTCATTACTTAATTGTTGCAACTGCCTTTTATCCACTTCAACTAACCATATTTTCCCTTCCACTTTATGGATAGCCTCATCAACACTCCCATTATAAAGACAGCTTCCTTTCTTTAAAATAAGTACATTGTCACAGGTGCTTGAGATATCCGGTACAATATGCGTAGATAACAATACAATGCGATCTTCCGAAAAACTGTGAAGCAAGTTTCTAAAAGCAATTCGCTCCTTTGGATCAAGCCCCACCGTAGGTTCATCAATAATTAACAACTGGGGAAGGTTTAACATAGCTTGAGCGATACCAAATCGTTGTTTCATACCGCCTGAAAGTTGCTTGATTTTTTTATGAGCATGTTCTTCAAGACCCACTTCAATTAGTCTTTGTGAAATTTCTTCCTGTATTCTTCGTTGACCTATTAACCCCTTTAAAGCAGCAAAATAATTCATGGATTCAATGATTGTTGCATCAGGGAAAAAGTCAAAACTTTGTGGAAGATATCCTAACATGGCACGAATTGCATCAGGCTCTTTTCTTAGCGAATATCCAAACATACTTACATCGCCCTCGTTAAACCCTAGCAGTGTTGCTAGAATTTTCATTAAGGTAGTTTTACCAGCACCATTATCACCAAGCAAACCAAAAATCCCCTTATTAATTTGAAAACTTAACTGATTAATGACTTGATTACTGCCGTATTTTTTACTCAATGCTTCCACTTCAACTGACAATCATTTCTTCCTCCTTTATCATCTTGTTATTAAACAATTTATCTTTATCCTCCTCGTCCAACCTCAAGTATAATCTGATGCAATCATTTATTGCACTTCTAGTAAACTCACAGGAAATTTCTAGCGGATCTTCTATAGCTCCAGTGTTCTTTAAATTTTCATGTGGGCAATCTCCACCACATAGGTTAATTGCCCAACATTCCCTACACTTTGTTCTTTCTTCTAGACTAAATTCATTTAATATTTCCTTCTCCCTAAGGCGGGAAACTCCTTCATTCACATTTCCTAGAGAATAATTTTTTTCACTAACAAATCTTTGACATGGATACAAATCTCCATGAACATCAACAGCTAGCATATGGGAAGCAGCCCCACAATAATAATGCCGTTTGGAAGATGAATGAACCCTTCTTAGATATTTATATATATTTGAGATTTCCCGAGCCTTCTTATACTCCTTACTATGTATTAAAGTCTCAAAATAATTTACCAGTTTGGTGAATTCAAGTGAGTAATCCTCATAATCCTTAACATCAAGCATCTGAACTGCAGGATACATAGCAACATTTCGGAATCCAATTTCATTTAAATGTTTTAATGTATAGGTAATATCCAGTTGAACCGGTGAGACAGTAGCTCTCGCTGAGATCATTCCATTCTTTCTTAATTTCTCAGTCCTATTAAGAATAAGATCATAGCTGCCTTCTTTATTCTGAAAATAGCGGTTAAAATCATGAGTTTTCTGATCTCCATCCAGACTCACTTGTATTGCTACCTGATGCTCCATTAAATAGTCAACAACGTCTTTGGTAAGCAAGGTTCCATTGGTGGTCATACTATACCTTACTCTTTTCCCTGTTAGTTTTTCTTTGCTTTGGACATAAGGAATGATATCCTGAATGAGTTTATAATTAAGTAATGGCTCTCCACCGAAAAAACAAATGCTTAGTTCTTCCTCCAAAGCTTGATTAAATAAAAAATCTATAGCTTGGGTAGCTGTATCCATGTCCATCCTGCCACGGTCATTGTATTCTCCATTAACACCATAACAATAAGAACATCTCAGATTACATTCTTGAACCAGCATAAGAATCAGAGAAGAGACCCCGTTTGTCTCTTTTGTACAAGCACAGGAATCTGTATTAATGTCATCCACTAAATCTTGCACAAGTAAAACTCCTGCTTTCTCTAGCGTAGTAAGTAATTCACTTAACTCTTCCATGGTATAATTATTTTTTAGAAGTTGGTAAAGTTCTTCAATAGTTTTCCCGTCACTGTTGCAAATATCTACTATTGTGTCATCGACTTGAAATATCCCGCTATTCTCAACATTATATAGATATAAATTATCTTGCTCTTCAAAAAATTTTACAGCTTTAATTTTTATTGGACTATTAAACATTAATAACTTCACTTCCTTCTCAAAATATTAGAAAGCCTAAGAATTGCTTCTTAGACTTTCTTTTGTTTATAGATGAAAATTCAATCAATCCCCATCATTACGAATACACCAACCACTCTCGTTGTTTCCACAAATAAAGTCAAAAGCATCACAATCTACGCATTTGTCTCTTGCATCGCATGTTATGCAAAACATAGGTGAGACACTGCCACTTGCAACGACATTAACAGGTTTAAACATTCGACTACCTCCTATATTTTGGAATTATGTAATACTAAGTTAGTTTAGCTCGTTCGTTCTCTTTTATCTATATATAAAAAGACCTGAATCCGTGAAATAACCAAAGCCGGAGCACCCCCTCCTCTTGAATTGTAGCGATTCGTGTGACAAGCAAAGAGGAGAG